>DATFCX010000014.1:0-5949 GCA_035252585.1 Gaiellaceae bacterium
CGAGGCCGGTGTGCCGGCCGACGGCTACGTGGTCGAGGCCGATCCGGCCGCGGCGGTCCGGGACGCGCTCGCCACGCTCGAGCCGCCCGTCGACGAGGTGCTCGTCTCCACGCATCCCGAGGAGAAGTCGGGCTGGCTCCGGCGCGGCGTCCTCGACCGGATCCGCTCGGCGGCAGGCCCGGTTCCGGTGGAGCACCTGGTCGCGAGCGGCGACGGGCCGACCGAGGCGAACGTGCTCGTGATCGCGAACGAGACGGTGGTGGGCGATCCGCTCCTGGCGAAGATCCGCGAGCGCGCCGCGGCAGGCCCGGCGAGCTTCCTCATCGTCTCGCCGCAGAGCGATCCCACGGCCGGCGAGCACCCCGAGGCCGAGCGGCGGCTGAAGCGGGCGCTCTCCCAGCTGCGCGGCGAGGGGATCGACGTCCACGGCCAGGTCTCGCACCCCGACCCGTTCAGCGCGGCGATGGAGGCCGTGCACGACGAGCGCGTCGACGAGATCGTCGTCTCGACGTTCGAGCCGCTCAGCTCCGGCTGGCTGCGCAAGGACGTCGTCGAGCGATTGCGCAAGGAGACCGGCGTCCCGGTCGAGCACGTGGTCGTCCCGAAGGTCGAGGCGGAGGTGCCTGCGTGAGCGCGAACGCGCGCGCGCGGGGAGGGAGACTCGGGGGAACCGAGAGGTTCCCCCTTGCGCCGTGCCGCGCCTTGGGTGGGGCACGGTGGGAGGTAGACGCATAGCCACCTACTCGCACGCGGAGCCGCTGGGGCACGACGAGCACGAGCATCACGGGCCGCCCGAGCCGCACTACAGCTCGCGGATCAAGCCCGAGACGCTCGGCATGTACCTCTTCATCGCGTCGGAGATCATGCTCTTCGGCTCGTTCTTCACGGCCTACTTCTTCGTCCGGATCGTGAACGGGACGCCGTGGCCGACGCCGCCCTACCACCTGCCGGTCTTCGTCGCGACGATCAACACGTTCATCCTGATGACGTCGAGCGCGACGATGCACTGGGCGACCACGTCGATCAAGCGCGGCAACGTCTGGGGGATGCGCGCCGGCTTGCTGCTCACGTTCCTCATGGGCCTGGCGTTCCTGACGTCCCAGCTCTACGAGTACATGCGCGCCGGCTTCAACACGTCGAACGGCGCGTTCCCCACGATCTTCTTCTGCCTCACGGGCCTGCACGGCTGCCACGTGTTCGTGGGCCTCTCGATCCTGGCCTTCATGACGATCCGCGCGTGGCGCGGCCACTTCTCCGCCGAGCACCACCACGGCGTCGAGATCGGCGGGATCTACTGGCATTTCGTCGACGTGATGTGGATCGTCGTTTTCACGACGGTCTACATCCTCTGACCAGCGGGTAAGGAGCGGAGGATGCGCAACCCGCTCCGCAGCGAAGGCGAGGCGTACCGCTTCCTCGGCGTGGTCATCGTCGGCGCGGCCGTGATCATCGCGGCCTCGTTCATCAACACGTGGCTCGGCGTCGCGGTGGCCGTGATCGCGTTCGCCTGGCTCGGCTGGTGGCTGATGAAGGAACCGGTGCCCGGAGCTGCTGATCCGCCGAAGCCCGTCGCGTCCGGGACTCCTCCGGGAACGCGCCGCGTGCTCGTCGTCGCGCCTCCGGGGACCGAGAACGTGGTCGCGCCGGACGGCGCGGAGCTGCTGATCGTCGTCCCTGCTCTCGCGTCGACGCGTGAGTCGCTGACGGGAGCGGTGGACGACCGCCGCCACGACGCCGAGGCGACTGCCGCGGCGCTCGAGTCCCGCCTCCCCGCCGCGCGGGTCGAGGTCGGCGCAGACGACCCGGCACTCGCGGTCGAGGACGCGCTACGCGTCTTCGGCGCGGACGAGGTGCTCGTTGTCGGAGACGACGGGATGCTGGACGCGATCCGCGAGCGAGTCGCGCTCCCCGTAAGCCGCGCCTAAGGCTTCGGAGTCAGGGTCTGGGCGACGGCGACGAGATCCGCCGCCGGAAAGCGACGGCGAACGTCTCCGCGGCGAGCTCGTCCGCCACGGACGCCCCCAGGCGGCGCGCGGGGTAGCGGTGCAGGGGCGCGAACTCCGCCTCGAAGGCCTCATCGAACGAGCGCCCCATGCGAACCAGTTTCCCGCAGCGCGCGCCGCGGTTCCAGCCGCGCTACTACTTGCCGCGGGAGGCGACGTACTGCGCGACGGCCTGGATCTGGGCCGCGCTCAGCTTCCCCTGGAACGCCGGCATGAGGCCGCCTCCGACCTCCACCTGGTGGGTGACGGTCGCCACGCTGCGGGCGGCGGCGAGCTGGTCGAGGTTCGGGCCGACGGTCCCGGTCGAGCCGGCGGCCGCCAGCGTGTGGCAGCCGGCGCAGCCCGCTCCCTTGAAGATCTTGGCACCGTCGGTTCCGAAGCTTGCGAACGACGCGGAGGAGGTGAAGCCGCTCTGGCCCGCGACCGAGGCGACATACGCGGCGACGTCGATCGCGTCCTGTCCTTTGACGATGTTCGCCGGCATCGTCTGCTGCGGCGTGAACTTCTTGTTCGTCGTATAGGTCACGACCGTGCCCGAGCCGATGCGGATCTGGTCGAGGACGAGGTTCTCGATCGAGCTCTGCGGATAGCCCTCGGCGACGCTCGCCGCGAAGGCGTTGTCGAGGTTCGGGCCGATCGTGCCGGTGGTACCCGCCGCCTGCAGGGTGTGGCACGCGCCGCAGCTCGCGCTGAAGAGCTTCTGCCCGTTGCTGGTGTCCGGCGTCCCCCCGGCGCTCGCGATGCCGCCCGTGCCGCAGCCGGCAAAGAGCAGCGCGAGCGCCGTGAGTCCCGCCCCCAGGACTACGACCCGATACGGCCGCTTCAACCCTGCGGGACTCCCACCGCCGACACGGCCTCCTCGCGCGTGGGATAGATCGTGAAGACCTTGTCGAGGCCGGTGATCTCGAAGATCTTGGTGATGTTGCGGTCGCTGCAGACGAGCGACAGCTGGCCGTCGTTCGTCCGCAGCCGCTTGACGCCGCCCACGAGGACGCCGAGCGTCGTCGAGTCGATGAACGTGGTGCCGCTGAAGTCGACGATGACCTCCTTGCCGCCCTGTCCGATCACCTCGAGCAACTGCTGCTTGAACTCGGGCGCCGTGTACAGGTCGACCTCGCCCGTGAGCGAGATGACATAGGCGTCGCCGCTGAGCTGCTCGGTCTTGATGTCGAAATTCATGCGCAGATCCCCCGAAGTCGTTCGCCGGCCATCTGGCAGGCCGCTCGCGGGTGAGTCTATCCGCGCGGCCGACGCAGCAATCGCCTAGTGGCCCGGCTGCTGGCCGCTACCGGCCTGCGCCTGCGCAGCCTGGGACTGGCGGAGCTGCTTGAGCTGTGCCTTGACCTGGGCCCGCAGCGGCGAGCTCGGGTACAGCTTCAGATACTTCTGCAGGGCGACGATCGCGACCTTGGCGTTGCCGGCATTGACCGCCGCCGTCGCCAGCTCCTCCTGCACCGTCGGATCCTTCGGATGGATCTTCGCGGCGTGCTGGAACGCGGTGACCGCGCCCTGCGCCGACGTCGTGGCCTTCTGGAAGAGCGTCGACGCCTGAGCCGACGCCTGCTGCGCGGCGGTCTGGTAGGCGGGGTTCGGCGGGAGCGCCCCGGCCAGTGGGCCGGCGGCCTGGAAGGGAGTGCTCGGGTCGGCGAGCTGAGCAGCCTGCTGCACCGACTGGTACTGCCTCGCGTACTTCTGCGTCTGCGTCTCCTGGAGGCTGCCGATCTCGGCCCAGGCGTCCGCATCGTTCTTCTTGACGGCGACATACTTCTGGAGCGCGCCGATCGCGAGGACGTTCTGGCCCCTGCCCTCGTAGGCCGTGGCGAGGTCGCGGTATCCCTTGGCCGGGTCCTTCGCGATCTCGCCTTGCGCCTTCGACACCGAGCTGCCGCCGCCGCCCCCGAAGATGCCGGTCCAGAGCTGCTGCAATCCGCCGCCGCCGGATCCCACGCCGACGCCGGCGAACGTCGCGGCGAAGACGACGGCGAGCAGGGCGTACAGCCATTTCTGGCCGCGGCGCAGCCGGACGAAGAAGAGCTGCTGGTTCGGATTGCCGCCGCCGCTGTGCCGCCGCCGGCCGCGGGGGCGAGCCTTCGCCGGCTGCGCCTTCGCCCTCGCCTGCTGCTTCGCCTTGACCGCGGCCCGTGCCATCAGCCGCCCAGAGTAGCCGAGGCAGGTTCGACTTTCGCCATCCGCCGCTCGACGAGAATCGAGAGCCAGATCGAGAGCTCGAAGAGCATCCAGAGCGGGATCGTCTCGATGACGGTCGTCACCGGATCGATGCCGGGCAGCGCCACGCCGACGCAGGCGACGACGAAGTAGCCGATCCTGCGGTTCTTCCGCAGCTGCGTCGTCGAGAGGATGCCGAGCCGGACCAGCGCGAGCACGAAGACGGGCAGTTCGAAGACGATGCCCATCGCGATCAGCACCATCATCACGAACGAGTAGTAGTTGCTCGCGCGCAGCTGGATGTTGAAGTACCCCCGGTCGTAGTTCGTCAGGTAATGGACGGCGGCGGGCAGGGCGACGTAGTACCCGAACACGATCCCGGCGACGAGGAGCCCGGACGCGAAGAACACGAAGGTGCGGACGCGGCGCTCGGCGCCAGGCTCGACCGCGGGTGCGAAGAAACCCCAGAGCTGCCAGAGCAGGACGGGGAGCGCGAGCAGGAACCCTGCCCAGAGGCTGATCTTCATCACGGTCAGGAACGGCTCGGCGACCGACAGCGTGATCGGCTTGCCGACGTGCGCGGGCAGGTAGCGGTTGAGCCAGTGGAGGATGTGGTTGTGAAAGCCGTACGCGACGGCGAAGCCGGCGACGAGCGCGCCGAGGCTGACGAAGATCCGCTGGCGCAACTCCTCGAGGTGCTCGACCAGCGTCGCCTCCTCGCCGTGCGCTAGGCGACGGGGCAGCGAAGGCATGTCTGTCTAGGCCTGGTCGTTCTCGTGCTGCGACGCCGCGGTGGTCACGGTCGTCTCGCTCTGGGGCATCGGGAGCTCCGGCGGGTCAGGTTGCTCGGCCGGCGTCTTGCCGGTGACCGAGTCCTTGAACTCGCGCATCCCGGACCCGAGCGACCGACCGATCTCCGGCAGGCGCTTCGCGCCGAAGAGCAAGAGCGCGAGGAGGAGCAGGAGGATGATCTCGCCAGTTCCGATATTCGGCATGCGGGCAGAGTAGCGCGGAAGGCCTGAACGGGGAGAGGAGCCCTCTCGCTAGACTGGTCACGGTTGGTTTGGGGCGGGGCGAAAGCCCCGCTATTTCGCGGAAAAGAGGCTTATCGAGTGGCATTGCTGAAGCTGGAGAACCTGCACGTCGCGCTCGAGGACGGGACCGAGATCGTCAAGGGCGTCGACCTCGAGGTGGACACGAACGAGGTGCACGCGATCATGGGGCCGAACGGCTCCGGCAAGTCGACGCTCGCCTACGCGCTGATGGGCCACCCGGCCTACGAGATCACCGAGGGGCGCCTCCTGTTCGACGGGGACGACGTGACCGAGCTCGGCGCCGACGAGCGCGCGCAGCGCGGCCTCTTCCTCGCCTTCCAGTACCCGCACGCGATTCCCGGCGTCACCGTCACGAGCTTCCTGCGCAGCGCGATCAACGCCGTGCGCAAGGCGCGCGCAGGCGGCGCCGACGACCCGATCGCGATTCCCGAGTTCCGCAAGGAGCTCCTCGCACAGATGGACCGCCTCAAGGTGAGCCGCGAGCTCGCGTCGCGCTACCTCAACGACGGCTTCTCGGGCGGCGAGAAGAAGCGCGTGGAGATCCTCCAGATGGCGATGCTGAAGCCGCGCATCGCGGTGCTCGACGAGACCGACTCCGGCCTCGACATCGACGCGCTCCGCGTCGTCGCGAGCGGCGTGAACGAGCTCGTCGGCCCCGAAATGGGGGCGCTCGTGATCACGCACTATCAGCGGATCCTGAACTACGTGAAGCCCGATCACGTCCA
>DATFCX010000015.1:0-11271 GCA_035252585.1 Gaiellaceae bacterium
CCGATGACGATCGCGATGGTGCTCCAGAACGCCGTTACGGCAGCGAGTTTGCGCCGCGTCGGGGCTATTGCGTCTCCCAAAAACTGAGCTAGACTCCGGCCTGTTTCAGCAAAGGTCGGCGGCTCGGTGCCCGGGCCGTCGTTTTTCTGCGAGGAGGAAGGGTTGGCTGAGGGCACCGTAAAGTGGTTCTCGAACGAGAAGGGGTACGGCTTCATCGAGCGCGAAGGCGGCGACGACGTCTTCGTCCACTTCTCCGCGATCACGATGGACGGCTACAAGTCGCTGACCGAGGGTCAGCGCGTGTCGTTCGAAGTCGTTCAGGGCGACAAGGGCGCGCAGGCCGCGAACGTCCAGGCCGTCTAGAGAACCTGTCGGACCAAGGTTGAGAGGGCCCCGGCAGGGGCCCTCTTTCGTTTGCGAGGATCGAGCGCGATGGCGATAGATCGAGACCAGCTTCTCCACGTGGCGCACCTGGCGCGGCTCGAGCTGCGCGAGGACGAGATCGAACGGCTCGAGGGCCAGCTCAACGACATCCTCGAGGCGGTCTCGAAGGTCTCGCAGCTCGACCTCTCCGACGTGCCGCCGACCTCGCATCCGCTCGAGGTCGCCAACGTCTGGGCCGACGACGAGCCGCGGCCGTGCCTGCCGGTCGAGGAGGCGCTCGCGAACGCGCCCGAGCGCGACGGCGACTTCTTCAAGGTGCCGCCAGGAGGCACCGCGTGATCGACACGCTCCGCCTGACCGCGGAGGAGGCGAAGGGCCTCCTCGAGCGGGGCGAGATCTCGGGCGCCGAGCTCTTTGCCGCCTACCGCGCCGCGATCGAGGAGCGTGACGAGGAGCTGCACTGCTACCTCCACGTCTGCGACGACCCGGGCGGAGACGGGCTGCCGATCGCGCTCAAGGACGTGATCGGGACGAAGGGAATTCCGACGACCGCCGGTTCCAGGATCCTCGAGCGCTACGTCCCGGTCTACGACTCGACCGTCGTCGAGCGCCTGAAGTCGCACGGGCTGCGCGTCCTCGGCAAGACGAACACCGACGAGTTCGCGATGGGCTCCTCGACGGAGAACTCCGCCTTCGGCCCGTCGCACAACCCGTGGGATCCCTCGCGCGTGCCCGGCGGCTCGGGCGGCGGCTCGGCGGCGGCCGTCAGCGCCGGTCTCGCGCCGTGGGCGCTCGGCTCCGACACCGGCGGCTCGATCAAGCAGCCGTCCGCGCTCTGCGGCAACGTCGGCCTCCGTCCGACCTACGGCACGGTGTCGCGCTACGGCATCGTCGCCTTCGCGTCGAGCCTCGACCAGGTCGGCCCCGTCGCCCGCACCGTCCGCGACTGCGCCTTCCTCTACGCGATCATCGCGGGCCGCGACGAGTGCGACACCACGACCGTCGAGCTGCCGCAGCCGGTGGAGCTGCCCGAGGTCGACGACCTGCGCGGCCTGCGCGTCGGTGTCCCGAAGGAGCTGAACGAGACGGAGGGCATCGAGCCCGGCGTCTCGGAAGCCGTCCGGGCGGCGATCGCGCGGCTCGAGGAGCTCGGCGCCGAGGTGGGGGAGTGCTCGCTGCCGCTCTCCGTCGAGTACGGGATGGCCTGCTACTACCTGATCACGCCGGCCGAGGCCTCCTCCAACCTCGCGCGCTACGACGGCGTGCGCTACGGCCACCGCGCCGACGCGGCCGAACGGCTCGAGATGTACGAGCGGACGCGCGACGAGGGCTTCGGCGACGAGCCGAAGCGCCGGATCATGGTCGGGACGTACGCGCTCTCGGCCGGCTACTACGACGCGTACTACGGCCAGGCGCAGAAGGTGCGGACGGTGATCAAGCGCGAGCACGACGCGCTGTTCGAGACCTTCGACGCCCTCGTCTCGCCGACCTCGCCGACGGTCGCCTTCCCGCTCGGCGCCCGCACCGCCGACCCGATCGCGATGTACCTGAGTGACCTGCTCACGATCCCGTCCTGCATGGCCGGCCTGCCGGGACTCAGCATCCCGTGCGGCCTCTCGGACGGACTGCCCGTCGGCCTGCAGCTGATCGGCCCGCAGTTCGCCGAGAACACGCTCTTCCGGATCGGCCACGCGCTCGAGCAGTCGATCGGCTTCGACCCGGTGCCGGAAAGGCTCCGCTCGTGACGTACCGCTTCGAGGATCCCGCGGCCGAGTTCGTGCTCGCCGTCGAGCGCGTCTTCGGCGAGCACCCACGCGTGCTCGACGGCTCGCGCGCCGTCCTGGTCGGCGACGTCAAGCTGCAGCTCGAGGCCGGCGAGCGCGAGCTCTGGCTGATCGAGACGCACGGCCCCCTCGAGCACCGCCTCGCGATGGTGCAGGTGCGCGACGACGTCGAGGACGCGCTGCGCGAGGCCAAGGAGAAGCTCGATGCCCGCGAGTGACTGGGAGCTCGTCGTCGGGCTCGAGGTGCACGCGCATCTCAAGACCCGCACCAAGATGTTCTGCCGCTGCGCGCTCGAGTACGGCGCGGCGGAGAACACGCACACGTGTCCGGTCTGCCTCGCCCATCCCGGCGCGCTCCCGGTGCCGAACGCGCGCGCGATCGAGATGACGATCCTGCTCGGGCTCGCGCTCGACTGCGAGATCGCCGAGCGCGCCGTCTTCGCCCGCAAGAACTACTTCTATCCCGACCTGCCGAAGGGCTACCAGATCAGCCAGTACGAGGCTCCGCTCTGCGGGGTCGGCCGCTTCCTCCTGCCGACCGAGGACGGCGAGCGCGAGATCGGCATCGTGCGCGCCCATCTCGAAGAGGACGCCGCGAAGACCGTCCACGCCGGCGGCGCGACCGGCCGCTCGGTCGGCGCGGACTACAGCCTCGTCGACTTCAACCGCGGCGGCACTCCGCTGCTCGAGATCGTCAGCGCTCCCGATCTTCGCTCCGCCGAGGAGGCCGTGTCCTTCCTGCGTCTCCTGCGCCAGACGATCGTGGAGCTCGGCGTCTCGGACGCGGACATGGAGAAGGGAACCCTCCGCGCGGACGTCAACGTCTCGGTGCGCCGGGCCGGCGAGGAGGGATTCCGGCCACGCTGGGAGATCAAGAACATGAACTCGTTCCGCTTCATCGGCCGCGCGATCGAGGCGGCGTTCCGGCAGCAGGTCGAGGCGCACGAGTCCGGAGAGGAGGTCGCGCAGTCCACGTACGACTACGAGCCCGACACCGACCGGCTGAGCGTGCACCGCTCGAAGGAGGAGGCAGACGACTACCGCTACTTCCCGGAGCCCGATCTCGTCCCCGTCGAGCCGTCGCCGGAGCTCGTCGAGCGGCTGCGACAGGACGTTCCCGCGCCGCCGGCCGAGCGGATCCGGCGGCTGGCGGTCGAGGTCGGCTTCGCCTCGGCGGCCGAGCTCGTCACGACGGGAAACGACCGGAAGGCGGAACTGCTTGCTCGGGAGGGGCTCGCCCCGAAGGCGGCCGCGGCGATCGCGATGAACCGCGGCGACTTCCTGCCCGAGAACGCGGGCGCGCTCGCGCGGATCGTCGCGGCGAACGTCACGCGCGAGGCGCTCGACGAGGCGTTCGCGGCCGCCGCCGAGAGGCCGATCAGGGCGGAGGACTACCTCTCCCAGGTCGCCGTCGCGGACGAGGACGCCCTCGCGCCCGTGATCGAGGGGGTCATTGCTGCGCATCCCGAGCAGGTCGAGACCTACCGCGGCGGCAAGGAGGGCGTGCTCGGCTTCCTCGTCGGCCAGGTGATGCGCGAGACGCAGGGCAAGGCCGACCCGAAGGTCGTCAATCAGCTGCTGCGGGAGAAGCTTCGAGGCTAGGCAGATCCCGGATCGCCGCGCTCAGCGTCCCGGCGACGGCGGCGACGACGACCGGTGAGGCGAGCGCGAGCACGGTCAGCCGTGGTGAGGTGTGGGCGAGGAGCAGCCCGGCGACCAGAGGGCCGATCGGAGCGGAGACGGCGCGCAGCGCGTTGGACGCCGCCATCGCGCGGCCGAGCAGCCGGTCGGGGATGAGCGTGTAGGAGTACGCCGTCATGGCCGAGTCCGTGTTCGGGAACCAGAAGGCGTGCAGCGCGACGGCGGCGGCGAGCGCGTAGACGCTCGGGTACGCGAGGAAGGCTGCGAAGACGAGCGCCATCCAGAACTCGGAGAGCAGGATCGCGCGCATCGGGAACAGCCGCCGCAGCAAGGGAGAGACGGTGGAGCCGGCGAGCAGGGCGACGCCCTGGGCGGCGACGAAGCCGCCGATCGCCGCGCTCGAGAAGCCGTGGCGGTGGGCGAGGATGATCATCGCGATCGGTGCTCCCGAGGCCGCGAGGTTGCTGACGGCGATCATCCCGATCGTGGTGCGCAGGAACGGGATCCGCCAGAAGTAGACCAGGCCCTCGCGGAAGCGGGTCCGTGCGCCCGGCTCTCGCTCCTCCTGAAAGCGCGTTCGCATCAGCAGGAGCGTGAGCGTCGAGAAGGCGTAGGAGACGGCATCGCCGAGGAAGGGCAGGCTGCGCGAGAGCCCGAAGAGCGCGCCGCCGGCCGCCGGCGCCGTCAGACGAACGCTCGACGCGCGGGCGTACGTGACGCTCGCCGCGTCCGCGAGCTGCGGCTGGGGGACGACCGACCGGAACGCGCCGCTCGACCCGGCCCGATAGACGGTCGCGGCGGTCGTGTCCACGAACGCGACGAGCAGGATCAGCCAGAAGCTCGGATGGTGCGTGAGAATGGCGTCCGCGAGCGCGCCGACGGACGTCGCGCCTGCGGCGTCCGCCGCGATCATCAGCTTCCTGCGGTCGAAGCGGTCGGCGGCGATTCCCGCAGCCGGGCTGAGCAGGACGACCGGCGCGAACTCGACGGCGCCGACGTAGCCCGTCTTCGCCGCGGAGCCGGTGACCGCCAGCGCGAGCAGTGGATACGCGATGGTCGACATCTGCGACCCGAGCGCCGAGAGCAGCTGCCCGGTCTGGAGAAGTACGAAGTCGCGGTTCCGCCTCAGCGGTAGGAGCTCGGTCACGCCTCCATGGTCGCAGGGGGCGCGTCGGGCGGCTGCTCGAGCTCCGACAGGCTCGGCGCATTGCGGATCGACGGGCTCGCCGTAGTCCAGACGGCGACCACAAGGGCGATTCCGCCGAGGACGAGCATGGTGGTTCGGGCCGAGAACGAGTCGAGCAGCAGCCCGGCGGTGAGCGGGCCGAGCGGCGCAGCGAGCTGGGCGAGGTTCCGCGCGACGCTGCTGACGCGTCCCACCAGGTGGTCGGGCGTGATCGCCGTTCGATAGCCGACCACCACGGAGTTCAGGGACGGCGAGAAGAAGGCGATCGGAAGCGTGCAGGCGAGCAGGACGTACGGGCCGGGCGCGATCGCGCACAGGACGATCGCGGCGCTCAGCCACTCGTTGCCGACCATGATCGACCGCATGGAGAAGAGCCGCGCCAGCCGGGGCGCGGCGACGGAGCCGGCGAGGCTCACGCCGCCGAAGACCGCGATCAGGGCGCCGATTGCCGCAGGCGAGAATCCATCCCGCTTCGCGAGGACGACGAAGACGAGGTAGATCCCCGAGAAGGCGAAGTTGCCGACGGCGAAGATGAGCGCGGTCGTCCGGAGATACGCGTTCGCCCAGAGCCAGGCGACCCCCTCGCGCACCTGCCTCCGCACCGGCGCCGGGTCCGGCTCGCGCGTCTCCTGGAACGGCGTGCGCATCCAGACGAGCGTGAGGATCGACCCCGCATAGGAGAGGGCGTCGCCCAGGAACGGCAGCGAGCGGCCGAGCCCGAAGAGCGCGCCGCCGAGGCTCGGTCCGGCCAGGGTGACCGCCGCGTATCGCCCCTGCTCGGCCGCGGCCGCCTCCGGCAGTTGCCGCCTCGACACGACCGAGCGCAGAGCGCCCACCTCCGCGAGGTTGAAGAAGACGAAGGCCGAGCCTTCCACGAACGCTACGGCCGCGACCTGCCAGAACGTGAGCACGCCGGCCGCCAGCGCCGCGACGATGCTGGCCATCGCCCCGGCGCGGACGAGATCCATGGCGATCATCAGCCGCTTCCGGTCCACTCGGTCGGCCGCGACGCCGGCGAGGAGCGCGAACAGGGCGTACGGGAGCACGTTCGCGAACCCGACGGCGCCCGCCTTCGCCGGCGAGTGCGTCAGCGCGAGCACGAGCAGCGGATACGCGACGTACGTGGACGTGGAGCCGAGCGTCGAGAGCCCCTGCCCGAGCTGGAGCAGGACGAAGTCGCGGTTGCGACGGAGTGGAACCTCGTTCACGCCGCGAGTTGCTCGGCGACCGCGGGCGACTCGTCGTGTCTCGTGAGCAGATAGCCGGCGCTCGCGGCGACGACGGCGGCCATCGCAACGAGCAGGATTCGATAGTCCACGAGCGTCGACAGGGCGGCGCCGGTCCCGATCGAGACCGCCTGCGCGACCGAGAGCGAGACCTCGCAGGCTGCGTCGACGCGTCCCTGGATCACGAGCGGCGTCCGCGTCTGAATCGACGTGTTGAAGGCGACGAACGCCCAGACGACGCCGAGGCCCGCGACGACGAACCCGACCGTCACGACCGCGAGAGAGGGCACCGCGAGCAGGACCCCGCAGACGCCGAAGAGCCCGATGCCGATCCCGACGGTTCGCACGTCGCCGAAGCGCCGCAGGATCGTGGCGGCCGTCAGGCCGCCGGCGATCGAGCCGATGCCCTGCAGCGTCGCGAGCACTCCGAAGAAGCTCGGCTTGTGCCCGAGATGCTGGATCACGCTGAAGATGAGCGTCTCGGTGAAGCCGGTCACGAGCAGAGCGACCGCCGTCCCCGCGGTGATCTGGCGCAGCGGCAGCGTCCGCCAGACGTGCTCGACGCCTGCGGTCACCTCGCGGAGGAAGTGGTGCTCCGGGGGCTCGGGCCGCTCCTCCGCGACGCGCATCCGCGACATCAGGAACGCCGAGCCGGCGAACGTCGCGGCATCGAGAATCGCGACCGGACCGCCGCCGAACGCAGCGTAGAGGCCGGCGCCGGCGAGCGGTGCGACGATCCGGAGCCCCTGTCGCATCGTCGAGAGCGCCCCGTTCGCGTCGGCGAGCAGCTCCTCCGGCAGCATCACCCGCAGCAGCGCCGTCTGCGCCGGATAGAAGAACATGCCGACCGTTCCGTAGAGGAGCGCGACGAGATAGATCAGCCACGCGTCGTGGCGATCGCGCACGAGCAGCAGCAGGAGTACGGAGGCGCCCAGGACGCAGTCGCAGGCGATCATCAGCGGCCGCCGGCGGACGCGATCCGCGACGAGGCCGCCGAGCGGCGCAGCGAAGGCGCCGAGCCCGAGCACGAGGAAGACGAGGCCCGCGCGCGCGCTCGAGCCGGTCAGCGTCTTCATCCAGACCGCCATGACGATGAACATCGCCCAGTCGCCGAAGGCCGAGAGCGTCTGCCCGGAGACGAGGAGCCGAGCGTCGCGGTAGGAGAGGACGCGGCGCATCAGGCGCGCTCGCGCGCCAGATGGCGCACGGTGACCAGGGCCGCGTAGCACATCGCCAGCAGCTGCCCCGTCGCCGCTACTGCGACCACGTGTCGCGAGCCGAAGGCGGCAAATGCGGGGCCGGCCCCGGCGAGAGCGACCGGGCCGCCGATCGACGACGCCGCCGACATCGCCGTCAGCGCCTTCGCCCGCACCGCCACCGGAGGCCGGAGCGTGAGAAAGGCATGCAGCGTGGGATTGACGAGGCCGTTTCCGAGTCCTGAAAGCGCCAGCGCTCCGGCGACGGCGGGGGCGGGGAGCGGTGCGGCGAGGGCGAAGAGCGGCGTCGCCTGCACGAACACGAGCAGTGGCGCCTGGCGAAGTCCGCCGACCCGGTCGCTCCGATACGCGGCCACGTTGCCGAGGACCGCGCCCGTGCCCCAGGAGGCTATGAAGGCTCCTGCCAGCCGCGGGTCGGCGTCGTAGTGGGTGAAGACGACCACGGGTATCGCGAGGAAGATCACGCCGAACGACGTGTCTCCGAGCACGAGGGCGGCCATCCAGCCTCGCAAGAGAGAGTCCCTCAGCACGTAGCGGAGACCGGAGAGCGCACCGCGGCTGTCTTCCGGCTCGTCTTCCGGAGCCGCCTTGATCACCGGTACGAGCATGGACACGAGCGCGAACGCGACGACATAGGTCGCCGCGTCGACCATGAGAACGACGGGGGCTCCGACGAGGGCGATGAGGATGCCGCCGAGCGCCGGCCCGGCGAGCAGCGTCATCCTCGTAGCGCCCTGGAGCAGCGCATTGGCGCGCTCGACCGAAGGCTCGTCCTGATCGAGGACCTCCGCGACGATGACGTGCTGCGCGGCGGAGTACGGTGTGCTCGCCACGCCGAGCGAGAACGCCAGAACGACGAGGATCGGCAGCGTGAGAGCGCCGCTCCAGTGGAGCGCCGGGACAAGCACCATCAGCGGGGCGCGGACCCCGTCGCAGAGCCGCATCGTGCGCTGCGCGCCGAGGCGCTGGAGCAACCCGCCGCTGGGGATTCCGAAGAGCGCGAATCCCCCGGCCTCGGCCGCGACGACGAACGCCATCTGCTTGGTGCCCGAGGTGACGAGGACGAACCACGGCAGCGCGAGCCAGGTCATCTGCGCGCCGGTGGTAGAAAGGATCTCCGCGGCGAAGAGCGCCGCGAGAGGCCGGTTGCGCAGGAGGGAGACCGGCGCGCTGACCGTGGTCGCCTCGCCGGGCATCAGTTCGCCCGGAAGACGCGGACGTCACCGCTGACGGTGCGTCCGCGGAGGACGACGGTCGGCGCCGCGGGGCCCTCCTCGGACGGCGGCTCGCTCGCGAGCGGCACCTCCGAGGTGAGGTCGCCGGAGGTCGAGCCGGCGTCGACGTCCAGCAGCGAGCCGGGTGCGATGCCGATCTCGATGTCGCCGGACACGCTGGTGAAGCGGACCTTCCCCGACACGAGAGCGTCGAGCCGGATGTCCCCGGAGACCGACTTCGTGTCCACCGAGCCCGCGATCGCGCGCGCCCGGACGTCGCCCGAGACACACTGGACCGAGAGGTCGCCGTCGACCCGCTCGAGCTCGACGTCACCGCTGACCGTCTTGATAGTCGCGTTGTCCACGAGCTCGCCGCGCAGCCGGACGTCGCCGGAGGCGGAGTTCAGCTCCAGCGCGCCGAAGTGGCCCTCGAGCTCGGTGTCCGCCGAGGCGGTCTTGATCCTCACCGACGAGCCGTGCGGCGCGCGGACCTGGACCCGCAGCCCGCCGTCGCCGAAAAGGGACCCGAGCGAGAACCCGAACTTGCCCTTCTCCCGCAAGGTGACTGCGACACGGTCGCCGTTGTGATGGACCTCGATGTGCTCGAGCAGCCGCTCGTCGCCGTCGACGGACACGTACGTCTCGTCGGTGGCGTCGGTCTCCACCTCGATGTCACCGGACGGGATCGAGACCTCGAGCATGGCCGGCTGAGGCGTCGGGAAGGTGTGCTCGAGCATCGTCAGGCCTCCTCGCGGTGCAGCGTGCGCTTGACGCGGAGCTTGATCTCGCCGGCGCGAGGGAGCGGGCGCCGGTCGGGGCGGAGCTTGCGTCCGGTGCTGTACGGAAGGTGATGGTCGGGGAACATGCGTCCTCCTCTCAGCTGCGGCCGTAGCCGGTCAGTCGGTTGCGGCCGCCGAAGGAAATGGATCGGTGCGACTCGACCGCGCGCTGGAGCGCCTGGACGAGCCATGTATTGACCGAGGCGCCTTCGCGGGCGGCGGACGACTCGACCCGCTGCTTCAGGCTCTCGGGGAGCCGCAGCGTGATGCGGGCCGAGTACGCCTCGTCGACCGGCTCCGGCGTCGTGCCGTCCTCGCGGACGAGCACGAGCTGGAGGTCGTGGCCTGCGATGCGCACCTCGACGTGCGCGGACTCGAGCTGGTCGTTCAGCTCGAGCGCCGCCTGGGCGAGGACGTCCTGGATCCGTCGACCCAGGGACGCCTCGATCGCTACCGAGAGGAGGTCGGCCGCGCGTGACGTCGTCTCGTCGCCGAGTGCCGCGACGCGGACGAGGTCCTCCCGGAGCGCCTGGATGAGACCGTCGATCTGCATGGCGGCACTATGACATCACAATGATGTCTTTGTCAAGTCTGAATGACGCCAAGATGACGACGGCCCGCTGTCAACGGGCCGTCAACGGGCTTGGTGGAGCGAAAACGGCGTCAGCTCAGGCCGCAGAAGTGCGCCGTGTTCGGCCACGGCGAGAAGCCGCGGACGCGGGTCGCACGCACCGCGGCCCAGATCTGCTCGAGCGGGCTCCAGTTCTCCGCCGTGCCCTTGTGGCGGAGGAGCCAGCGGCCGTACGTCTCCTGGAAGGAGAGGTCCATCTGCAGGCCGCCCCAGTACGGGCTGCCGGAATCGCTCCAGCTCCCTTCGTAGCGGTGGATGCAGAGCCAGCCCCTGAGCTCGGGCGGGTGCTTCGCGTGCCACCACGCCCGATGGGCGCGATGACCCCAGCGCCGGGCGAGCTGCCGGAGCCGTGCGGGCGATTCCGCCGCGAGCGAGCGAGGGACGTTCCCGGGCGGCCGGCCGGTGATCACCGTGAGCCAGTGCCGCGTGTCGGCGCGGAAGCGGCGGATGTGTCGACGCCACGCCGCAACCTCTCTCGCGTCCGCGCGCGACGTTCCCGCCGGTGTCGTCGTGGTGACGGATGCCGTGCTCGAGCTCGTGGTCGTGTGGGTGCTCGGGCTCGCGTCTCCGTCGGTTGTCGTTGACCCTGGGGCGGCCGCCGCCACAGTGGCCATGCCTGCGAACGCGAGCAGCAGCCCGCAGGCCAGGATAGAGCGCCGCAATTCGTAACCTCCTGGGTCGATTGCAAGTCGGAGGCCGAGCGGGCGGGAAAGGCGCCCCCCTTCTCGAGGCGAGCACCGCTCGGCGCGGCTTATGCGATCGGTGGCAGGAGGATAGCTACAGACGCAACGTTTGTGCGTTGTTAAGACAACGCTTGTGACTCAGCGGGAAGCCATTTTGGGCCAAAATGCCGGCGAAATGTGCGCCGGAGCGACGAATCCTGCGTAAAGCAGTGCCGCACCCACCGCGATCCCGATCGCGCTCCCTGCGGCGCCCAGCCCGGCCAGTCCGCTGCCCGTCGCGGCGGCGGCGATCCCCGCGACGATCAGCCCGTTCCCGAGTGGCCGCCTCCGCAAGGAGCGGAGCGCGACGGCGACGACCGCGAGCGTGCCGAGCGCGTTCGCGACGATCGCGAGCAGGCGCGCCGGCACGAAGGCGAGGTGGTCCTGCGCCGCCGGGATGCCGTGCGCCGCGAAGATGCCGTGCACCGGGACCGCGAGCGAGATGCCGACCGCGAGCCCGGCATAGACGAGCGCGACGGGCGCGGCG
>DATFCX010000016.1:0-32417 GCA_035252585.1 Gaiellaceae bacterium
CCGAACGGCAGCGTCACGACACGACGGCGACCGCGTCGCCGGGCCGCACGCGTTGCGGCTTCGTCAACACCTCCACGGCGTGAACGTACCGCGGGGCCGGAGAGCCCGACTAGATCGTGGTGACGCGGGCGAGCTCTTCGAGCGAGGTGAGGCCGGCGACGACCTTCTCGATCCCGTCGTCCCACAGGGTCGTCATGCCACCCTGCATGGCCGCGCGCTCGAGCTCCTCGTGGCTCGCCTTGCGCGCGGCGAGCGCCGACAGCTCCTCGTTCATGGACAGGAGCTGGAAGACGCCGATCCGGCCGCTGTAGCCGGTCTGCCGGCAGCGGACGCAGCCGTTGCGCCGGAAGAGCTCCATCTTCCCGTGGCGGAGCTCCTCGGGGATGCGCGCCGAGAAGAGCTCCTCCTTGCCCGGCGTGTAGAGCTCCTTGCAGTGCTCGCAGAGGCGGCGGGCGAGGCGCTGTGCCAGCACGCCCGTGACCGCCGCGCCGGTCAGGAACGGCTCGACACCCATCTCGTTCAGGCGGGTCAGCGCGCTCGGCGCGTCGTTCGTGTGCAGCGTCGAGAGGACGAAGTGCCCCGTCAGGGCCGCCTCGATCGAGATCTTCGCGGTCTCGACGTCGCGGATCTCGCCGACCATCACCACGTCGGGATCCGAGCGGAGGATCGACCGCAGCGCCGTCGCGAACGTCAGCCCGGCACGCGGGTTGATCTGCACCTGGTTCAGGCCCGCCAGGCGGTACTCGACCGGATCCTCGACCGTGATCACGTTGATCTCCGGCCGGTTGATCTCGGTCATGGCGGCGAACAGCGTGGTGGACTTGCCCGAGCCGGTCGGGCCGGTGACGAGCAGCGCGCCGGTCGGCCTGTGGATCAGCCCGGCGAGCCGCTCCTGCATCGCGGTGCCGAGCCCGACCTCTTCCATCGTCGGGGGCTTCTTCGACTTGTCGAGCAGCCGCATCACGACGGATTCCCCCTCGACCGTCGGCAGCGTGGCGACACGCACGTCGAGCATCCGGCCCGCGGCCGAGGCGGAGAGTGAGATCCGGCCGTCCTGCGGCTTCCGGCGCTCGGCGATGTCGAGCTTCGCGAGCACCTTAAGGCGCGTCGTCACGCCGATCGCGCTCCGCTTCGGGATCCGCTGGGTCTCGTGCAACACGCCGTCGATACGGAAGCGCACGACGAGGGAGTCGCTCTGCGGCTCGAAGTGGACGTCGCTGGCGCCGTCCTCGGCGGCTTCGAAGATGATCGAGTTGACGAGCCGGACGAGCGGGGCGTCGGAGATGCCGTCGTCGACCTCGAGGTCGTCCAGCTCCTCCTCGTCGATGACCTCGAAGTCGGCGATCTCGGCCAGGCCGGAGCGAGTACCGAACGCCTCCGCCGTCCGTGCGAGCCGGCCGAGCTCGTTCTGGATGTCCTCGCTCGCCGCGACGCGGAGCACGATGGGGTGCTTGCTCGCGAGGCGCAGCGAGTCGATGCCGTGGATGTTCTGCGGGTCGGAGATGGCGACGCAGAGGGAGTCGTCCTCGAACGCGTACGGCACGGCGTTGACCTGCTCGAGGACGTGGAGCGGCACCGAGCTCGCCGCGATCGGGTCGATGCCGACCGAGCCGAGCTCGATCACGGGCAGGCCGTGCTGCGCGGCGATGATGCGCGCGATCGCCTCGCTCGACGCGAGCTCCTCGTCGATCAGCACCTGCACGACCGGCTGGTGCTTCGCCTTCTCGCGGAGAACCTCGAACTTCGCCTCCGGGATCAGGCCTGTGATCTCGAGCAGGTCGACGACGAGCTCGCCCATCAGCTGCGAGATGGGGGCGGGAGCGAAGGGGGTCTTCCCCGAGCCCCCGTCGCGAGTCACAGCAGGCTGAGCAGACACCGCAGTCGCCTCATGACATGACGCCGAGGTAGGCGTGGAGGATGGATTCGCCGGCGAAGAGCGCGATCACGGCCCCCGCAGCGAGGAAGGGCGCGAATGGGATCCCGAGCTTCCGGGCGCCCGAGCCGTGGCGCGCGATCAGAACCAGGCTCGGCACGAGCGCGAGGAAGAGGGCCAGCAGGATCGCAACCGGCGTCGTCCGGCCGAGGAGCGCGCCGATCAGGAGAGCGAGCTTGACGTCTCCCATTCCCATACCCGCGGGATGAGCGAGCGCCGCGAGGAAAAAGAAGCCGGCGGCGCCGATCGCGCCGAGCGCCCACTCGGGGGAGAGGTGCCCGGCCGTCCGCAACGCGAGCACGGCGACCGCGGCCGGCAGGACGACGCGGTTGGGGACGATGCGGCGCTCGAGGTCGGTCGCCGTCACGACCACGAGCGCGCCGCACGCGATCGCGGCCGCAGCCGTCTTCAGCGTGAATCCGAACGCGAGCACGCAGCCGACGAGCAGCAGCGAGGTCGCCAGCTCGATCGCGAGGTCGCGCGGCGGGATGCGGATGCCGCAGCGGCGGCAGCGGCCGCGCAGGAGCGCGTAAGAGAGCACCGGCACGTTGTCGTACCAGCGGATCGGCGCCTCGCAGCTCATGCAGGCGGAGCCGGGGCGCACGATCGAACGGCGCAGCGGCACGCGGGCCGCCACGACGCCGAGGAAGCTCCCGAGCGCGAGCCCCGGCACGAAAACGAGAGGGAGGACAAAGTCCATCTCCCTTGTTATCGACAGCCGGGACGCGCTGCTTGAGCGCGGCTCAGAGGCTCAGCCGCTGTAGCTGAAGTTCGTTGGCGGGCTGATCGTGAACCCGCCGGGCGGCTGCGAGATCGTGAACGGAGCGATCCTGATCGCGGGGAACGTGCCGCCGAACTGCTGTCCGAGGACGACCGTCTTCGTACCGGACACGAGCGGGCCCTCCGTGACGGCGCTCTGACCGGTGGCCACGGTGTTGGTGGCGTAGAGGCCGCCCTGGAACGACGTCTGCGACGGCCCGACGGTGATACCGGTATTGCCGTTCGAGGCGAAGATGAGCAGCTTGGCGTTCGGGTCCCAGTCGCCGTTGGTCCAGTCACAGTCGTTGCCCTGCGAGTTGAGGACCGCGCAAAGCTTCTCGCTGTTGATCGAGATGTCACCGCTCGCGTAGATGACCGACTGACAGGAGGCGCTGGCCGTGCACGAGCCGCTCCCCGTGTACGTGATCGGCTGGTTGCCGGTCGTCGTCATCGTGATGCTGCCGTCGAAGAAGATGGTGCCGACGACGGTGAGGGTCCGGGTCGTCGCGTTCCACGACAGCTGACCCTGCGATGTGTAACACGAGTAGCTCGCCGCGGGGGTCAGGTTGAAGACCGTGGGGTTGAGGCTCTGGTTCATGATCCCGTCACCGGTGTCGAACGACGGGAAGGCGCCGCTGCTGACCGGAATGGTGGTCCCGGTTTGGGTGTTGCACGCATTGAATGGTCCCGGCGAGGCGTAGTTGTACCACCCACCGGGCGGATTGTTGGTGCACGCTCCCGAGGCCACTTCGGTCGGGGTTCCGCTCCAGCAGATCTTCGGTGCGGTGATCGTGGCGAAGTCGGAGGCTACTCCCGTCAGGTCGGTCGGCGCGCCGTTGACCCAGATGTTCGTGTTGGGATTGTTGCCTCCCACCGGCTCGCTCTTGCACGGGAAGACCTGGGCGCCGCTGGCGACCTGGCAGTAGCCGCCGACGTGGGCGGAGTTGACGAGCGGCGGGACCGTCGTCCCGGAAGAGCCGATGTGGCCCTGCTTGTTCTGGAACGTGAGGTTGCCGCCGACGTAGACGGGCTTCGTGATGACCGCGTTCTGCCCCATGCAGAGGTTGCCGCCGACGTAGACCGGGACCGAAATGTTGATGCCCTGTCCGATCGAGGTGTCGCACGCCTGGCCGACGCCGGGCGAGTAGACCGTGTTCCAGACGCCGACGTCGAACTGGGACTTGACGGGCAGATTCACCTGGACCAGGGCCGTCACCGTCTTCACGATGTCCGTTGCGCCCGGCCCGGTCGGGTTCTTGACGGTGCCCTGGCCCGTGACGACCCACTGCTTGTTCGAGTTGAGAGTCCCCCACCAGGCTGCTGTACCTCCGCTGTACAACTTCGTCGCCGCGGGATGTGCCACCGAGTTGTCGGGCAGGGGCACGTTGGTGGAAGTCGCCCATGTGTTCTCGAGGTTGCCCTTGTTCGCCGGGTTCGCGAGCACCGAGATCGCGTTGTTGAGGCCGGCCTCGGCGAGCGCGCTCGCCACCTGCGCCGCCTTCTGGTAGTTGGACGTTCGCTGGTTCGAGCTCGTGAAGATGATCACCGTGCTGAGCATGATCGCCAGCACGAAGAGAACGAGCAGCGTCAGGACCAGCGACTGGCCGCGCTCGTCTCCGAATCTCCGGGTGGACGCGCGCGCGATCACGGTGTCGCCGCCGCGTTCCGCGCCATCACCGTGTCGCCGAGGGTGTAGACGCCGTTCGTGGTCGAGAGATTCGCGTCGACGGGGAACGAGATCGTGAGCTCGGGACGCTGGCCGCTCGTGGTTGCCAGCGCGAAGACCGCCTTCGTCTTCAGCTGGGTGGCCCTCCGGACGCCGTTGTTGTAGGCACATGCGGTCCCGGTCTGGCGGTAGAGCCCGAACGGTGCGGCCCCCGTCGAGGAGTCGGCGCACCACGTGACGTTGCTCGTGGCGGCGCCGTTGCTGCAGGCCGAGGCGAGGACTACCTTGGCGCCGAAGACGCCCGACGCGAGGGTGGTGGTCGAAGCGGGAGTCGCGTACACCTGTGGGGCCATGCACGAGTTGCGGATGTCGCTCCGCATCACCGAGAGCGCGAGGCGCGCATTCTGCTGCGCCTGGAACCGCTGATCCATGTCCGTCTGCGTGTGGAGGCCCGCGACGAAGAGGGCTGCGACGCCCGCCATGACGAAGCTCAGCATCGCCATCGTGGTGAGCATCTCGATGAACGTCTGGCCCTCCTCACCGGCGAGCCGTGCGCGCATGCGCACACCCACCATCCGGCTACCTCGAGTGCGCGTGCCGCGCCACCCGCCGGATCAGGCTCGCTCCGTACGGCGACCGGTCCTGGGGCCGGCCGAGCTGCGCGGCGTTGCCGCGCGAGAGCCAGAGCGTGATCGTCGGCGCGCCCGTGTCGATCACGCGCGTGCCGGGCTTCGGCTGCTGCGAGGCGACGACGTTCGCCGGGAAGCCGTGGACGGAACCCCTGACCTTCCAGCCGAAGCCGGCGTCCTCGAGTGTCCCGGACGCGAACACGAACACCTGGCCGCGGACGTCGGGGACGACGAGCACCTGCCGCTGCGCGGTATGCACCGCGGGCTTCCGGGCGACGGGCTTGTCGGCGGCAAGGCTGATCGTCGCGCTCACGAGCAGGACTGCGGCGGCGACGGCCGTGACGCGGGGGAGCGTGAGAATACGCCGGGGCACGGCTCGTGCATCGGAACGTTTGCCTACGCCCATGACCCTCTAATGGGTGAAGTAGACGACGTCGGAGGTGAACGACGTGCTGCCGGCGCCCGGCTGGAAGCCGGCGGCCGGACTGACGAGGAAGAAGCGCGCGGGCGACGATGCGCCACCGGGATTGCCGGCGGTGGCGTACGCGTAGAAATCGTGGCCGGCCGGCGTCTGATCGCCCTCGTGATAGATCGAGTGCGCCGCCGGCAGTTCGTCCTTCGCGAAACCGATCTCGGCGGCGCCGGGGCCGATTACCGCCTGTCCCGGCAGGAGACGCTGGCCGGTGTGCACCAGGCTGGGCGTCTCGGCGTAGTAGATCTCGTCGTAGACGTGCCCGCCGACCGAGATCGGGCTGTCGAGCTTCTCGTACACGGCCGGAGTTCCCTGCCAGAAGTTCGGGTCGATGTGGACCACGGTGCCCGACGCAAAAGCCTGGTACGGAGTGCTCGAGACGTAGTCGACACCCTGGTCGATCCGCTCGAACTGCAAGCCTCCGATCCCCACCGTCGTGCCCGCGAGCGGCAGGCTGGTCGCCTGTTCCTGCGCGCGGTTGAGCGCGGCCGTGGCGGAGTGGAGAACCCTGCGCAGACGGGCGACGCGGGACTCGGCCCTCTCGCGGCGCACCCCGATCAGGACGGCGTGCTTGTGGGCCTCGAGCTGACCGGAAAGGAGCGGGATCTTCGCGGCCGTCCGGAGGGAACGGCGCTCGGCACTCGCGAGCTTCCGAACCTGCGCGACAGCCTTGACGAGCTGCCTGTTCGCGCTTCGGATACGGGCGCTCGCCGAGTCGAGTCGTGACTGCACCTGGTCGACCGAGAAGAGCCCAGCGCCCCCGCCGTTCGCGTACTGGGCGGCGAGCCCGAGCACCTCGTTCACGTACCAGGTCGCGTGGTTGTAACAATAGACCGCGCGGGCGATGTCGAGCTGTCCGCCGCAGCCTGCGAGGTAGCGCGCGGCGCTGAAGATCGCGTCGGTTGGATTGTCGGGATCGGCGACACCGTCGTGGTTCGCGTCGACGCCCCAGCGCGCCCAGGTCGAGGGCATGAACTGCATCCAGCCGACCGCTCCCGCCGAGCTCGGCCCGAGATTGCGGCCGAAGTTGGTCTCGATCTTGTTGATCGCCGCCAGCACCTCCCACGGAATGCCGTACGTGCTCCCGGCCGCCTGCCAGATGGTGCGAAGGGCCGGGAACGACATCGGTCCTTTCTGCGCCTGGTCGAGCGCGGCCGGGCTGACGTCCGTCGTGAACGTCACGGGGCCCGGTCCGGTCCCGTGCGGGTGCACGACGCGGAAGGTGTCCGCGGAGGCAGTACTCGAGAGGGCCAGCACGAGCACGGCCCCGAGCAGGGGGAGCAGGCGCTTCATGGCTACTGCTGGCCGGCGACGCGGAGTCTCGGCAGCTCCGAGGTCTCCTCGGCCGGCTGGTCCGCAGCCGACTCCGGCTCCGGCTCGCTCGCGGGCTCCGGGTCCGGTACGGGCTCGAGCTCCGCAACCTCGACGGCGCGCTGCTTGAGAGCGCGTTCGAGCGCGATGAGGAAGTCGTGGCGGTTCGAAGAGGCGTTGGCCGCGACCTCGCGGTCGACCTTCTCCTCCAGCACGAGCTGGATCAGCGCCTTGCTGAAGGTCTGCATCTGGAAGAAGTCGCCTTCGGCGATCGCCTCGGTGATCTCGTCGGGCTTGTTGTCGCGGACCAGGTCGGCGATGCGAGCGTTTCCGATCATCACCTCGACGGCCGGGATGCGCCCGCCGCCGATGCGGGGGAGCAGCCGCTGGCTGATGACGCCGCGGAGGACGCCCGCGAGGATCGACCGGATCAGCTGCTGCTTGACGGCCGGGAAGAACTCGACCATCCGCCCGATCGTCTCCGAGGCGTCGACCGTGTGCATCGTCGAGAGGACGAGGTGGCCGGACTCCGCAGCGGCGAGCGCAGTCTCGGCGGTCTCGGCGTCGCGCAGCTCGCCGATCAGGATCACGTCCGGGTCCTGGCGGAGACCGCGGCGCAGAGCCTGGGCGAAGGACGCGGTGTCGAGCCCGACCTCGCGCTGGTTGACGATGCAGCCATGGTCGCCGTGCACGATCTCGATCGGGTCCTCGATCGTGACGATGTGCTGCTTCCGGGAGCGGTTGATGTGGTCGATGACCGCTGCGAGCGTGGTCGTCTTGCCCGAGCCGGTCGCGCCGGTGACGAGCACGAGCCCGCGATGCTCCTCCGCCAGGCGGCGGACGCCGGCGGGGAGCGAAAGCTCCGAGAAGTCCGGAACCTCGCGGGGAATCACGCGGAAGGCGATCGAGATCGAGCCGCGCTGGCGGAAGCCGTTGACGCGGAACCGCGGCAGGCCCTCCGGCGCGAAGGCGCTGTCGAGCTCGCCCGTCTCGAGGAAGGTCTGCAGCCGCTTCGGCGTGTCGGCGCAGACCTGCTCCAGTGCGAGCTCGAGGTCGCGCTCGGTCAGCTGGACTTCGCCCTCGAGCTCGCCGAGACTTCCGTCGCAGCGCACGATCGGAGGACGCTCCACCTTGAGGTGGATGTCACTGGCGCCTAGCTCGACGGCGCGGCGGAGCACGAGTTCGAGATCCATCGGCAGCCTTTCCAATCGGCCTGTCACGGCACCGCCTTTAGCCCGTATCCCCCGGATGAGCGTGCGGGCGCCGCCTCGTTCATCCGGTCGGATTCTGCGACGAGACGATCGGCGCCTCACAGCGCCAGAACTCGCGGTTCGCCCGTGCCGAGACGAGCTCGCACGACTTGTTCGTCAGGTCGGGAAAGCCGTCCAGGCGCCCTTTCGAGCAACTCTGCATCGAGGTGTCCTCATGGCCGTCGACCACGACGGGGCTGCAGCTGCTGAGCAGCCCGGCGTCTCGCAGGATGCGACCGTCCCGGATGGCGGCCATCAGTCCGATTGCGAGGGCTCCAACGAGAAGAATCTTCAGCAGCATCGTCTCTCCCGGCTTGTCCGACCGTCTGAGTCGGCACCGGACGCGGCCGGGCCGATCCCTCCTTCGGACAAATCGGCGCTAGCGCGCGATCAGCGCCGCGAGCTCCCGCTCGAGCTGGGCGATCTCGTTCGCGTGGCCGCCGATGCCCCCGCCGAGCTCGTCGAGCGTCTGCTCGAAGCGGTCGCGCTCGGTGGCGACGAGCTCCTGCAGGCCTTCGCGCTCGACCTCGAGCTCGCGGATCCGAGCCTCGAGCCGCTGGGCGTTCCGCTCCGCCGCCTCCGTTTCCCGCGAGAGCTGCGTGGCGAGGTTCGCGAGTGCATGGCGGTGCTCGTCGAGCTCCGCGGTGGTCGCGGCGAGCTCCGCCTCGAGCTCCGCGATGACGTGCTTCTTGCGACGCCAGAGCGCCGGCCGCGAAGCGGGTACGACCTCGCCGGGGTCGAGCACATCCTCGGCCCGGCCGGCGCGGATCGCGAGCGCGCCGACGAACGCGGCCAGGCAGATCCCGGCGGCATAGAGCACGCCCGGAAGCCCGCGTACGACCAGGTACGCGGCCGCCGCGGCCAGTACTCCCGTGCCTGCGGTGCCCGCGGCGGCGAGCGTGCGCGCCGGCGCGATTCTCACCGAAGGTGACCGCCCTGGATGATCGCAACGAGCTCCTGCGTCTTCGACAGGGCGCGCTCCAGCCGGCTGTTGCGGTCGGCCAGCTCGTGCTTGAGGCGGTCGACCGCCTCCTGATCGCGGAGGCGCTCGACGCGGATCCGCTGGAGCTCCGCCTCGAGCTCCTGCACGCGCTGCTCGCGCGCAGCCATCTCGCCTCCGAGCTCCTGCATCTTGCCGCGGAGATCCTGCAGCCGCGTGGCCTCGGTGTCGAACAGGTTGAGCACGCGCTCGAGCGAGCGTCCCCAGACGGGCGCCGCAGCAGCCGCACCGGAGGTGACCGCGTCGGTGGCGGAGGCCGCCGCGCTCATCGAGGCGGCGTCCAGCAAGGACGCGAGCGTCGAGACCTTGACGACGCCGATCGCGACGGCGCCCGAGAAATGCTCCCGGATGCTCGCGATGCGCTCGGGGGTCGCCTCGGCGAGGGCGACGTGGACGTTGCCGTCGTCGCCGCACCGGACCGGGGCGGCGCCGATGCGCGCGAGCTCCTCGCCGCCCACGCGGGCGGCAGACTCGTTGTCGATGACGAGGGGCTCGTCGTCGAGGTAGGGGAGCTCCCAGCTGCGCGCGGTCTCCAGCGCTGCGCTGCGCTCGTCGCCCGGCTCCACGCGCTGCTCGTCGTAGGTCGTGTCGTGCTCGAAATAGTCGTCCACAGCAGGCCTCCAGTTCGCGTATCGGCGAGTTGGTTATCGGCTGTTCTGGCGCCCTTCTTTAGGCGCCGAGCGCCTTAGACCTGCGCGAGATAGACGCAGATGTCGCCGGCCGGCAGGGTGCGGCCGCTGCGCACGACCTCGAAGAGGGCCGGCTCGTCCCGGTCGGGGAAGATCAGCTCGACGGTCTGACCAGCCTGCGGCGGCACACCGGTCTGCGGAACGAGGTCGTAACCGTTCGGCCCCGGGACGAAGAGCGAGTACTCGACCTCTTCCGACTCGGCCTCGGGCGGGACGGATTCCTCGGTCACCGGCTCGTTCTCGAGCTCCAGCCCGTTCTCGGCCTCCGGCTCCGCCTCTGCCTCCGGCTCGGTGTCGGCCGTCGCGACCTCTTCCGGCAGCATCTCGATGCCCGACCCGAGCTCGGCCGCGAGCCCGCGGACCGCGTCGAGCGCCTCGAGCAGCCGCTGTGACCCGAGCTGCAGCTGCGCCTCCCGCTCGTCGGCAGCGGTCGCCGCTGCGGCGAGCTGCTCGATCGCGTTGCCGAGCTCTTGCTCGAGCACCGTCCGCTGGGCGAGGAAGGTCTCGCGCTCGGCGTGGTTGCGGTCCTGCTCCTCGACGAGCAGGCGAGTCTGCTCCTCCGCTTCCGCCTGCGCCTCGGCGGCGATTGTCCGGAGCCGCTCCAGCTCGGCGACTGCGCGGTCGCGCTCGGCCTCGAGGGCGATCTGCGACTCGCGCACGCGCTCCGCCTGGCGCAGCAGCTCCCGCGCCTCCTCGAGCTCGGCCGTCAAGCTTTCGCGTTCCTCGACGACGCCGCGCAGCTCGGCTGCGGCGCTCTCCTGCATCTCGGCGAGGGTCGTCTCGAGGCGCTCCACCTCTGCGCGCAGCCGGTCGCGCTCCTCGGCCGCAGGGCCGAGAACGGCAAGCCGCTCGAGCGTGTCGCCGAGCTCCTGTTGGAGCCGGTCGCGCTGCGCGCCGAGCTCGCTCCGCTCCGCGGCGTGCAACTGGCGCTCCTCGGCCAGCCTGCGCTCCTGCTCGGCGGACGACGCCTGTGCCTCGGCGAGCGAGTTCTGCAGGCCGCCGAGCTCTTCACGGGTGCGAGCGTGCTCGTCGCGAAGCTCGGCGAGCTGCTGCTCGCGCGCGGCCTGCGTCTCGGCCAGCGTCGCCTGCAGGCCGTCGAGCTCTTCACGGGTGCGAGCGTGCTCGTCGCGAAGCTCGGCGAGCTGCTGCTCGCGCGCGGCCTGCGCCTCGGCGAGCGCGTTCTCGAGCCTGTCGACGTCGCCGAGCAGCCGCTCGCGCTCGCCGGCTGCGGCGGTCTGTGCCTCGGCCAACGTGGATCCGAGCTCCTCGAGCTCGCCGCGCAGCCTGTCGCGTTCCTCGGCGGTGTGGTCCGCGTCTGCCAGCCGCTCGAGTGCTTCGCCGAGCTCCTCGGTGAGCCGGTCGCGCTCGCCGGCGAGCTTGTCCAGCTCGGCGGAATGCCGTTCCTGCGCTTCGGTCAGCCGGCGCTCGTGCTCGGCGGCCGAGTCGTGCGCCTCGGTCAGCGCCGTCTCGAACCGCTCGAGCTCGGCCGTGGCGTGGTCGCGCTCCTCCTGGAGTCGGGCGAAGTCGTTGTCCCGCTCGGTCTGTGTCTCGGCGAGCGCGCTCTGCAGGCGCTCGAGCTCCGTCGCCGCCCGGTCGCGCTCCTCCGCGAGCCGGACGAGTTCCTGCTCGTGCGCGGTGCGTGTCTCGGCGAGGGCGTTCTCGAGGGCAGCAGCCTCGTCCTGGAGCCGCTCGCGCTCGGCCACAGCCTCAGCCTGCGCCTCGGCGAGGGCGGCCTCGAGGCGCTCGGTCTCTGCGCGGAGCTCCTCGAGCTCGGCGCTCTCGGCCTCCGGCTCGACGGCGAGCGGCGCCTCGATGCTGTCCTCGACCTCGTCGAGCGCCTCTTCCGGCTCGAGCGCGGTGCTCTCTTCGTCCTCGGGGACGACCTCCAACGGTTCGACGGCTGCTTCGTCCTCAATCTCGTGATCTTCGTCCTCAATCTCGTGATCGTCGGCCGGCTCGGCCTCTTCGGTGGGCTCGGCCTCTTCGGTGGGCTCGGCCTCTTCGATCGGCTCGGCCTCTTCGACGGGCTCGGTGTCGGCCGGGGCATCGAGAGCGGCAACGGGCTCCTCCTCGAAGGCCGCCGGGGCTGCGGAATCCTCGATCTCGTCCTCCCCGTCCGGCGCGAGGCTCGGCCTCGGCGGCGGCGGAACGGCAGTCGGTGCCAGCCGTAGCTTCGGAAGTCCCTCGCGTCCTGCCCCGTCCTCGGACTCGTCGGCCGGCGGCACGCCGAGCGCGAAGCCGTACTCGGTCCGCAGCGCGCCGCCGCTCTGCATCGCCAGCGCGTGCGCGACCGCGGCGCCCGAAGCGAAGCCGAGCTCCACGATGATCTGGCCGAGCGGGCGCTTCGACTGCTGCTGCACCTCGAGCACCGTCGCGAGCTGCTCCTCGCTGATGAGTCCGAGCTCGGTCATCAGCTCGCCGAGCTGACGCTGGGGGATGCGCTCTTCCTCGGCGCTCATAGTCGAGACCGGACCTGCCGCAGGTACGTCACGCAGCGTTTATCGGCTGGAGAAGCATCGAACTTGACTGTTTCCGCGAACCGCCTCGCCCGGCGCAGAAACGCTTGTTCGAGGGATCGCCGGAAACGCCGCTCCGGACGACGATTGGGCCAGGACAACTGCGGCGTCCTTGGGTACCACGAGTGGAGGAGGAGCGTCGCATGTCCAGCACACTTCAGGAGGGCCTCACCCACAGGGACAGCCTGCTCGAGGTCGAGTACGACGTCGAACGCCGCGAGGCCGAGCGCAGGGACCTGGCCCGGGAGATCGAAGCGCAGCACGCGCGGTTGCACACCTTGCGCGCCACCGTGCTCGAAGAGCTCACCAAGCAGCGCCGGGTGACGCTGCCGCGGTGGCCCAGCGGACCGAAGGTCGTCGCCACCCTCGTCGACGAGGACGAGTGGTGGGACAAGATGCTGGGGAAGAAGCGCGCCGCTTGACGGCGTCCGGCGGTGGGGGAGCCCGGGACGCCGGGCTCTCGTCACCGAGCTAGCTCGCTCGATCAGGGAGGGCCGCCGGTCGTCGTGGTCGTCGGCTCGGTGGTCGTCGTCGGCTCGGTCGTCGTCGTCGGCGGAGGTGCGGTTGTCGTGGGCCGGGTCGTGGTGGCCCGCGTGGTCGTGGCGCGCGTGGTGGTGGCCCGCGTCGTCGTGACCCGTGTCGTCGTGTGGACGGTCGTCGTCCTGGCCGTCGTCGTCCTGCGGTGCGTCGTGGTCTTCGCCTTCTGCTTGTGCTTGTGCTCGTGCTTGCAGCCGCCGTGCGCGCGCGCGTCGCGGAACGTGCGGGCGAACTGGTAGCGCCCGCACCACGGCTTGTACGGCGGCGCGCCCGGGTTCGCGAACTGCTCGACCGGCTTCCCCTGCAGCACCTCCGTCATGTACGTGTGCCAGATCTGCGCCGGGAGCGTGCCGCCGGTGACGCCCGCGATCCCGTGCACGTCGCGCATCGGGCGTTCGCGTGTCGGATAGCCCACCCAGGTGACGGTCGTGAGCTGCGGCACCCAGCCGGCGAACCACGCGTCCGCGAAGCTGTCGGTCGTTCCCGTCTTCCCGGCCGCCGGCCGGCCGGAGAGCGCCGCCGCCGTCCCGGTCCCCGCCTGCACGTTCGCGACGAGGACGCGCGTCACGGCTGCAGCGACCTTCCCGTCGACGACTTGCTGCCCCTTCGGCCTGGAGGCCCGCTCGGTATGACCGCCCGGGAAGACGACCTTCGTGAGGATGGTCGGGTCGTGGGCGACCCCGCCGTCCGCGAGCGTCGCGTAGGCGCTCGCCAGGTCCAGCGGGCTCACGGCGTTCACGCCCAGCCCGATCGTCGGCACAGGCTTCAGCTTCGACTGGATCCCCATCCGGTGCGCGAGGTCGGCGACCGCCTTCGGCCCGACGTCGAGGGTCAGGCGCGCGTAGACCGTGTTGTCCGACAGCAACGTCGCCTGGGTGAGGGGGATGCGGCCGGAGTACGTGTGCTCGAACGTCTGGATGCGCGTGCCGTCGGGCTCGGTGAACGGCGCCGAGAGGTACCGCGTCGCGTACGGGTTGATCCCCCGCTCGACGGCGTGCGTCAGCACGAACATCTTGAACGTCGACCCCGCCTGCCTCTGGCCGTCGACCGGGAGGTCGAAGGAGATGCGCTCGCCGGTCTGGGCGATGGCCATCGCGCGGATCTGGCCCGTCTTCGGATCGATGGACACGATCGAGCCCGCCGGGTCGTTCTTGCGGTCGAGCGTGCCGAGGATCGCGTGCGTCGCCTGCGTCTGCATCTTGGCGTCGAGCGTCGTGTAGATCCGCAGGCCGCCCCGTCGGACGCGTTCGGCGCCGTACTCGTCCACGAGCTGGTTCGTGATGAAGTTGTTCAGGTACGACTCGCCCGCCAGGCCACGCACCCGTTGCGGGTGGAGGCCGAGCGGGCTGTCGACCGCTCGTCGATAGCGGGCCTGGGTGATGTCGCCGGCGTCGACCATGGCTCGTAGGACGTCGGCCCGGCGGGCCTTGGCGGCATCCGGCCGGTCGATCGGGTCGTACCTCGACGGCGCCTGCGGCAACCCGGCGAGGAGCGCTGCCTGCTCGAGCGTCAGATCCTTCGCATGCACGCCGAAGTAGGCCTTCGCGGCGGCCTCGATCCCGTACGCCTGCTGGCCGAAGTAGATGTCGTTGAGGTACGTCGCGAGGATCCGGTCCTTGCTCCAGTGGCGGTCGAGCTGGACGGCGAGGCAGGCTTCCGTGAGCTTGCGGCTGATCGTCTGCTGCGGGCTGAGGTAGAGGTTGCGGACGAGCTGCTGCTCGATGGTCGAGGCCCCCTGCGTGAAGCCGCCCGTCGCGACGTCGCTCTTCAGCGCCCGCACGATCCCGATGTAGTCGATCCCGTTGTTCTCGTAGAAGCGACTGTCCTCGACCGCGACGATCGCCTTCCGCATCGCGGGGCTGATCCGCTCCAGCGAGACGGGCTGGCGGATCCCGGTCGCGCCGAGCAGACCGATTCTCGTGCCGTCGCTCGAGACGATGATGCTGGCCTGCGACGGGCCGTGCGCCTCGAGGCCGTCGAGGCTGCAGGAGTACCAGAAGAACGGCCCGGCGACGGCGGTCCCGACGGCGAAGGCCCCCACGAGCACGACGATGCACGCCGCGGCGATCTGCAGCCCCCGCTTCAAGCGCGGCACCCTCTTTTGCGCGCGTTGCCGTCTCCCATGGCGACGCCGGGTAAACGTCGCGGCGCGCGCTCCCGGTTACGGGCTCAGCGACGGAAAACGCGGTCGAGAAGGCCGCGCTTCGGCGGTCGCGCCACGGGAACCGGCGGCTCCGGCGGGTCCGGCGGAGCGTGCGCCGGTGGCTCGTCCTCCGGCGGAAGCATGGATCGCGGCACCGCTCCGCGCTCTCGCTGGGCGCGGATCGCGGCGTTCATCTCCTCGCGCTGGGACTCGTCGTCCACCGCCCTCAGCGTACGACGCAGAGCCTGTGCCTCCTCTCGTAGGCTCGCGCCCATGTGCTTCGACGTCGACTCCGAGCCGCCGATCCCGCGGATCTCCGGCGCCGCCGTCTCGCACGACGACCTGGTCCTGGAAAGCGCGGACGGCAATCGGTTCGCGGCGTTCCGCGCCCTTCCGGAAGTAGAGCTCTCGACGGGGATCGTGATCCTGCCGGACGTCCGCGGGCTCTACCGCTTCTACGAGGAGCTCGCGCTTCGCTTCGCCGAGCGCGGGCACGGCGCGATCGCGTTCGACTACTTCGGCCGCACCGCCGGCGTCGACAAGCGGCCGGACGACTGGGACTACATGCCGCTCGTCCAGCAGCTCACGCACGAGCAGGTGCAGGCGGACGTCGGCGCGTGCGTCCGCGCCCTGCGCGGCCTCGGTTGCGGCGCGATCTTCACGGTCGGCTTCTGCTTCGGCGGCAGCGGCTCGTGGGCGGCGGCCGCTTCCGGCCACGGCCTCGCCGGCGCCGTCGGCTTCTACGGCCGGCCGAGCCGGATGATCGAGCTCGTCCCGAACCTCGAGGCGCCGATCCTGGCCCTCCAGGGCGGGGCCGACCAGGCCATCAGCCACGAGGACAACGCCGAGTTCGAGCGGGCGCTGCGCGAGGCGGGCAAGGAGCACGAGCTGGTCGAGTTCGACGGAGCGCCGCACAGCTTCTTCGACCGGAAGCAGGAGGAGTTCCAGGCGGCGTCCGACGAAGCCTGGCGCCGCACGCTCGAGTTCGTCGACGCGCACACGTAGTTTCGGGCCGCTCCGGCTCGGTATCCGAACGGCATGGGAGTCCTCGCGCCGCTCCGCGGCCTGCTGTGGGCGCGCCGCAGACGCCCCGAGCAGGTCGCCTACTGGGTCTCGCTCGCCCACGAGCGGTTCGGCCCGCCCGACCTCCTGCGCCAGGCTGTCGAGGCCGAGGAGGCGGGCTTCGACGGCATCTGCTGCTCCGACCACCTCGCTCCGTGGTGGACGCCCAGAACGGCGCCGACCTCCTCGGGGAATGCGTGGGTCTGGCTCGGCGCGGCCGCGCACGCCACCAAACGCGCCGCGCTCGGCCCGGCCGTCACCGCGTTGGTCCACCGCTACAACCCGGTCGTCGTGGCGCAGCAGGCCGCGACGCTCGAGGCGCTCGCGCCCGGGCGCGCCTTCCTCGGCGTCGGCTCCGGCGAGGCGATGAACGAGGTGCCGGCCGGGATGGACTGGCCCTCGCCCGCCGAGCAGCTGGCACGCACGGAGGAGGCGCTCGAGATCGTCGTCCGGCTGCTCGACGGCGAGACGGTCGACTTCGAGGGTCGCTTCTTCCGCGCCCGCGGCGCGATGCTCCATTACCAGCCGCAACGGCGCCCGCCCGTCTACATGTCCGCGTTCTACGAGGGAGCGGCCGAGGTCGCCGGCCGCCTCGCCGACGGCATCTGGACGCTCGGCGACCCCCGGCGCGCGCCGAAGGTGATCGACGCGTACCGGCGCTCGTGCGAGCGCCACGGCCGCGAGCCCGGCGAGGTGATCCTGCAGACGCTCTTCTCCTGGGCCGAGGACGACGACGCCGCGCTCGAGGCGGCGCGGGAGTGGAAGGGCACGCTCGTCGACGCGAACTACACCGAGGACGTCCACGATCCGGCGGAGATCGCGGAGTCCGGCGAGGACGAGGTCTCCGACACGAAGCTCAAGGCGATGACGATCGTCTCCGCGGATCCGTCGACGCACGTCAAACGGATCAGGATGCTGGAAGGCATGGGAGCGACGATCGTCGCGCTGATGAACGTCTCGGGCGCCGACCCCCACGGTGCCCTGAGCGTCTACGGCCGCGACGTTCTTCCGCAGCTCCGCGGCTAGCACGCCGCCGCGGCGAAACTTCGCGCGTGGAGAGCTCGGAGGAGTGGATCCATGCCCACTGCCGGCCCACGGGACCCGCCGAGGTGGTCCGGCATCGCGTCTGGGCGACCACGACGCGAATTCCGACGGCCGACGGCCCGGTCTGGTTCAAGAGGTGCGCAGAGAGCCACCGCTTCGAAGCGGGCCTGGTCGCCTCGCTCGCCCGCGGGCGGCCCGACCTGCTGCCGCGTGTCCTCGCGTGCGAAGCGACGCGCGGCTGGCTCCTGACCGCGGACGCCGGCACGTCCCTCAGGCAGCTCGGCAACCCGCCGGAGCTCTGGCGGCGGCTTCTCCCCCGATACGCCGAGCTCCAGCGCGACTCGAGCGTTCCGCGCGACGTCCCCGACCGGACGCTTCCGCGCTGGCCCGAGCTCTACGAGGACCTCGCTGCGTCGGAGCTGCCGCTCGAACCGGAGGAGGCCGAGCGACTGCGCGACCACGCGCCGCGGTTCGAGGCGCTCTGCGAGGAGCTCGCCGGTCACGGTCTGCCCGCGACCGTCCAGCACGACGACCTGCACGACACGAACACGTTTGCGGACGGCGACAGCCTGCGGATCGCAGACTGGGGCGACGCCTCGCTCTCGCATCCGTTCGTCTCGCTCGTCGTGACGTTTCGCTTCCTCGAGGAGCGCGACGGTCTCGATCCTGCGGACGGCTGGTTCGCAACGCTGCGCGACGCCTATCTCGAGCCATGGGGAACCGGGCTCGTCGAGGCCTTCGAGCTCGCCGAGCGACTCGGCCGCTTCGTGCACGCGTTCGGCTGGGCCTCCCTGCGTCGACTGCTCCCGCCCGAGGTGCGCCCGGAGTACGACGTCCCGTACCGGATCGTCCTTCGGCGTGCTCTGGCGGTCGCCTAGACCGTGGCGCCGTACGTGCTGATCAGCAGCGGCAGGTCGAGCGCGACGAGCACGAGCGCGATCGTGAGCAGCGCCAGGGGCGCGCCGCGCGTCCCGTCGTAGGCGAAGACGAGCTCGAGAAAGGCGACCGCGATCGCCGCGGCGACGAGGGTCGGGCGCGCGATGTTCCCCGCCACGAGCCCGCGGCCGCGCCACGCGGCGCCGGCGCAGAAGAGGCCTGCGAGGACGACGAGCACGAGCGGCGCCGCCAGCGGGGAGTGCCGCGGGACGTACGACGCGACGACGATCACACCCGCCGCCGCGCACGCGAGCGAGACGAGGGCGGCGCCGGGCGGAGTCCGTAAGAAGCTCAAAACGTGGCGATCCTCGTCATGACGACCAGCGTCGCGATCTGCATGCAGCCCTGGATCGCCGTGCACACGGTGTAGCGGCTCATCAACCGCTGGATCCGCTGTCCGTCGGGCTGCTCCTTGCGCAGCTCGAGCAGGACGCCGACATTCGCCGGCAGCAGCACCGCGAACGCCGTCAGCGCGAGCACGGCCACGATCACGAACGAGGCGACGAGCCACCAGTGCCGCGGATACGGCGTGTCGAGAAAGCCGGTCTTGCGCGCCAGCTGCCAGCCCGCCGTCATCGTCGTGAGCGCGAGCGTCGGCATCACGACCATCATCTTCGGCATCAGCCGGCGCATCACCGCGCCGCGCACCGGCGGATCGAGCCGCCGCATGATCGGCCCGACGACGAAGCCCATGAACAGGTCGATGCCGGTCCAGAGCCCGCCGCCCGCGACGTGGAGGAAGTCGAGCGGCCAGAGCGCGTTCGAGAAGATCGCCGCGAGCAGGAGGGCGAGCGCCGTCGCGGGGACCGTGAGCAGCCGCGTCGGGACGAGCGCTGAGGGACGGGCTCCCGGAAGCGGCTGGGCGATGGTCGTCACGAGCCGTGGAGTTTTTCATTTCGCTCAGACGACCACAACCTGGGGGAGACCGAATCCGAGGAGGAACGACCGATGGCAGAGCTCGTCGCCGACTACGTCCTGAAGCGCCTGCGCGAGTGGGACGTCCACCGCATCTACGGGTACCCCGGCGACGGGATCAACGCCTTTCTCGGCGCGCTCGACCGCGCGGACGGAGACCCGGAGTTCATCCAGGCGCGGCACGAGGAGATGGCCGCGTTCATGGCCTGCGGCCACGCGAAGTTCGCGGGCGCCGACACCCTCGGGGTCTGCATGGCGACCTCCGGACCCGGCGCGATCCACCTCCTCAACGGCCTCTACGACGCGAAGCTCGACCACGTCCCGGTCGTCGCGGTCATCGGCCAGCAGGCGCGCAGCTCGCTCGGCTCGCACTACCAGCAGGAGGTCGACCTCCAGGTCCTGTTCAAGGACGTCTCCGATTTCGTCCAGTACTGCATGGAGCCGGCGCAGGCGCGCCACCTCGTCGACCGGGCCTGCCGGATAGCCCTCGACCACAAGGCCGTCTGCACGATCATCGTCCCGAACGACGTCGCGGAGATGGACGCGGTGGAGTCGCCGCCGCGCATGCACGGCTCCGTCTACTCGAGCCCCGGCTACCGGCGGCCGCGCGTGCTGCCGCAGGAGTCCGAGATCGAGCACGCAGCCGAGATCCTCAACGACGGCGAGAGGGTCGCGATGCTCGTCGGCCAGGGCGCGCGCGGCGCCGCGGAGGAGCTCGAGCGCGTCGCCGACCTGCTCGGCGCCGGGGTGGCGAAGGCGCTGCTCGGCAAGGACGTGCTCGCAGACGACCTCCCCTATGTGACCGGCGCCATCGGGCTGCTGGGGACGATCCCGAGCTACGACATGATGGAGAACTGCGACACGCTGCTCATGGTCGGCACGAGCTTCCCGTATGCGGAGTTCCTGCCGAAGGAGGGTCAGGCGCGTGCCGTCGAGATCGACCTCAAGGCCGACATGATCGGCATCCGCTATCCGCTGGACGTGCAGCTGATCGGCGACGCGAAGGAGACGCTGAAGGCGCTCGAGCCGCACCTCGTGCGCAAGGAGGACCGCGGCTGGCGCGAGCAGATCGAGGAGAGCGTTCGCGACTGGTGGGACATCGTCGAGCGGCGCTCCATGATGGACGCGGATCCGATGAACCCGCAGCGGGTCGTCCACGAGCTCTCGCAGGTGCTGCCGGACGACGCGATCATCACGGCCGACTCCGGCTCCTCGACGAACTGGTTCGCGCGCCAGCTGAAGCTGCGCAAGGGCAACCTCGCCTCGCTTTCGGGGACGCTCGCGACGATGGTGCCGGGCGTTCCGTATGCGATCGCGGCGAAGTTCGCGCATCCCGGACGGGCCGTCATCTGCTTCGTCGGCGACGGCGCCTTCCAGATGCTCGGCATGAACGAGATGCTGACGGTCAAGCGCTACCACGAGCGCTGGCCCGACAAGCGGCTGATCTTCTGCGTCTTCAACAACCAGGACCTGAACCAGGTGACCTGGGAGCAGCGGGTGATGGAAGGCGATCCGAAGTTCCCGGGCACCCAGTGGCTCCCCAACTTCGACTACGCCGGCTACGCCGAGCTCTGCGGGCTGAAGGGCATCTTCTGCGACGACGGCGACCGGATGCGCTCCGCGTGGGAGGAGGCGCTCGCCGCCGACCGCCCGGTCGTGCTCGAGGTCAAGACCGACCCCGAGATCCCGCCGCTGCCGCCGCACATCCGGACCGAGCAGGCGAAGGAGATGGCGATGGCGATGGTCAAGGGCGACCCCGAGCGCACCGGCGTGATGGAGAAGTCGCTGCGCGGGAAGCTCGTCGAGTTCACCGAGCACCTCAGGTCCTAGTGGCTTCCGTACCGGTCGAGCGGCTCGAGGTCGACGCGTTCACGATCCCGACCGACCAGCCGGAGTCGGACGGGACGCTGGAGTGGGACTCGACCACGATCGTCGTCGTCGAGGCGCACGCCGGAGGACACGCAGGGCTCGGCTACACGTACTGCGACGCGGCCGCGGCCGAGGTCATCTCCTCCCAGCTCGCGGGCGTCGTCGAGAACGAGGACGTCATGGACGTTCGGGCGGCGTGGCTGCGCATGGGTGCGCAGGTCCGGAACGCCGGCCGGCCGGGAATCGGGTTCTGCGCGGTGTCCGCGGTCGACCAGGCTCTCTGGGATCTCAAGGCGCGCCTGCTCGGCGTCCCGCTCGTCGTCCTCCTCGGCGCGGCGCACGACGACGTGCCGATCTACGGCAGCGGCGGGTTCACCTCCTACAGCGACGAGCGGCTCTGCGAGCAGCTCGGCGGCTGGGTCGCAGACGGCATCCCGCGCGTGAAGATGAAGGTGGGACGCGAGCCGGACCGGGACCCCGTCCGCCTGGACGCCGCGCGCGAGGCGATCGGCGAGGACGTCGAGCTCTACGTGGACGCGAACGGCGCCTTCGTCCGCAAGGAGGCGCTGGCCTGGGCGGAGCGCTACGCCGACTCGTGGGACGTGAAGTGGTTCGAGGAGCCGGTCTCCTCCGCCGACCTCGAGGGGCTGCGTCTCATCCGCGACGAGGGTCCGCCCGGCCTCGAGATCGCGGCGGGCGAATACGCCTACGTCCCCACCGACTTCCGGAACATCGTCGGCTGCGTGGACTGCCTGCAGGCCGACGTCACCCGCTGCGGCGGGATCACCGGCCTCCTCTCGGCCTCCGGCCTCGCCAACGCACAGGAGATCGACGTCTCCGCTCACTGCGCTCCCGCGATCTCGACGCACGCGTTCTGCGCGGTGGAGCGCCGCCGGCATCTCGAGTACTTCCACGACCACGTCCGGATCGAGGGAATGCTCTTCGACGGCGTGCCGGAGCCCGAGGGCGGCGTCCTGCGACCCGACCGCTCGCGCGTCGGCAACGGGCTCGAGCTGAAGCGCCGGGACGCCGAGAGGCTCGCCGCCTGAGCCCGGCGGCGTTTTCGTTCCGGGCGACGGAGAGAAAAAGGACCCCGATGAGCCTCCTTACCCGTGCGCTGGTGAACGTCCGCGAAGGACGCATGCAGAAGCTGCTCTCCGCGACGACCGCGTTCAGCGTCCCGCCGCTCGCCTTCGAGATCTACTACGAGCATTACAAGGGCTCGTTCGGCGACAAGTGGATGTGGACGCCGCTCCTCCTCACGCCGCCGCTGACCGCGGCCGGGATCGCCGGCGTCTTCTCCGAGAAGGCGGCGCGGACGTGGCTCCCCGCGGTCTCGGCGCTGTACGCGCTCGACGGGGCGATCGGCGTGATCACCCACATCCGCGGCGTGCAGAAGCGTCCGGGCGGGTTCGGGGAGCCGACGTACAACCTCGCGATGGGCCCGCCCCTCTTCGCTCCCGGCTCGCTCTGCCTCGTCGGCATGCTCGGCGTCCTCGCCGCGGTCGTCAAGCGCGAGAAGTAATGCCGCCCGACTTCACCGAGGCTCACCACCTCCCGAACCGCCGGCTTCCGGAGCAGGCGCATGCGGATCCCTACGACCTGCCGCGGCAGCGGCGCGGGATCACGCCGCAGATGCACGGCCGCTATCCCGACTACGACGTCCTCGAGCAGCAAGACCACTGGGACGAGGTGACCCGGAAGCTGATCCTCGACCGCGTGCACGAGGTGCCGGAGATCCGGTTCTTCGACGAGGAGGAGCTCGAGACGCTGACGGTGTTCGCGGACCTCTTCCTCGCGCAGGACTCCGACCCGCGCATCCCCGTGATGGCGTACGTCGACGAGAAGCTGTTCAAGGGCGAGCTCGACGGCTACCAGTACTTCGACATGCCCGACGACCGCGAGACCTGGCGGCGCGTCGCGCGCGGGCTCGACGAGGAGGCCCGCCGGCGGGGCGCGGAGCGGTTCGCGCGCCTCGCTCCGGAAGACCAGCTCGAGGTGGTGCACGACTTCGACAACGGCCGGCTGCACGGGGGCGTCTGGGACACGCTCAACGTCTCGCGCGCCTGGAGCGTCGTCACGCGGCACATGGCGCAGCAGTTCTACGCCCACCCCTGGGCCTGGAACGAGATCGGCTTCGGCGGGCCGGCCTACCCGCGCGGCTACTCCCGCTTCGGGAGCCCTCACCTGCAGAGCGCCGAGCGCGAGGAGTGGGAGGGGAAAGAGGCCTACGAGCGCGATCCGGTGCAGGACACGCAGGAGCGCGGGCTCGAGTGAAGGACCACCTCATGAGCGTCGTCAAGGGCTCCGTGCTGATGCCCAGGGACAACGACTCCCCGTTCCTGCTCGACATGCACAAGCGGGGGCTCCAAAACCTCGACCGCATGGCCCGGTACCCGCTGTCCTCTCCCGTCGACCTGCTCGTCGTCGGCGCCGGCGCCGGCGGCGTGACGCTGGCGCAGCGGCTGGCGCGGGCCGGCTGGCGGATCGTGATCCTCGAGAAGGGGCCCTTCTGGGATCCCGATCGCGACTGGGTGAGCGACGAGAAGGGATCGCATCCCATCTACTGGACCGACAAGCGGATCATCTCGGGCGACAACCCGATCGAGATGGGGAAGAACAACTCGGGTGTCGGCGTCGGCGGCTCGATGACGCATTTCGCCGGCTACACGCCGCGCTTCCATCCTTCCGACTTCGAGGTGAGGACGCGCGACGGGGTCGCCTTCGACTGGCCGATCTCGTACTGGGACCTGAAGGAGTCGTTCGAGCGGCTCGAGCTCGAGCTGCCGGTGGCCGGCCAGGACTGGCCGTGGGGCGATCCGCACAGCTACCCGCACGGTCCGCATCCGATTGCGGGCGCCGCAAGTGTCGCCTGGCGGGGCGCGCTCGACATGGGAATCGAGATGCGGGTGGGGCCGGTCTCGATCACGAACGGCGTCTTCGGCAACCGCCCGCACTGCATCTATCGCGGCTTCTGCCTCCAGGGCTGCAAGGTGAACGCGAAGGCGAGCCCGCTCATCACGCACCTGCCCGACGCGATCGAGTACGGCGTCGAGGTGCGTGCCGACTCGATGGCGGTGCGCGTCGAGGTGGACGAGGCCGGCCGCTGCACGGGCGTCACGTACATCGACCCGGACGGGATCGAGCGGTTCCAGCCTGCGGACGCCGTCGCCGTCTGCGGCTACGCGATCGAGACGCCGCGGCTGCTCCTCAACTCGACGAGCCGTCGCTTTCCCAACGGCCTCGCGAACGGCAGCGACCAGGTCGGCCGGTACGTGATGGTGCAGGGAGCGACCCAGGTCGCCGCGCGCTTCCCGTACCAGCTGCGGATGTACAAGGCGCCGCCGCCGGAGGTCTCCTCGGAGCAGTTCTACGAGACCGACGAGTCGCGCGGCTTCGCGCGTGGCTTCTCGATCCAGACCGTCGGCCCGCTCCCGATCGACTGGGCGCAGCACGTGCAGGCGGAGGGCCACTGGGGGCAGGCGCTGCGCGAGTACATGCGCGACTACAACCACTGGACGCTCCTCGGCGTCCTCTGCGAGCTCATGCCGCTCGCCGAGAATCGCGTGACCCTCGCCTCGGAGAAGGACCAGTACGGCATCCCGGTCGCGAACTTCTCGTACTCGCTCTGCGAGAACGACAAGAAGAACATCGCCCATGCGACCAACGTGATGGAGGAGATCTGGGAGCACGCGGGCGCGCAGGACACCCTGAAGATCGACCGTTACGCACACCTCGTCGGCGGCTGTCGCATGGGGTTCTCGCCCGAGGACAGCGTCGTCGACTCGAGCCACCGCGCCTGGGAGGTGCCCAACCTCTTCGTCGCGGACGGCAGCGTCTTCCCCACCGAGGGCGCGGCGAACCCGGCACTCGTCATCATGGCGCTGGCCGATCGTCTCGCCGGGCTGCTGAAGGCCAAGCGCGTCTCTACGAAGGAGCTCGCATCCCTCCGACGCTGAGCAATCCACGCGACCTCTTCCTTCAACTCCTCGCCGAGCTGCTCTGGATCGAGCGGACCCTGTCGTTCGAGGTGCTGCCGAAGCTCCGGCAGGCCGTGAAGAGCGAAGGTCTCGCCGCGACGGTGGCGGAGCACCTCGAGCAGACGAAGGAGCACGGGCCGCGGCTCGAGGCTGTCTTTCGCGCGCTCGACGCCGAGCCGAGCTCCAACCTGAGCCCGCCGGTCGAGAAGCTCGCCGAGCACCACGACAAGCTGGCGGACAACATCCCCGAGGACGGGCTCGCCGACTTCTTCCACGCGGCCGCCGCCGCGACGACGGAGCACCACGAGCTCGCCGCCTACGACGCACTGCTCGAGCTCGCGCAGAGCGTGGAGCTCTCCGACGAGGCGCGCTCCCAGCTCGAGCGCAACCGCGGGGAGGAGGCAGAGGCGCTCGACCGCCTGCGCGGGGAGCTCGACCGCCTCGCCGGCGAGCTCCGGCCGTGAGCGGCGGCGAGGTCGACCGCCGAGCCCTCGCCGCCGACCTGCGCGACGCGATCGAGGGGGAGGCGCGCTTCGACGTCGCGCACCGCGCGCTCTACGCGACGGACGCCTCGAACTACCGCCAGCCGCCGATCGGCGTGGTCATCCCGCGGACGATCGACGACGTGGTCGCCGTCCACCGCATCTGCCGCGACCACGGGGCTCCGATCACCACCCGCGGTTGCGGCACGAGCCTCTCCGGCGAGACCGTCAACGTCGCGGTCATCCTCGACTGCTCGAAGCACCTGACCGGAATCGGCGAGGTGGACCCGGAGCGGCGGCTCGTCTCCGTCGAGCCGGGCGCGATCAACGAGCACGTGAACCGGAGGGCGGGCCGGCACGGCCTCGTCTTCGGCCCGGATCCCTCGACGCACGCGTACTGCACGATCGGCGGCAACGTCGGCAACAACTCGTGCGGCGCCCACTCCGTGCAGGCGATGTTCCTCGGCGAAGGCGGCCGCACCTCCGACAACGTCCATTCGCTCGAGGTCCTGACGTACGACGGGCTCCGGCTGCACGTCGGCGCGACGTCCGAGGAGGAGCTGGAGCAGATCGTCGCGTCCGGCGGACGGCGCGGAGAGATCTACGGGGCGCTCCGCGACCTCCGTGACCGCTACGCGGACCTGATCCGGGCACGGTTCCCGGACATCCCGCGCCGCGTCTCGGGCTACAACCTCGACGACCTCCTGCCCGAGCGCGGCTTCAACGTCGCGCGCGCGCTCGTCGGCACCGAGGGAACGTGCGTGACGGTGCTCGAGGCGACGCTCCAGCTGATTCCGGACCCCCCTGCGAAGTGCGGCATCGTCGTGGGGTACGACGACATCGCCACCGCGGGCGATCACGTGGGGACGGCGCTCGCCCACCGGCCGCTCGCGGTCGAAGGCTTCGACGACCTGCTCGTCGAGTTCGAGCGCGAGGCGTCGCTCAACGTCGAGGCGCTCGGCGGCCTCCCGGACGGCAAGGGGTGGATGTACGTCGAGCTCGGCGGCGAGACCGCGGAGGAGGCGGGCGAGCGAGCCCGGGCGCTGCTCGCGGAGCTCCGGCCGGCCGCGGTCGACGGGAAGCTCGTCGAGGGCGACGAGGCGCGCAGGCAGCTGGCTCAGGTGCGCGAGGTCGGCCTCGCGATCGCCGCGTTTCCGAAGGGCGAGGATCACTGGGAGGGCTGGGAGGACTCCGCCGTCGCGCCCGAACGCATCGGCGACTACCTCCGCGACCTCCGCGCGCTCGCCGCGCGACACGGCTTCTGGGGGACGTACTACGGCCACCTCGGCCAGGGCTGCATGCACGTCCGGTACGACTTCGACCTCCGCTCGAAGCGCGGGATCCGGGAGTTCCGCGCGTTCGTCGAGGAGGCGGCCGACCTCTGCGTCTCCTACGGTGGCTCGCTCTCGGGCGAGCACGGCGACGGCCAGGCGCGCGCGGAGCTCCTCTACAAGCAGTACGGCGAGGAGCTCGTCGACGCCTTCCGCGAGTTCAAGCGGATCTGGGATCCCGATGGGAAGATGAACCCCGGCAAGGTCGTCGACCCATACCGGCTCGACGAGAACCTCAAGCTCGGCGCCGACTACGCGCCGTGGCGGCCGCCGGTCAAGTTCGCGTATCCCGAGGACAGGGGAGATTTCGCGCACGCCGCACTCCGCTGCGTCGGCGTCGGCAGGTGCCGCCGCCCGGACGGGATGGACGTCATGTGCCCGTCGTTCATGGCGACGCGCGAGGAGATGCACTCCACGCGCGGTCGCGCACGGCTCCTGTTCGAGATGCTCGAGGGGGAGATCGTCACCGACGGCTGGCAGTCGGACGAGGTCATGGAGGCGCTCGACCTCTGCCTCGCGTGCAAGGGCTGCACGCACGACTGCCCGGTCGACGTCGACATGCCCACGTACAAGGCGGAGTTCCTCCACCAGCGCTGGAAGCACCGGCTCCGCCCGCGCCACGCGTACGCGTTCGGGCTGATCGACCAGGTGGCGCGGCTCGCGTCGCTCGCGCCCGGGCTCGTCAACTTCGTCACGCATGTTCCGCCGTTCGCGCAGGCCTTCAAGCTCGCGGCGGGGATGACGCAGAAGCGCTCGGTGCCGAAGTTCGCGCCGCTCACGCTCCAGCAGTGGTTCGCGCAGCGCGGCGGCACGACGAACCCGTCCGGCAGGAAGGTCGTCCTCTTCCCGGACACCTTCAACAACCACATGCACACGGACGTCGGCGTGGCCGCTGTCGAGGCGCTCGAGGCGGCCGGGTGGCAGGTGATCGTCCCGGAGGGCCACGTCTGCTGCGGACGGCCGCTGTACGACTACGGGTTCCTCGACCTCGCGGAGCGCTACCTCCGCCGCAGCCTCGACCGGCTGCGCGAGTGGTACCGCGAGGGGATCCCGATCGTCGGGCTCGAGCCGAGCTGCGTGGCCGTGTTCAAGGACGAGCTCGGGAAGCTGCTGCCGCACGACGACGACGCGAGACGGCTCGCGCAGTCCACGTATCACTTCGCCGAGTTCTTCGAGACGTTCGACGTCGAGCCGCCGCGACTCGAGCGCAAGGCCCTCCTCTGGGGCCACTGCCATCACAAGGCGACGGGAGGTATCGATCCCGAGGTCGAGCTGCTGGAGAAGATGGGCCTCGAGGTCGAGACGCTGACGGCGGGCTGCTGCGGGCTCGCCGGTTCCTGGGGCTTCGAGTCCTCTCACTACGAGGTCTCGATGGCGTGCGGCGAGCAGGGCCTGCTGCCGAAGGTGCGCGAGCTCGATGACGAGACGCTCGTCGTCGCCGACGGCTTCTCGTGCAAGACGCAGATCGAGCAGGGCGGCACGGGCCGGCGCGCGCTCCACGTCGCCCAGGTGATGAAGCTCGCGCGCGAGCACGGCGCCGCCGGCCCGCAGGGCCCGAAGCCCGAGCAGCTCTATCCCGAGGCTCGCCCGAAGCCGTCCCTCCCGAGGCGGGCCGCGAGGGCCGCCGTCCTGCTCGCGGCAGCGGCGGGAGCCGTCGCGGTGGCGGCGAAGATACGGCCGTAAGTTCTCGCTACACTGCGCCCGCGCGAGGCGCCGTAGCTCAGTTGGTCAGAGCGCTGCACTCATAATGCAGAGGTCGGTGGTTCGAGCCCACCCGGCGCTACTGGAGCGCGTCCCTCGAACGAGATACAGGAATGGCAACCGGAGTCAGAGTCGCAATCACGCTCGCCTGCACCGAATGCAGGCGCCGGAACTACCAGACGCAGAAGTCGAAGCGCAACTCGCCCGATCGCGTCGAGTTCCGCAAGTACTGCCGTTGGTGCGGCAGCCACACACTGCACCGGGAGACGCGCTAGTGGCGAGGTCGACCCGTCAGCAGCGCCGGCAGCGCCGGGCGAAAGCCGCGGGCACTCCGCCGCTCCGGCCCGCGCCCCGGCCGCGTCCGACCACCGAGGAGGAGCCGCCGAGGCAGCCGTCCGAGTCACGCGCCGAGCGCCGCGACGAGGTTCGCCCAGGAGCGCCCGGCGTCCGCTTCTTCCAGGAGTCCTGGGCGGAGCTCAAGAAGGTCGAGTGGCCGACGCAGCAGGCGCTGATCAGCGGTACGGCGGTCGTCCTCATCGCGTGTCTCATCACCGGTGTCTACCTCTACGCGAACGACCGCGTGTGGGAGTACGTGGTCAAGCACGTGCTGCTGCGCTGAGCAGTCGCCGAGAATCGGGAGCCGAAAGACGAAATGTTCCGCTGGTACGTGATCAACACCTACTCCGGGCACGAGAACAAGGTGAAGGCCAACCTCGAGCACCGGATCGAGTCGATGAACCAGCGCGCCCGCTTCCGGCGCGTCGTCGTCCCGACCGAGCAGGTGATCGAGACGAAGGACGGCCAGAAGGTGCAGGCCGAGAAGCGCACGCTCCCGGGCTACGTGCTCGTGAACATGGACCTCAACGACGACGCCTGGACGGTCGTGAAGAACACGCCCGGCGTGACCGGCTTCGTCGGGGCCGGCGCGACGCCGGTGCCGCTCTCGCAGCCCGAGGTCGACCGGATCCTCCACACGGGCGCCGGCACGCTGGTCGCGCAGCGCTCGCAGGTGGAGTTCCAGCTCGGGGAGTCGGTCAAGATCACCTCCGGCCCGCTCGCCGACTTCGACGGCGAGATCACCGACGTCAACCCGGACGCGCAGAAGCTCCAGGTGATGGTCAACATCTTCGAGCGGCAGGTGCCGGTCGAGGTCGGATTCGACAACGTCAAGAAGCTCGACTGAGGAAGATGGCAGCCCCCTTCGTCACATCTCGCGCCCCGTATGCGGCTGCAAACCGCCGCGATGCTCGGTTTTCGCCGCCCCGCGGCACGATCTGTTCCGAAGGGAGCTCCTGATGGCGAAGAAAGTTCTCACCCTGATCAAGCTCCAGATCCCCGGTGGTCAGGCCAACCCGGCCCCGCCGGTGGGGCCCGCGCTCGGCCAGCACGGCGTCAACATCATGGAGTTCTGCAAGGCCTTCAACGCGCAGACCGGCGACCAGAACGGCCGCATCATCCCGGTCGAGATCACGGTCTTCGAGGACCGCTCGTTCACGTTCATCACGAAGACGCCGCCGGCCGCCGTCCTGATCAAGGAGGCGCTGCGGCTGGACAAGGGCTCGGGCGAGCCGAACCGCACCAAGGTCGGCCGGCTCTCGCGCGAGCAGGTGGAGCGGATCGCCGAGACGAAGATGCCCGACCTGAACGCGCGCGACATCGACCAGGCGGCGCGGATCATCGCCGGAACCGCCCGGAGCATGGGAGTGGAGGTGGACCTCTAGTGGCTCAGCACGGCAAGCGCTATCGCGCGGGGCGGTCGACCTTCGATCGCGAGCAGGTCTATTCGCCCGTCGAGGCCGTCCGTCTGCTCAAGGCGATGGAGAACACGAAGTTCGACGAGACGGTCGAGCTGCACTTCCGGCTCGGTCTCAACGTCCGCCACGCCGACGAGCAGCTGCGCGGCACGCTGATGCTCCCGCACGGCAGCGGCAAGGAGGTCCGGATCGCCGTCTTCGCAGAGGGAGACAAGGCCCGCGAGGCGGAGCAGGCAGGGGCGGACGTCGTCGGCTCGGCCGACCTCGCGAAGCAGATCGAGGAGGGCTTCACCGAGTTCGACGTCGCGATCGCGACGCCCGACCAGATGGGCAACGTCGGCAAGCTCGGCCGCATCCTCGGCCCGCGCGGCCTGATGCCGAATCCGAAGACCGGCACGGTGACCATGGACGTCGCCAAGGCCGTCTCCGAGGCGAAGGCCGGCAAGCTCGAGTACCGGACCGACCGGGGTGCGAACGTCCATGTCGTGATCGGCAAGAAGAGCTTCGACGAGCGGGCGCTCGTCGAGAACTACGCCGCCGTGCTCGACGAGATCGTGCGCGCCAAGCCGTCGGCCGCGAAGGGGCGCTACATCCAGCAGATCACGCTCACGAGCACGATGGGCCCCGGGATCCGCGTCGATCCCGCGAAAACCCGCGGCGTCGTGGAAGAGCTGGACGAGCAGCCGCAGGAGGCCGCTACAGTTCCGGCCTAGCAACTGACCCGCCGAAGACCACTGGCTGTCCTCCTTGAGAGGGCGGAAGACCAGTCGAGGTGAGATGAAGAGAGAACAGAAAGAACAGGTTGTCGACGAGCTGACGCGGCGGCTGCAGGCTGCGGAGACGCTGCTCGTCGCGGACTACCGCGGGCTGACGATGCCGCAGATCGACGAGCTCCGCACGCGGCTGCTCGAGAGCGGCGCTCGCTTCACGGTCGTCAAGAACACGCTCACCCGCCGGGCGGCGGAGGCCGCCGGAGCGGACGCGCTGCTCGCGCTGCTCGACGGCCCGAGCGCGATCGCGTTCCTCGACGCGGACGGCGACATGGTCGCCGCCGCGAAGGCGCTGGCGGACTCGGCGCGGGAGACGCGCGTGCTCGAGATTCGCGGCGGCATCATGCAGGGACGCGCGATGACCGCGGCCGAGGTCGAGAGCCTCGCCACGCTGCCTCCCGCCGACGTCCTGCGCGGCCAGGTGCTCGGCGCGATCGTCGCGCCGCTCACGGCCCTCGCCGGACTGCTCAACGCACCGCTGCAGAACCTCGTCGGTCTGATCGACGCCCGCATCGAGCAGCTCGGCGGCGAGGAGGCAGAGCCGGAGCCGGAGCCCGAGCCTGAGGCGGAAGCAGCCCCGGCAGAGGAAGAGCCGGTCGCCGACGAGCAGTCGGCGGAAGACACACCGGCGGACGCCACAGCGTCCGCCGCCGAAACGGAAGAGGAGAGTTAGATGGCGGTCGACAAGCTTTTCGACGAGCTCGGAAAAATGTCCGTCCTCGAGCTGGTCGAGCTGAAGAACAAGATCGAAGAGGAGTGGGGCATCACGGCCGCTGCTCCCGTGGCGGTCGCGGCGCCCGGCGGGGCGGCGGCAGGCGGCGGCGGCGCGGCGGCGGAGGAGAAGACGTCCTTCGACGTCGTCCTCGCCGAGGCGGGCGGCCAGAAGATCCAGGTGATCAAGGTCGTGCGCGCGGTCACCGGTCTCGGCCTCAAGGAGGCGAAGGACCTCGTCGACTCCGCTCCCAAGCCGGTCAAGGAGGGCATCGCCCAGGAGGAAGCCGACCAGATCAAGGCGCAGCTCGAAGAAGCCGGCGCCACGGTCGAGCTCAAGTAGGGCCGACCAGCCAGGCGTTCGATCCGAGAAGGGCGCTCCGGCGCCCTTCTTGCCGTTTCCGGAGCCCCTCGCTACAGTTTCCGCCGATACCGGCGACCGCCGCGGCTTCGGCTTGCGGCGAGGGGGGTCGTTCCGGTACCCTTGCGGGTTGCGCCTACGTCTGGCCGCTCGCTGCTCCGACGCCGATTCTTGCCCGTTCTCGCTCGCTTCAAGGGAGGCTGTTCTTCTTGACCACCACGGTCGCTTCGCCCCGCGCTCGTACGTCGTTCAGTCGTCTCGAGCACGTTCTCGACCTACCGAATCTCATCGACATCCAGAAGGCCTCGTTCGACTGGTTCAAGAACGAGGGTCTACGGGAGACGATCGACGACATCTCGCCGATCGAGGACTACACCGGCACCCTCGCCGTCGAGTTCGGCGAGTTCGAGTTCGGCGATCCGCAGTTCTCGATCAAGGAGTGCCGCGAAAAGGACCTGACCTACCAGGCCTCGCTCAACATGAAGGTCCGCTTCGTGAACAAGGACACGGGCGAGATCCGGGAGCAGGGCGTCTTCATGGGCGACTTCCCGATGATGACCGAGTTCGGCACGTTCATCATCAACGGGACGGAGCGC
>DATFCX010000017.1:0-19247 GCA_035252585.1 Gaiellaceae bacterium
CAGCCGCTTTCGGAACAGGCGGTCGCGCAGGTCGTCGGTGCGCCCGATCGTGCGCAGCGTCGTATTGAGGATCGCGACCCGGTCGCACAACCGCTCGGCCTCCTCCAGACGGTGCGTGGTGAGGAAGACGGTGACGCCGCGCTCGCGCAGGCCGTCGACGAGACCGTGCACCTCGCGCGTCGCGACCGGATCGAGCCCCGAGGTCGGTTCGTCGAGGAAGAGGACGGCCGGGTCGTTGAGGAGCGCGCGAGCAAGGCCGACGCGCTGGCGCAGGCCCTTCGAGAGGTTGCCGCACAGGTCGTCCGCGCGCGCCTGGAGGCCGACCGCCTCGAGCGCCGCCGGAATGCGCCCCCTGTCGCGGATGCCGTAGAGCCCCGCGAAGAACTCGAGGTTCTCCGTCACCGTCAGGCGCAGGTACAGACCGGGAGCCTCGGACATGACTGCGATCCGCCGCCGGATGGCGACCCCGTTCGCCGGCGACAGCGGGAGGCCCGCGACGACGGCGGAGCCCGAGGTGGGGGAGATCAGCGTCCCGAGCATGCGCACGGTCGTCGTCTTGCCGGCGCCGTTCGGGCCGAGAAAGCCGAAGACCTCACCGGCGGCGACCTCGAACGAGACGTCGTCGACGGCGACCCGTCCGCCGAATCGCTTGGTCAGCCGCTCGACCGTGAGCGCCGGCGTGGCTGGCATCTAGTCGTGCACGCGCGGGCGAGGCACGCGCCGAGTCTATGTCCGCGAGATCCCGCTCGCTCAGGCTCCGATCGCCTCGGCGATCGCCCCCGCGAGCAGCCGTTGCCCTCCCCGCGACGGGTGGATGTTGCAGGTCCCGTCCGGCAGCTTGATCAGCAGCCCGGCCGCACACGGGTCGCCGCCGAACGCGGCAGACGGGCCGGCGAACGCGTCGAAGCCGTCGGCGACGATCCCGCCGTTCAGGCTCGCTGCGTTCTCGAGCACGCTGTCGAGGAACCCCGCGGTCTGCAGCTGCGCCGGATCGGTGTAGCTCAGCGAGTAGTACGTCAGCACGACGATCGGTCCCTGGTAGCCGGTGCCCCGCAGCTCCTGGAACATCGTCGTCAGGTTCGCGGAGATCTGGGTCGCGACGCCAAGGAGCTCGAGCGGCGACCTGCACCCGTCCTGCGTCGTCTCTGCGCAGAGAAAGAGGTCGTTGGCGCCGACGCCGATCGTGACGAGACGCGTGTGTTGATGGGCGGCGAGATAGTGCAGCGCAAATTCCATCTGCGTGCCCTGGTACTCGGCGTGCAGCGGGAAGAGCGTCCGATAGCCGTCGGCCGAGCCGGGCTGGTTCTCGCAGCCGTTGCTCGGGGCCCCGGCGACGAGCAGGCTGGTCGACGTCTCGCCGGGACACGACGCGTTCGTGACGCGCTCGTTCAGCTGCTGGGCCAGGAACTCCGGGTAGCCGAGGAACGAGTGGGCGTCGTGGTAGTTCGGCGCGGGAACGGCCTGCGCAGGGACGAACCCGAACGCGACGGAGTCGCCGAGCGCGAGGTACGTGCCGTTCGCGTCGGTGCCGTCGACAGGATCGGCCGAGACCGGAGCGGCGCCGACCGCGGCGACAGATGCAACGAGGACTGCGGCTGCGGTCAGCGCGAGCAACCGCCGAGCCGCTGTGGGCGTGGAGCGCATGTTCTCCCCCTTCTCGAGCGGGCCGCCGGCCGGCTCGGCGCGGCGGGAAACGCATGGGCGCCGGTATCCAACACGGGATTGAACCGCCAGTCAACCGATCCGATCCAGGAGCCGACGAAGCTCGCGGGCTAGTCTCCGGCGCGTGCCCGACCGCATCCTCGTCTACGGGGTCACGGGCTCCGGAAAGACGTCGCTCGCCGTCCGCATCTCCACGGCGACCGGCATCCCGTGGCATGCCGTCGACGACCTCACCTGGGAACCCGGCTGGGTCGAGGTGCCGGACGTCGAGCAGGAGCGCCGGATCGCCGAGATCTGTGCGGGGGAGCGCTGGGTGCTCGACGCCGCTTACGGACGGTGGCTCGACATCCCGCTCGCCCGAGTGGAGCTGATCGTCGCGCTCGACTACCCGCGCTGGCTGTCGCTGTTCAGGCTGATCCGCCGCAGCGTCGCCAGGGCGATCGACGGCCAGCCGATCTGCAACGGCAACCGCGAGTCGTTCCGCCACCTGTGCTCGCCGAGCTCGATCGTCGGCTGGCACTTCAAGTCCTTCCGCCGCAAGCGGAGCCGGATGCGGGGGTGGGCGGTCGATCCGGATGCGCCGGAGGTCGTGCGGTTCACCCGGCCCGGGCAGGCCGAGCGGTGGCTCGCGGATCTCGAGCGGTCAGGCCGAGAGCTGCTCGAGCCCGTCGGCGACCCACGCGCGTAGCTCGTCCGACTGGACGAACGTGGCGCCGTCGGCCTCGGCGCGCGCGAGCACGTCCTCGGCCGACGCACCCTGGCGCAGGCCCGCGTAGAGGTAGATCAGGGCCGACGAGCGCGGGCCTGTCCGGCAGGTCACGAGCGTCGGCCTGGGGAGGCCGTCGAGCGCCTCGATCTGCCGCCGTGCGAGGTCCAGGTCGAGCGGAGTCGGCGGATCGGAGACGACGTTCGCCGACACGGGAACAGCCCGCTCGACGTCCGCGTACGACATGCCGCCCTCCATCGACGCGAACGCCTCGCCGTTCAGGTAGAGCCACGACGCGGCGCCTCTCTCGCGCGCGAAGGCCTCGGGATCCGCGATCAGCCCCCGGTTGTTCGTGATGTCGGTCGGTGTCTCGAAGCCGGTCACGAGCCGATCCTACGCCTCAGGGGCGAGCAGTGAAAAGCCGCTTCTCGGTCGTCAGATGCGACGCCCAGGCGAGCTCGGCGGCGCCCGCGAACCGCAGGTACGCGCGGAGCGCCTCGCGCATCGCCTCGACGAAGCCGCCGGCGCGGCTCGGCGCGAACCCGTCCTCCCACCACAGGCCGAGCACCTCGACGCGGGCCCGCTCCCGGTCGATGCGAGGCTCGATCCTGCCGACGAACCGGTCGCCGAAGACGATCGGGAGCACGTAGTAGCCCCAACGGCGCTTCTCCGGCTTGAAGAACCCCTCCCAGACGAACTCGAAGCCGAACAGGCTCGCGAGGAGCTTCGTGTCCCACAGCAGCGAGTCGAACGGCGCGACGAAGGCGACCGACGGCGGGGGCTCCGGCGGCGCCTCCAGCGACGCGACCTCGTCGGACGGCACGAAGCGCTTGCCGCGCATTCCCTCGACCTCGACCGGAATCAGGTCGCCGCGCTCGACGAGCTCGCGGTGCAGCTCCCTGCGCGTCTCGGGCGCGGCGATGCGCGCGAACGTGCCGCCGGCGCCGCCGGCGCCGAGCAGGCCGTGGGCGCGGTGGCGGGAGAGCTGCTTGTGCCGGAGCTGCTCGCGTTCCGGCACCTCCTGCGCAAGAAGGTCGGCCGGGAGCAGCCGCTCGACGACGTCGTAGTAGCGGACGTTGCCCTCGCGCCGCGCGAGCCCGATTGCACCCTCGACCGTGTACGCCTCCAGGACGGCGCGCACGGCGTTCTCCGGCATGCCGAACCAGTTCTTCGTGGGGCTGCGCTCGCGCTCGAAGTCGACCGAGGACAGAGGCCCTTCCGCCCGGATGCGCTCGAGCACGCGTTCCGCGACGGCGGCGTTCTCCGCGAGCGCCGTGGCGTGGAACTGCGGCCCCTTGCGACCGGCGTTCACGCGGTACCACGGGAACTCGCTCGCGGGGATGAACGACAGCGCCTTGTTGGTCGTCTCGAAGATCTCGCGGCGCTCGTACAGCAGGTCGCACCAGGCCGGCTCGTAGTCGGCCACTCGCGCGTGCAGCATCAGGTCGTGGTTCCGGCCGGCGACCGCTACCGGGTCGAACTGGATCGACCCGAGCTTCCGGACGACCTCGAGCACCGCGTCGGGGCCTCCCGCCAGCGACCGGGGAGGCGCAAGGAAGTGCCGCGCGACGAGAAAGCGCCGCGCCGCCTCGGCGGTGACCCGCATCCGAAGGACACTAGTCTGGCGGCCGATGCCGCAGGCTCGGCTCGAACTGACGCGGGCACAGATCCTCGAGTTTCGCCGCCGGGCGGGCGCGCTCGAGGAACGGCTCCCCCGCGGCGCGCGCTCTCTCCGGAAGGCGGCCTGGGCGGGCCTGCAGGACAGCGTGCCCCGCGCTGCACTCCTCTCCATTCACACGCGCGTGGAGGGGACGCATCCGGCGACCTGGGAGGATCCCTCGCTCGTCCACGTCTGGGGGCCCCGCTTCAGCACGTACCTCGTGCCCGCCCGCGACCGCGCGATCTTCACGGTCGCGCGGCTGCCGGACGACCCGCGGAGGCGGGGGAGGGTGGAGGACATCGCCGCGCGCGTGCATGCGTTTCTCGCCGGACGGCGGATCCGCGACAGCGAGGTGCAGGAAGCGCTCGGCCTCCACAACGGGATCAAGTCCGCGACGATGACCGGCACGATCGTGATCCGCTGGGAGGGCGCCCGCGCGCCGACGATGTGGACCGTGCCGCGCCCGGACCTGGATCCGCTCGAGGCGCGCCGCGAGCTGGCGCGACGGTACCTCCACGTCTTCGGGCCGGCCACCTCTGCCACGTTCGCCGTCTGGGCGGGGATCAAGGCCGCCGAGGCCGACGCGACCTTCGACTTCTTGAGGAGGTCGCTCGTCGCGGTACGGACGCCGATCGGCGACGCCTGGATCCTCGCCCGCGACGAGCCCGGCTTTCGCGAGCCGCCGGGACCGACGGCCGCCGCCCGTCTCCTGCCGAGCGGGGATGCGTACTACCTCCTCCAGGGAGCCGACCGCGAGCTGCTCGTCCCCGACTCGAAGCTGCGCGACGAGCTGTGGACGTCACGCGTCTGGCCGGGCGCCGTGCTCGTCGGCGGAGAGATCGTAGGCACGTGGCGGAGGGCGCAGGCGAACGTGAGCATCCGGACGTGGCGCCGGCTGACGAGGGCGGAGCGCGAGGCGGTGCAGAGGGAGGCGCACGCACTCCCCCTGCCGGGAATCGAGGGCGAGATCGCGGTCCGCTGGGACGGCTGAAGAATCCGTCGACCGTAACGACGCTCGCCCAAGCCATTGCCTGGCTACTGGTCGTTGCGTTGTTCTAGCTCGGAGCCGGTCGAAGAACGCGTCGAGATAGGCGCCGCCAAGCAGGGTCACGGGATCGTGGCCGTGTGCCCGTCCTCGAAATGGACGGTGAACCCGCGGACGGCCGCCGACCACTTGCCCACGTAGACCCAGACGTTGTGCCTGACCGGAACGGTCACCGTGTGGCGGCGATTCGCCGGGAACGAGACACGAGTGGCGCCGTCGAGGGTGATGCCCCAGCTGATCGCGGGCGATTCACCATGCGGTCCCTTGAATGCTCGGAAGCTCTCCACGGTGCTCGGCACCTTCTGGGTCAACGGCGACGTGCATCCCTCCGTGTAGCCGCCTCGCTTCATGTCGGGGGCGAGCACGGGCATCCGCTCCATCACGACACAGAGCTCGCCGCCGGTCGCGGCGACGGCGTACACGCGGGCGCCGTTCGGGAGCCGCCGGACGAGGCGCGAGGTGTCGGGCTCCAGCAGCCCGCGTCTGCTGTGCGTCAGCCGCGCCTGCCGTTTGTTGTCGCGGACGATCGAGGCCACGACGGCGGGGTCGAGCCTGTCGGCTGCGGTGCGCGGATGCTGAGCGGCCTCGATCCCGCGGAACGCGCCGATGCCGGCGGCGATCGCCACGCCCACGCCGACGAGCGCGGCCGCGGCCACCGCCGCCACCAGCACCGGCCGCCACCGCCGGCGGGGGCTCGAAAGACCTGCACGACCCAGCACGTCGCTCCAGTCGGCGCGACGGCCGTCCGGGAGCGGGAGCATCCGCTCCAGCTCGGAGACGACCAAAGGCTCGACGTCGATCATCGCTCAACCTCCTGCAGGGACCTGCGAAGCGCTTGGTGCGCCGAGCTCAACGACGGACACCGTCCCGACCTCGACCTCGAGCGCAGCGGCGATCGAGCGGTAGTCGAGGTCGGCGTAGTAGCGGAGATACACGGCAAGGCGCTGCCGCTCGGGCAGCGCGGCGACCCAGGCGCGAACGCCGGCGTCGTCGGCGTCGTGCCCGTTCGCGCTCGCAACCTCGACCGTCTCGGGAGTCTCGTGCCGGGCGACGCGGCGGCGGCGGGAGGCCAGGGCCGCGTTGACGACCATCCGCCAGACCCAGCCCTCCACCGAACCCTCGCTTCGGAACGACCGCTGCGCCCGGAGCGCCTGCGCGAACCCGTCCTGCACCGCGTCATGGCCGCTCGCCTCGTCGCCGAGGATCGCGGTCGCCACGCGCAGGAACTGCCGGTAGCGCCGCCGATAGACAGCTTCGACCTCGGCGGTGAGCGGCTCGCCTCGCGTCATCGCGTACACGATGCACCAAAGGCGACGGTTTGTTTACTCGCGCCGGGCTTCCGGAGGCGACCGCATCGCGGCGGCGAAGTACGCTGACGTCGTGCTTGCGGCGAACAGCCCGCACCTCAGCGTCCTCGACGAGCTTGCGGATCACCTCGGCGTCATCTGGGGCATGCTCGTCGCCTTCGCGGTGGTCGTCCTGCTGACCCCCGCGGTCGGCGGGATGGCCCGCCGGCTGGGCGTCGTCGACGCTCCCGGCGGCAGGCGCGTGAACCAGCTGCCGGTGCCGCGGCTCGGTGGGCTCGGCCTCTTCCTCGGCCTCCTCGTGCCGGCGCTCGCCGTCCTCCACCTCGGCCACCAGACCCGCGGGCTGCTGCTCGGCGCCGCGGTCGCAGTCATCGTCGGGATGGTCGACGACTTCCGCGGCCTCGCCTGGTACGCGAAGCTCGGAGGACAGGCCGCGGCCGCGGGCGTCCTGACCGGCTTCGGCGTCTGGGTGGACCGGTTCACGTTCCCGTTCATCGGCATCCACACGCTGCCGTCGGGCGTCGGGATCCCGCTCACGATCGTCTGGATCGTCGCGATCATGAACATGGTCAACTTCCTCGACGGGCTCGACGGGCTCGCCGCGGGTGTCGCCGCCATCGCCGGACTGACCTTCAGCGTGATCGCGCTCTCGCTCGGCAAGGCCGATGCCGCCGTCCTCTCGGCGATCGTCTTCGGCGCCTGCGTCGGCTTTCTCCGCCACAACTTCTATCCGGCTCGGATCATCATGGGCGACTCGGGGGCGCTGCTGCTCGGGTACGTGCTTGCGGCCGTCTCCGTGCAGGGCCTGCTGAAGACCGCCGCGACCGTGGCCCTGTTCTTCCCGCTGCTCGTCCTCGCCGTCCCGATCGTGGACACGACGTTCGTCGTCGTGCGCCGGCTCAAGCACGGCGAGCGGATCTTCGAGGCCGACCAGGCGCATCTGCATCACCGCTTCCTGCGGCGCGGCTTCTCGCAGCGGCGGGCGGCCGTGACGATCTGGGGCTGGTGCTTCACCCTCGCCGCCGCCGCCTTCGCGACGCGCTTCGTGCCGTTCCGCGCCCACGGCGTCTGGCATCCGTGGTGGACGCTGCTCGCCGGAGCGATCGGTCTCGCCGCGGTGCTGTTCTCGGTCTACGTCGTCTACGTGCTCGAGATCGTGAAGCTCGGCAACCGGATCCAGAGACGGCGGAAGGCGGACGATCCGCTGCGGAAGATCGCCTGAGTCCGCCCGGCCTGCGCTTCGACCGTCGCTACAGCGGCGGCGAGATCGGCGCCGAGCGGTGGCTCGACGAATCCGGCCGCGCGTTCGTCCTCAAGCGCGGCGCGAGCGCGGCGCGAGCCGCCGCGGTCACGGCGCGTCTGCGTGAGCTCGGGTATCCGGCGCCGCGCTACCTCCGCGTGGAGGCGGACTGGGCTCTGCAGGAGGAGCTGCCGGGCGAGCCGCTCGAGCCGTGGCGTCCGTTGCCGGAGGAGATCGCGGCCGAGCTGCTCGCGCTGCTCGAGCTCCAGGCGGAGACGTTTCCCCGCGCCGGCGCGTGGGACGGCTCGTGGCGGCGGGTCGTCGCGTCCTCGGTGCTCTCGGGGGCGCGCTCCTATCTGCGGCTCGCGACGCTCCGCGACCACTCCGACCGCTCGCGCGAGCTGCTCGCCCGCTGTCAGGACGCGGTGCGTCGCTTCGGCGACCGCGTCCCCGAGCTGGACGCGATCGTGCACTGGGACCTCACGCCGGACAACGTCCTGGCCCGCGGCGGCCGCGTCACCGGCGTGATCGACTGGGAAGGCGCGCGTCCGGGCGACCCGCGGTTCGATCTCGTCACCCTCGCGTTCTACGCACCCGGCACGGCGCCCGTCGAGCGCGCCTTCTTCGATCTCGACGCCGGACTCCGCTCCGTCTACCAGGCGCATCTCTGCGTCCGGCAGGCGGAGTGGTCGCTGCGGCGGCACGACGCGGCCACGGGGGAGCGGATGCTCGACTACGCGCTCGACGTCGCGTCCGGCTTCCCACTGGCCTAGGGAGACATGCCCCGGTGCCAGGCACCGAGACATGTCCCTTTGCGCTGGCGGTCCGCAAACTGCCTGCTAGCGCGGGAGTTGGAGTCGGCGATGCTGGCCTTTTGGACCTGGCCTGGTGCCTGGCACCGGGCCATGGACGATTCAGGCGTGTTCCGTTCGTAGGACGAAGCTCGCCAGCAACTCGTTGAACGGCTCGCTGAGCCGCTGCACCGAGTGGCCGGCTCCGGGCAGGACGGCGCGCTCGGCGCCGAGCCGCTGCTCGAGCGCGTCGCAGACCGCCTCGAAGGCAGCGCTGTGCCCGCCCGAGACGACGAGCTTCGGGAACGGCGCCCCTGCGAGCTCGTCGAGCGGGATCGAGGCCTCGGCCGGATTGCGCTCGACCATCAGCGTGCGCGCTCCCTGAAGCAGCTCGGGCGTGAAGTTCCCCGGTGGGATGGACGAGCCGACGATCTGGAGGAAGCCCCTCAGGAACTCGGCGGGATCGCGCGGCCCGCTCTTCCAATGCGTCTCGATCCGCACGACGAACTCGTCCACCGCCGGAACCCCGCGTGCGACGCCGAAGGCCGGAGGCTCGATCACGGTCAGCGAGCGCACGAGCTGCGGCTGCCGCGCCGCGGTGAGCAGGGCGATGACGCCGCCGTACGAGTGCCCGACGAGATGCGTCCCCGGCAGGAGGAACGGCTCCAGCCAGACGGCCTCGTCCTCGAAGTCGACGTGATCGACGTCCGGTCCGGGAGGGAAGCCGCGCCGGTTCGGCGCCGCGATCTCGAACTGCTCCGCGAGCAGTTTCTGGGCACTCCAGGTCAGCTCCGCATTGACGACGGAGCCGTGAACGAACAAGAGGCGAGATTGACTGCTCATGCGGGATTCGGGTGTCACAAAGTACCCCCTCGCGCGCCCTTCGACGCTGCTATTCTCGCCCCGGATGCAGGGGAACCCACGTCCGTCCTTCCAGCCCGCGGAGGCGGGCGCAGTTCTCGCGGGCACCGTCGGTGCTTGCGGCGGCGCCGGCGCGCTCGTCGGCTGGGCAGCCGGCAACACGGGCTACGGCGCCCTCGCCGGCGTGGTGATCGGGCTTCCTGCGGGAGTCTTCGCCGTCTACCGCAGGTTCAAGGGCTACTTCTCGTGATGAACGGACTCCTGTCCACGCCGCGCCCGGTTCCCGGACGCCGAGCGCCCATGCTCGCGGGAGCGGGAGTCGTCGTCCTCGCGCTGCCCGTCTTCCTCGTCGCGGGCTTCCCGCTGGGCGGCTGGGTGCTCGCTGCGGTGCTCTGGGCTGCGGGTGAGGCGCTGGGGCTCTGGCTCGCGCGGCTGCCGATCGGTGCCGACCACCTCGGCTTCTCGGGCCTCGTCGCGCTCGGACACTCGTTCCGCGGAATCGGCGTGATGGTCGTCCTCGTCGCCGTCACGGTCGCCGATCGCGACGTCGGCATCGCGGCGGTCGCGGTCTACGCGCTCGCGTACTCGCTCTCGCTCGGCATCTCGCTCCTCGAGTACTTCGGCGGGGAGAAGATCCGATGAACGGCCTGAGCGTCCTCGCCGGCACGTTCGACCCTGCAAAGGAGTTCGAGCTCAAGCAGTGGGTCGGGATCCACCTCGGCCCGCTCGACATGTCGATCAACAAGGCCGTCGTCTACCTCGCGATCTCGGCGCTGCTCACGATCGCGCTCGGGATCTTCACGATGCGCAGCCGGCTCGCACTCCTGCCCGGCAGGCGCCAGACGGTGGGGGAGGCGATCTACGAGCTCGCGCAGACGCAGATCGCGGAGCAGGGCCTGCCGGCGAAGGCGATCGGCCGCTGGTTCCCGTACGTCGCGTCGCTGTTCCTGTTCATCTTCACGATGAACATGGTCGGCTTCATCCCGCTGCCGCTGACCGGCGACACGTGGCACGGCGTGCCGACATGGGGGATCTACGCCGTCACCTCGCAGCTCTCGGTGACACTGGTGCTCGCGATCCTCAGCGTCCTCTTCACGCACATCGAAGGCGTTCGCTACAACGGCATCGGCTACTTCAAGAGCTTCGTGCCGGCCGGCGTGCCGAAAGGGATGATCGGCCCCATGGCCGTGCTCGAGACGATCTCGCACGTCTTCCGCGTGATCAGCCTCTCGGTCCGGCTGTACGCGAACATGCTCGCCGGCCACATCCTGATCCTCGTCTCGATCGGGCTCCTGTTCATCCTCAGCGGCGTCACGTTCTGGGTCGTGGCCGTCTTCTCGCTCCCGATCGGGATCGCCTTCTACTTCTTCGAGGTCGTGATCGTCGTCACCATCCAGGCCTTCATCTTTGCTGCGCTCACAGCCATCTACATCGGCACGGCGATCGAGCCGGGCCACTAAAGGAGGAACGGTGCTCCACCTGCTCGCTGCAACCTCGTCAACCATCAAGGCCGCCCAGGCGCTCGGCTTCGGCCTCGGCATGGGCCTCGGCTCGCTCGGCGCCGGCATCGGCATCGGCACCGTCTTCGCGTCGATGATCCAGTCGGTGGCCCGCCAGCCCGAGCTGCGCGGCGAGCTGCAGGGGATCATGTGGCTCGGCTTCGCGCTGACCGAGGCGGTCGTGTTCTACGGCCTCGTCGGCGGCTTCCTCGGCTTCGTGCTCGTCAAGTAGATGCTCGTCGCCGCCTCCAGCCCGCTGACCAAGCTCATCCCGGGCCTGATGATCTGGACGATCGTCTTCTTCCTGATCGTCTTCTTCGTTCTGCGCAAGTACGCGTTCGGCCGGATCCAGGGGATCATCGACGCCCGGCGAGAGGCGATCCAGCGGTCGATCGAGGCGGCCGACGAGGCGCGTGACGAGGCGCAGCGGCTGCTCGAGGAGCACCGCAAGCTGATCGCCGAGGCGCGCGGCCAGGGCGAGGCGATCCTCGCCGAGGCACGCAAGACGCGCGAGTCGATGGAGCAGCGCATGCGCGAGGAGACCGAGTCCGAGCGGCAGCGGCGGCTCGAGGAGACGCGGAAGGAGATCGCGGCCGAGACCGCGCGCGCGCTGCAGCAGATCCGCGCCGAGGTCGCCGACCTCACGCTCGAGGCGGCGTCCCGCGTCGTGGGCCGGACCCTCGACGCGAAGCGCGACCAGGAGCTCATCTCCGAGGCGATCGCGGGCCTCGACTTCTCGCGGCTGGAGGAGTCCGCATAGGCCGTGGCCGTCGCGCACCGCATCTACGCCGAGGCCCTCTTCGGCGCCGCGAAGGACGCGGGCAAGCTCGCGCAGGTGCACGAGGCGCTCGGCGACTTCGCGGCTGCGACGGCCGAGTCGCCGGAGCTGCGCGCCGTGCTGCGCAACCCGCACCTCGAGCCGAGCGCGAAGGCCGCGATCCTCTCCGACCTCGCGGGGGACGAGGAGCCGCTCTTCACGCATTTCCTCCAGGTCGTCGCGGAGAAGGGGCGCGCGGCCGAGATCGAGGAGATCGCGCAGGAGTTCGAACGGCTGATGGCGCGCGAGGAGCGCCGCCTGACCGTCGAGCTGACGACCGCGCGGGAGCTGAGCGAGGCCGAGGCGAGCGCGATCCTGAAGCAGATCGAGCAGGCGGCGGGCCGCAAGGTCGAGGCGACGCAGAAGGTCGACCCGGACCTCGTCGGCGGCATCGTCCTGCAGGCGGGCTCGCTGCGCGTGGACGCGAGCGTGCGCGGGAGATTGGAACGACTGAGAAACGAACTCGTGAAGACGTGAGGAGAGAGCCTTGAAGCTGCGCCCCGAAGAGATCACGTCGATCCTGCGCCAGCGGATCGAGCAGTACGACGTCGAGACCGACCTCGCCGAGGTCGGCACCGTGCTCCAGATCGGCGACGGCATCGCCCGGATCTACGGGCTCGAGAACGCGGGCTCGCTGGAGATGCTCGAGCTCGAGCACGGCGTCACCGGTCTCGCGTTCAACCTGGAGGAGGACGACGTCGGCGCCGCGCTGTTCGGCGAGTGGGAGCAGGTGAGCGAGGGCGAGCCGGCACGCCGCACCGGCCGCGTGGCGAGCGTCCCGGTCGGCGAGGCGCTGCTCGGCCGCGTGGTCGACCCGCTCGGGAACCCGCTCGACGGGCGCGGACCGGTCGACGCGAAGGAGACGCGACCGCTCGAGTTCAAGGCGCCCGGAGTCGTCGCGCGCCAGCCGGTGAAGGAGCCGCTCCAGACCGGCATCAAGGCGATCGATTCGATGACGAACGTCGGCCGCGGCCAGCGCGAGCTGATCATCGGCGACCGCTCGACCGGCAAGACGGCGATCGTGATCGACACGATCCTCAACCAGCGCGACACCGACGTCCACTGCATCTACGTCGCGATCGGACAGAAGGCCTCAACCGTCGCCGGCATCTACGAGCGGCTGCGCGAGGCGGGCGCGATGGAGTACACGACGATCGTCTCCGCCGCCGCGCACGAGGCCGCGCCGATCAAGTGGATGGCGCCGTTCGCCGGCTGCGCGATGGGCGAGTACTTCCTCTACAACGGCAAGCACGCGCTCGTGCTCTACGACGACCTCTCGAAGCACGCGGACGCCTACCGGCAGCTCTCGCTGCTGTTGCGCCGGCCGCCGGGCCGCGAGGCGTTCCCCGGCGACGTCTTCTACCTCCACTCGCGCCTGCTCGAGCGCGCGTGCAAGCTCAACGAGGAGAACGGCGGCGGCTCGCTCACCGCGCTCCCGATCATCGAGACGCAGGCCGGGGACGTCTCCGCCTACATCCCGACGAACGTGATCTCGATCACCGACGGGCAGATCTACCTGCAGTCGGAGCTCTTCTTCTCGGGCGTCCGCCCGGCCGTGAACGTCGGCATCTCCGTCTCGCGCGTCGGCGCGTCGGCACAGACGAAGGCGATGAAGAAGGTCGCCGGGCGCCTGCGCCTCGACCTTGCGCAGTACCGCGAGCTCGAGGCGTTCGCGCAGTTCGGCTCAGAGCTCGACCGCGCGACGCAGCAGGCGCTGACCCGCGGCGAGAAGATGGTCGCGACCCTCAACCAGCCGCAGTACCAGCCGTGGCCGATGGAGGAGCAGGTCGCCGCGATCTACGCCGGCAACGAGGGCTACCTCGACGACATCCCGACGGCGCAGGTGCCGCGGTTCCAGGACGAGCTGCGCGAGCACCTCCGCGCCGAGAAGTCGATCTACGGCGAGATCGGCGAGACGGGCGATCTTCCGGACGAGCTCGCCCAGAAGCTGAACGGCGAGATCGAGAAGTTCAAGAACGGCTTCAACGTCGAGGAAGAGGCGCTGGTCTAGGCGCTCGTGGCTTCGCTCCAGGACCTGCGGCGGCGGATCTCATCCGTCCGCAACACGCGCAAGATCACGAAGGCGCTCGAGCTCGTGGCCGGCGCGCGGCTGCGCCGCGCCCAGAGCCGGATCGAGGAGATGCGCCCGTACGCCGACCGGATGCAGGAGCTGATGATCGGCACGGCCCGCGCTGCCTCGTCCTTCCGGAACCTCGCGCTCCTGCAGCAGCGCGACGAGGTGCGCCGGGTGGCGTTCGTCGTCGTCACCGGCGACCGCGGCCTCGCCGGCCCGTTCAACGGGCAGGTGCTGCGGCGCGCGTTCGAGCTCGAGCGTCACGCGCGCGCCGAGGGCCAGGAGGTGCTCTGGCTGGCGGTGGGGCGCAAGGGCGCGTCGACGCTGCGCTTCCGCCGCTACGAGCTCACCGGCCAGTGGGCGGGCTTCGCGGACAAGCCGACCTACCACGACGCGCAGGCCGTCGGCCACAAGCTCGCCGAGCTGTACGAGGCGGAGGAGGTCGACCGCGTCGTCCTCGTCTACAACCGCTTCGAGTCGGTGCTCACGCAGCGCGTGACGACGACCGACCTGCTGCCGATCCGCGAGGAGGTGCTCGCCGGCGAGGAGTCCGCCGAGGGGGAGCGCGAGGGCGGCGTGAGCGGCGACTTCATCTACGAGCCCGAGCCGGAGGAGATCCTCCAGCGGCTCCTGCCCGTCTATCTCGAGACCGAGATCTACCGTGCGCTGCTCGAGTCGGCGGCCGCCTTCCTCGCATCGCAGATGACCGCGATGCGGAACGCTTCCAAGAACGCCGGCGACCTGATCGACAGCCTGACGCTCTCGCTGAACCGCGCCCGCCAGGCCGAGATCACGCAGGAGATCCTCGAGGTCGTGGCCGGTGCGGACGCCCTGACCGGCTGACGAGATCGCCAATCCCGCCGGAGAGCCGGACTATCATGAAGGCAGGAGGTTCGACATGAAAAAGCTGGTGAGCATCGGGGCAGTGATGATCGTGGCCACAGCGGTTGCCGGCTTTGCCCTCGCCGGAACATTCGAGAAGTCGGGTTCGCTGAAGAATGGAACTGCGTCTTACACCATGAAGGTCAGCCACCCGAAGAAGATCATTCTCTATCCGGAATCGTCACAGGTCAAAACGTCGTACAGCATCGTCTGCCTCAAGGGAACCAAGGTCAGCCAGCTCAGTCGTACTTTTACGACTCCCTTCACTCGCAACCTGCTTTGGCATATTCCTCCGCGACAGGACGTCTGCTACCTAGCGGTCGCTGCCGCAACCGCGAAAGATGTCGGGCAGGTCGTCGTTCAGGTAACCAACTGAACGAGGAGCTCGGCGGCTAGAGCACGGCCTCACGCCGTGGGCCGTACGAGCTCGCGCGCCCGCGCTGCCTTCACCGCGGCCGAGAGCGTCGCGATGTCGTAGGCGCCGTAGTGGCGCAGGTCGTTGACGAAGAACGTTGGAGTGCCGGAGACGGCCGAGAGGTCGGCGGAGTCGACGTCCTGGGCGATGCGTCCCGCGCCCGCGCGCGTCCGCAGGTCCTCCTCGAAGCGCTCCACGTCGAGGCCGAGCTCGCCCGCGTACCCGACGAGCTGGCGATACCCGAGCGCGTCCTGACGCTCGAGCAGCAGGTCGTGCATCTCCCAGAACGCGCCCTGCTCGGCGGCGGCCTCCGCGGCCTCGGCAGCCCGTTGCGCGTTCGGATGGACGTCGTTGAGCGGCAGGTGCCGCCAGACGTAGGCGACGTCCCCGAAGTCCCGCAGCAGCTCGCGCAGGACGGGCTCGGCCTGGCCGCAGTACGGACACTCGAAGTCCCCGTACTCGAGCACGGTGACCGGCGCGTCGTGCGGGCCGCGGATGTGGTCCCGCTCCGGATCGACCGGATCCGCCAGGTCGACGATCAGGTCCGGCGTGCCGAGCAGCGCCCGGATCCGCAGGCGTCGCGGCAGCCGTCTCGTCCCGAGCACGAGGAGCCAGGTGAGCGCGGCGGCCACGACGGCTGCGCTGAGGACGCCGACCTTCGCCTCGGCGAGGCGTGCGCCGTGGAAGGCGAGCGACGCGATGAGGAGCGAGACGGTCAGCCCGATCCCGGCGATCGTCCCCGCGCCCGCGACCGACGCCCAGCCGACCGGCGGGCGCAGGTGGCCCCGTCCGAGCCGCGCCGCGAGCCACGTGGCGCCGACGATCCCGATCGGCTTGCCGACCACGTACCCGAGCAGGATCCCGAGCGTGACGCGCGAGGTGTACGCCTGCGCGAGGAAGCTGCCGCTGAGGTGGACGCCGGCGTTCGCGAGCGCGAACAAGGGCACGATCGCGTAGCTCGTCCAGGGGTGCCAGAGCGTCTGCAGGCGCTCGTTCGGCGAGACGGCCAGCCGAACCGCCGACCGCGCGGTGCGGGCGAGGTCGCCGGTCGGCTGCTCGCGGAAGAGCCTGAAGAGGTCGCTCGCGCGCTCGAGGTCGCTTCGTTGCGCGGGATAGGCGAGCGCGATCACGCCTCCGAGGAGACCGGCGACCACGGGATCGACGCCGGACTTGAAGAGTGCGACCCAGACCGCCAGGCCGAGCACGAAGTAGACCGGGCCGAAGTGGATGTCCGCGGCGCGCACCACGAGGATGCAGCCGAAGAGACCGAGCCCGACCACCAGCGCGACGGTCGAGATCGAGCTGCTGTACGCGATCGCGATCACGAGCAGCGCGACGATGTCGTCGACGACCGCGATCGTGAGGAGGTAGGCCCGTAGGCGGTCCGGCAAGCCTTTCCCCACGAGCGCGAGCAGGCCGAGCGCGAAGGCCGTGTCGGTCGACATCGCCGTCCCCCAACCGTGAACCGCGCCGCCACCCGCGTTGACGGCCAGGTAGATCCCGACCGGCGCGACCATCCCGCCGACTCCGGCGAGGAGCGGAAGTGCGACCCGCCGCCGCTCGCGCAGCTCGCCGAGGTCGAACTCGCGCCGCGCCTCCAGTCCGATCACGAAGAAGAAGAAGGCCATCAGCCCGCTGTTGATCCAGCCGCGGAGATCCTGCGAGAGGCTCCCGCCCCCGATCCGGATCGAGAGCGTCGTCGTCCATACGCGCTCGTACGAGGCCGGATCCGCGTTCGCCCAGACGAGCGCGGCCACGACGCCCGCGAGCAGGACGGCGGCGCTGCCGGTCTCCGTGCTGAGGAAGGAGCGGAGCGGCGTCTGCAGGTTGCGCGTCCACGCGGTCCGGCCGCTGAACGGGGTCGCGGAGACGTCGGTCTCGGCCATGCGCGCAAGCTTCGCAAACGGCGTCGGTTCCACCGAGGAGCGCGGATCCGGGTCGGCTAGAGTGCGCGCGGCGGGCGCAGAGCCAGGCCGCTTTCCGACCTATCTCACGTATCAGGGGAGTTTCTGTGGCCGACAAGAGCAACGGCAAGAACACGGGGAAGATCGTCGAGATCAAGGGCGTCGTGCTCGATGCGGTCTTCCCGGACCGGCTTCCCGAGATCTACCACGCCCTCCGCATCGACGTCCCGGAGGACGGTGGCAGCCGCGAGCTGATCGCGGAGGTGCAGCAGCACCTCGGCGACGACCGCATCCGCGCGGTCGCGATGGACGCGACCGACGGTCTCGCGCGCGGGGCCGAGGTCGTCGACACGAAGGGGCCGATCTCCGTCCCGGTCGGCGACGTGACGCTCGGGCGGATCTGGAACGTGATCGGCGATCCGATCGACGGGAAGGAAGCGTCGGAGGGCGAGCGGTGGCCGATCCATCGCGATCCTCCTGCCTTCTCCGACCTATCGCCGACGATCGAGATCTTCGAGACCGGGCTCAAGGTCGTCGACCTGATCGCACCGTATGTCCGCGGCGGCAAGATCGGTCTCTTCGGCGGCGCCGGCACCGGCAAGACGATCCTGATCCAGGAGCTCATCCACAACGTCGCGCTGCAGCACGGCGGGGTCTCGGTCTTCGCCGGCGTCGGCGAGCGCACGCGCGAGGGCAACGACCTGATGCTCGAGATGGAGGAGTCGGGCGTCATGGACAAGGTCGCGATGGTCTACGGCCAGATGAACGAGCCGCCCGGCGCGCGGCTCCGCGTCGGCCTGTCGGGGCTGACGATGGCGGAGTACTTCCGCGACGAGGGCCAGGACGTCCTCCTCTTCATCGACAACATCTTCCGCTTCGTCCAGGCGGGCTCCGAGGTGTCGGCGCTGCTCGGCCGCATGCCGAGCGCGGTCGGCTACCAGCCGACGCTCGCGACCGAGATGGGGCAGCTGCAGGAGCGCATCACGTCGACGCGCACCGGCTCGGTCACCTCGGTGCAGGCGATCTACGTCCCGGCCGACGACCTCACCGACCCCGCGCCTGCGAACACCTTCGCCCACCTCGACTCGACGACGGTGCTCGACCGCGCCATCGTCGAGAAGGGGATCTACCCGGCGGTCGATCCACTGCGCTCGACCTCGCGCGCCCTCCAGCCGGGGATCGTCTCGGAGGAGCACTACACGACGGCGACCCGCGTGCAGGAGGTGCTGCAGCGCTACCGAGACCTCCAGGACATCATCGCCATCCTCGGCATCGACGAGCTCTCGGACGAGGACAAGCTCGTCGTGCAGCGCGCGCGCAAGATCGAGCGGTTCTTCTCGCAGCCGAACTTCGTCGCGGAGCAGTTCACGGGCACGCCGGGCGAGTACGTGAAGCTCGAGGACACGATCCGCGGCTTCACCGAGGTCCTCGACGGCAAGCACGACGACCTGCCGGAGCAGGCGTTCTACATGGTCGGCGGGATCGAGCAGGCCGTGGAGCGCGGCAAGCAGCTCGGCGGCGAGGAGCCGGACGACGCCGCGCAGCGCGAGGCGGACGAGCAGGCCGAGGCCGCCGAGCCCGAGACGGCCGGCACTCCCGCGTAGCAGGAGGCGGCGTGCCGGACCATCCGCTCTTCCCGGTCTCGGTCGTCACGCCGGAGGGACCGGCGTTCGAGGGCGAGGCCGAGATGCTGATCGTGCCCGGCGCCGCCGGGGAGATCGGCGTCCTCGCGCGGCACGCGCCGCTCGTCGCGATGCTGCAGGCAGGGTCTACCCGGGTGCATCTCGGCGACGGCGAGGTGCGGGAGTTCGCGACCGGCCCGGGCTTCTTCCAGGTGCTCGAGAACCGCGCCATCGCGCTCGTGGACGACGCGGTGGCGGCGGGGGACATCGACGAGGCGCGGGCGCGCCGGCAGCTCGAGGAGGCGCAGGACGAGCTGGCGAAGGCCGATGCGGGAGACTCGACCGCCGACCGCTGGCAGCTCGAGCAGCGCATCCGCCACGCCGAGAACCAGCTGACTGTCTCCGGCGGCGCGAGCTAGAGCTTCAGGCGCGTCACGATCGCGCCCGGCTGCTCGATCACGCTGAAACCGAGGGTGAGCCAGAAGTCGAGTGCCGAACGGTTGCCGGCAAGCACCCGTGCCTCGAGGTGCGCGGCGCCGGCCGCCCGCGCCCGCTCGGCGAGGTCCTGGACTGCCGAGCGGCCGATCCCCTTGCGCCGCTGGTGAGGGAGGATGGAGAATTCCGCGATGTGCCAGCCGTCGTCGGCCACGCGGATCAGGCAGAAGCCGACGATCTCCCCTTCCGCGTCGATGAGGTAGGGAAAGCGATCGAGCTCCGACCAGTACGCGTCGAAGTAGGGATACGGCGTCGTGCTCCCGTCGA
>DATFCX010000018.1:0-8963 GCA_035252585.1 Gaiellaceae bacterium
GCTCGCCCGCGCCGCCGGCGCCCATCCGTCGCTCCTGCTGGAGACGTGCGCGCTCGCGCTCGTCGCGCTCGCCCTCCCGAGCGCGAGAGCCCGCGGACGCTGGGCCGCCGCGGCGCTCGGGGCCGGGATGATCGTGCTCACCGTCGCCGCCGTCCCGAACGCCGCCGCGCTCCCGCTTCTCCTCTCGGCATGGGCGATTGCGGCGTTCACAGCGCTTCGCGCTCCTGCCCTGGGGGTACCCTCCGCGGCGTCGTAATGCTGCGCGGAATCGAGCAGAGGCTGGAGCGGGTCTTCGAGGGCGTTTTCGGCCGCGCCTTCCGCACGAACGTCCAGCCGGTCGAGCTCGCGCGCAAGCTCGCGAAGGAGATGGACGAGCACCGCTCGACCTCGGTGACCCGCGTCTACGTCCCGAACGAGTACACGATCTACCTCTCCCCCGGCGACCGCGAGCAGTTCGAGGGCTACGAGAACTCGCTCGTGTCCGAGCTCGAGGAGTACCTCTCCGAGCACGCCGCACGCGAGAACTACGCGCTCCTGACCGCGCCGCGGATCCTGTTCGAGACCGACGAGGATCTCGGCGTCGGCGAGTTCGGCATCGCCACCCGGATGGCGCAGTACGGACGGCAGGCCGACGAGGAGGCGCCGGTGGAGGTCCCGCCGCCCGGCGCGACGATGGTCTACAAGCCGCGGACGCAGCCGACCGAGGCGGCCTCGCTCGCCGAGCTCGGCGTGGAGAAGGAGGTCGCCGTTCTGCGCTGGAACGGCGAGCGGTGCGTCCTCGACCAGCGGCGCTCCGTCCTCGGCCGCTCGCGCGACGCCGACGTCCGGATCGACGACGCGAACGTGTCACGCCGGCACGCGGAGATCGTGCAGGAGGGATCGACGTACTGGCTCGTCGACCTGGGCTCGACGAACGGCACCGAGGTGGGCGGCCGACGCGTCCAGCGCGCGCGGCTCGACGACGGCTCGCAGTTCACGATCGGCGAGACGACGGTCACCTTCTCGACCGAGCGGGAATAGGGTCGCCGTGAACATCGTCGCCTCGACGGGAGTCGCGGAGGTGCTCCTCGCGCTCAAGATCGCGTTCATCATCCTCCTCTACCTCTTCGTCCTCCGCGTCATCCGCTCGGCAGGGCGCGAGCGCCCGGCCTCGAGCCAGGACAGCATGATCCTGACGCCGACGGCCGCGAGGGCTGCGGGCCTCCGCCGCGACACCCCGACGCGGAGGTCGGTGCGGCTCGTCGTCCAGCGCAGCCCGAGCCTCGAGGAGGGAGGCGAGTTCCCGCTCAACTCCGCGCCGGTGACGGTCGGCCGCGGCGGACAGAACGACCTCGTGCTCGTCGGCGACGAGTTCGCGTCCGCTCGTCATGCGCGGATCGAGGTGCGCGGCGACGGAGTCTGGGTGCAGGATCTCGACTCGACGAACGGCACGTACGTCAACGGTTCGCGCGTCGCGGGCGCGCAGCGGCTCGACGCCGGCGACGTCCTCCGCGTCGGCGAGACCGACCTCCGCGTGGAGGAGTCGTAGGGGTGCCCGTCGGCGCGTACGCAGTCGCCAGCGACACTGGGCGCAAGCGGCGCCGCAACGAGGACAACTACGTCGTCGCGCCGCCGCTCTTCGCCGTCGCCGACGGGATGGGGGGCGCGCAGGCCGGCGAGGTCGCGTCACAGCTCGCCGCCTCGGCCCTCGAAGGCGTCGACTCCGACAGCCTCGACGGCACCGAGCGGATCGACGCGCTGATCCAGGAGGCGAACCGCCGCATCTACGACCGCGCCTCGACCGATCCCACCGCTTCGGGCATGGGCACGACCATGACGGTCGCGCTCGTCGAGGGGATGACCGTCGCGCTCGGCCACGTCGGCGACTCGCGCGCCTACCTCGTCCGCGGCGAGCAGATGGAGCAGCTGACCGAGGATCACTCGCTCGTCAACGAGCTGGTCAAGAGCGGGAAGCTCTCGGAGGAGGAAGCGCACGCGCACCCGCAGCGCAGCGTGATCACCCGTGCGGTCGGGACGGATCCCGACGTCGACGTCGACGGCTTCACGATCGAGGCCGAGGAGGGCGACGTCTTCCTCATCTGCTCCGACGGGCTCTCCGACATGGTCGAGGACGAGGAGATCCTCGAGCTCGTCCACCGGAACCGCGACGACCTCGACAAGGCGGTGAAGGCGCTCGTCCAGGCGGCGAACCGCGGCGGCGGCGAGGACAACATCACCGCGGTCGCGTTCCGCATCTCGTCCGCGCCGGCGACGAACCTGGAGGACACCGTCGCGATGCCCGCGCTCGACGGCTACGACGACGGGCCCGACGAGCAGACGCGCGAGTACGCCGAGCCCGATCCGGCCGGCGACACGATGGTCGTCGCGCCGAGCGAGCTGCCGGAGGACGTCGCCGAGCCTGACGCTGCGGCCCGGCCGGCCGCCGACGTGCGGCGAGTCCGGATCGTCCTCCTCGGAATCGTCCTGCTGGCGCTGGCGGCGGCGCTGATCATCTGGGGGTTGTCGCGGTGACCCTGCGCAACCGCGAACTGGCCGCTCTCCTCACGGTAGGCCTCCTGACCGCGATCGGCTTCGCCACGGTCTACATCGCGCTCAAGTCGCAGATCTCCGGCGGCTCGCTCGGGTACGCCGTCTTCTTCTTCGCCCTGTACCTCGTCGCGCACCTCGCGGCACGCTTCACGGTGCCGCTCGCCGACCCGTACCTCCTCCCGATGGCCGCGCTCCTCACGGCGATCGGCGTGACGGAGATCTACCGGCTCGGTCCCGGCAACGCGTTCCGGCAGGCGCTGTGGATCGTGATCGGCGTCGCCGCGTTCGGCGCGACGCTGTTCTGGCTGCACCGGGACTACCGCGTGCTCGAGCGCTACAAGTACGTCTTCGGGGTCACGGCGATCCTTCTGCTCTTCCTGCCGCTCGCACCGGGAATCGGCGAGTCGATCAATGGCTCGCGGCTCTGGATCCACTTCGGCTCGCTCCAGTTCCAGCCGGGTGAGCTCGGGAAGATCGCGCTCATCGTCTTCCTCGCGGCCTACCTCCGGGAGAAGCGCGAGGTGCTGGCCCAGGGACGGCTGAAGGACTGGGGGCCGCTGCTCGTGATCTGGGGCGGCGCGATGCTCGTCCTCTTCGCGACCGACGACCTCGGCAGCGCCCTCCTCTACTACGGGATCTTCGTGGCGATGCTGTACGTCGCGACTGCGCGGATCGCGTTCGTCGCCGTCGCGATCGGGCTCTTCCTCGTCGGCTCGTTCGCCGTCTCCCAGGCGACGCCGCACGTCCGGGCACGCGTGGACGTGTGGCTCGACCCCTACAAGTACGAGCACACGACCGGCTACCAGATCCTGCAGTCGCTGTACTCGATCGCGCACGGCGGCGTCGGCGGAACCGGCCTCGGCCACGGCATCGTCAGCACGCAAACCGGGCAGCAGGTAGTCCCCGATCTGAACACGGACTTCATCTACTCCGCCCTCGCGCAGGAGTTGGGCCTGATCGGCGCGGCGGCCTTGCTGCTCCTCTACATGGCCTTCGTCCTGCGCGGCTTCCGGATCGCGCTCACGGCGAGCGACGGCTTCTCGAAGCTGCTGGCGGCCGGCCTCAGCTTCAGCTTCGCCTTCCAGACCTTCGTCATCGTCGGCGGCATCACGCGGGTCATCCCGCTCACCGGGATCACGCTCCCGTTCGTCTCCTACGGAGGCTCGAGCGTGGTCGCCAACTTCCTGCTCGTCGCCGGGCTCCTCCTCATCTCGAATCGGGCGAACAGGGAGGGAGCGGGAGTGTGAACAAACAGCTCCGTCACATCTCGGTGGTCGCACTCGTCCTGCTGGCGGTCCTGATCGTCTCGACGACGTACTGGCAGACGTGGGCCCAGGCCGACCTCGCCGACCGGAAGGACAACTCGGTCTCGCTGATCTCGCGGCTCACGGTCGACCGCGGCAAGATCCTCGCGTCCGACGGCACCGTGCTCGCAGACAACCGCAGGCACCGCAAGAAGGGGCTGACGACCTTCACGCGGCACTACCCGCAGAACGACCTCGCGCCGCAGGTGACCGGCTACTCGACGAGGGGCGGAATCACCACGGGGCTCGAGCAGACCCTCGACGACTACCTCACCGGCGCGAACACGAACCTCAGCAACACGCTCCAGCAGGAGCTCGACAAGCTCGGAGGGCGGACGGTGCGCGGCAACGACGTGATCCTCACGCTCCGTCCCGCCGTCCAGCGGCTCGCGCTGAACGAGCTCGCCGGACGTTGCGGAGCGGTCGTCGCGCTCGACGCCAAGACCGGCGCCGTCTACGCGATGGCGTCGTCGCCCACCTACAACGCGAACCTGATCGAGCAGCCGTTCGGCTACAAGAAGATCCTCAAGATCCGGGGAGCGTGCGGCGACGCCTCCGCGCTCCAGAACAACGCGACGCAGGGCCGCTACACGCCGGGCTCGACGTTCAAGCTCGTCACCGCATCGGCGGCGCTCGACACGGGCAAGTTCACGCCGAGCTCGCCCTTCGACGACCCCGGCTACTGCATCGAGTACGGGAACAAGGTCTTCAACTCGAGCGCGCCGGACTCGCCGTCGGCGCACGAGACCTTCGGGAACGTGACGCTCTCGGAGGGGCTCGAGCACTCGATCAACTCCGTCTTCTGCAACGTCGGCAAGGCGATCGGCGCGCGGACGATCCTGGAATACGCGAAGCGCTACGGCTTCTACTCGCAGCCGCCGATCGACCTGCCGCCGGACACGATCGATCCGAGCGGGCTCTACAAGAACGGCAAGCTCTGGTTCCCGAAGGACTTCAACAAGGTCGACCCGGGCCGGCTCGCCTTCGGACAGGAGCGAATGCTGGCGACGCCGCTGCAGATGGCCCTCGTCGCCGCGACGATCGCGGACGGCGGCGTCCAGCCGAAACCGTATCTCGTGCAGAGGATCGTCGCTCCCGACGGCTCGACGGTCACCAAGACCACCCCGCAGACGCTCGGGCGCGTGATCAAGCCGCAGACCGCCGCCGAGCTGAACCAGATGATGCAGCTCGTCGTCCAGGGCGGGACGGCCGCGAGCGTCGGGTTTCCTCCAAGCCTTCAAGTCGCCGGCAAGACCGGAACCGCGGAGGTCGGCAACTCGAATTACTACAACGCGTGGTTCGTCTGCTTCGCGCCGGCCACGCATCCTCGGTACGTCGTCGCGGTCGTGGTGGCGAAGCAGCTGAACGGGTTCGGCGGCTCGATCTCGGCCCCGATCGCCAAGGCGATCCTCGAAAAGCTGTTTGCGAGCCGACGATGATTCTCGTCGGACCCGCCGAAAGTTCCTGGATCCCGAACCTTGTCTCTACCCTGTAGGCGGCCGTGGCCGTAAGCGACTCCCTCATCGACACTCTCTTCGACGGGCGCTACCGGATCCAGCGCAAGCTCGGCGCCGGCGGCATGGCCGACGTCTACCTCGCGGAGGACCAGGAGCTCGGCCGGCGGGTCGCGATCAAGATCCTGAACGGCCGCCACGCGAACGACGACCAGTTCATCGAGCGCTTCCGCCGCGAGGCGAAGAACGCGGCGGCGCTGAACCATCCGAACATCGTCTCGATCTACGACCGCGGCGAGGCCGAGGACACCTACTACATCGCGATGGAGTACCTCGACGGCCGCACGCTGAAGGAGCTGATCGTCGGCCGCGGCGCCGCGCCGATCAACGTCGCGATCGAGTACGCGCGCCAGATCCTCTCCGCGCTCCGGTTCGCGCACCGGCACGGCATCGTGCATCGGGACATCAAGCCGCACAACGTCCTCGTCGACGGCGAGGGACGCGTCAAGGTGACGGACTTCGGGATCGCGCGCGCCGGCACGAGCCAGATGACCGAGACGGGCTCGATCGTCGGGACCGCGCAGTACCTCTCTCCCGAGCAGGCGCGCGGCGGCGAGGTCGACCCGCGCTCGGACCTCTACTCGCTCGGCATCGTCCTCTACGAGCTGCTGACCGGGAAGACGCCGTTCGACGGCGAGACGCCGGTCGAGATCGCGATGAAGCACCTCTCGCATGCGCCCAAGCCTCCGTCCAAGCTGCGGCCCGACATCCCGCGCGAGCTGGACATGGTCGTCCTCCGCGCGCTCGCCAAGAATCCGGACGACCGCTACCAGACCGCCGACGAGATGGAGGCCGACCTCGAGAGGGTCGCCCGCGGCGCCAACGTCGCGGCGACGACCGTCGATACCGCGACCCAGGTGCTGCGACGGCCCTCGCCCGCACCCTCACCGGCCGAGTCGGCGACCGCGGCCACGATGATCGCGCCGCCCGCCGGTGCCGGCACCCGCGTCATGCCGCCGCCGGTGGTCGCGGAGGAAGAGGAGTACGAGGAGCGCGGCCGGCCGGAGCGGCCGCTCTGGCCGTGGCTCGTCGCCGTCGGCTTCGTCGTCGCGGCCGTCATCGCGGGCTTCTTCGTCTGGCAGGAGCTCTCCGGCGGGGCGAAGCAGGTCCCCGTCGGGCTCTATCTGAACCAGCCCGTGGGGCAGGCGAAGCGCCAGATCACCGCCGCGCACCTCCATGCGCACGTGCAACACGGCTCCAGCGAGCGGTACAGGCAAGGAATCGTCTTCAAGCAGGATCCGAGCCCGGGCTCGCACATCGACAAGGGCAGCACCGTCACGATCTGGGTCTCGACCGGCCCGCCGAAGGTGCAGGTGCCGGATGTAAAAGGCGACTCCTGGACGCAGGCGCAGCAGATCCTCAGGAACGCCGGGCTGCAGCCGAAGAAATTTGGCGTCCCCGGCGACACGAAGGACAAGGTGACGGCGACCGCTCCGGCGGCGGGAAAGTCGGTGCCGAAAGGCTCGACGGTGCGCGTCAACGTGATGAACGGGCCCGTGCAGGCCACCGTTCCCGGTGTCGTCGGTCTGAGCCTCAGCGAGGCCACGAACCGGCTCAACGCGGCCGGTTTCAAGGCCAACCCCCAGTACGTCGGCAGCACTGCGACCAAGGACCAGGTGATCAGTCAGAGTCCGGTCCCGGGCACCAAGGCGGCAAAGGGAACGAGCGTGACCGTCCGGGTCTCGAACGGCCCCCCGCAGGTCACCGTGCCGGATGTCGTCGGCTACACCTCGCAACAGGCTGTTCTGACCCTCGAGAACGCCGGCTTCCAGGTCCAGCAGCAGCCCGTCTCGACCGGCGCGGACCAGGAAAACATCGTGCAGTCGCAGAGCCCGCAGGGCGGTTCCTCGGCGGCGAAGGGCACGCAGGTGACGATCGTGGTCGGCCAGCACTCGCCCGGACCGCCGCCGACGACGACGACCACCACCACGACCACGACTGGGTGAGCCCGGCCCGCCGTCTCCGCGTGGCCATCCTCGCGGGCGGCCGGTCGAGCGAGCACGAGATCTCCCTGGCCTCGGCGCGGTCGGTGGTCGCTGGCCTCGACCCGGACCGATACGAGATCGTCGAGGTCGCGATCGGCCGCGACGGACGCTGGGCTCTCGAGAGCCCTGTCTCTTCGGGACGCGTCCTGGTGCCAGGCACCGAGACAGGTCCGGCGGAGACGTTGCCGGTTCCGGCCGAGAGCGGCACGCTCGAGACGCTCGGCGTCGTGGACGTCGTCCTGCCGATCCTGCACGGGCCGTTCGGTGAGGACGGCACGGTGCAGGGGCTGCTCGAACTCGCCGACGTCCCGTACATCGGAGCCGGGGTCGCAGCGTCGGCCCTCGCGATGGACAAGGACCTGTTCAAGAAGGTGATGCGCGACAGCGGGATCCCGGTCGCAGCGCACCACGCGATTCGGCTCGGAGACGCAGTTGAGAACCCCTTCGGCTACCCGGTGTTCGTGAAGCCCGCGCGGCTCGGCTCCTCCGTCGGGATCACGAAGGTGCACGCGGAGGAGGAGCTGGAGCCGGCGGTCGAGCTCGCGTTCCGGCACGACGAGAAGGTGCTCGTCGAGGAGTTCGTCACCGGCACGGAGGTCGAGGTCGGCGTCCTCGGGAACCGCGTGCCGCCGCCGGTCGCGTCCCTCCCGGGCCAGATCGACACCCTCGAGCACGAGTGGTACGACTACTCGTCGAAGTACGACGAGGGCGGGATGGAGCTCGTCGTCCCGCCGCCGGAGCTGTCGCAGGAGACGATCGAGCTCTTGCAGCGCCGCGCCGTCGACTCGTTCGTCGCGAGCGAGTGCGAGGGCCTCGCGCGCGTGGACTTCTTCGTGCGCGACTCCGACGGCGAGGTCGTGCTCAACGAGCTCAACACGATGCCCGGCTTCACCGCGACGAGCGTCTGGGCTCGGCTGTTCGAGGCGTCCGGGCTCGGCTACGCCGACGCGCTCCAGCGGCTGATCGAGCTCGCCCTCGAGCGGCACGAGCGTCGCTCGAAGCTCGTGTACTAGCTCTTCGCGGTGACCTCGGAGATCCTGGCCATGTAGCCCTCGGTCGTGCCGGCCAAGCTCGTGATCCAGACGACGTAGTACTGCGCGGTGGCCCCGTTCAGCGCGAACGTCGTGGAGCTGCCGACAGTCTTCGCCGCGGAGTCCGACGAGAACGGCCCCGACTGCGACGAGCCCGACCTGATCTCCGCCCTGAATCCGGGTGTGGGGGAATGCACGGTGAGCGATTGGAGCTTCACCGGGCGGCTCGCGTCGAGCACGAGGCCGAGGCCGTTGTAGGGAGCCATGAGACCGCCGAATTCCGGCGAGCTGTAGATCTGTGTGATCCAGGGGGTGGACGGGTCACCGTCCGTGGCCGCGGCTGCGGTGTTCGCGTGGCTGTCGGTCGACAACGTGCTGGGGTTGTAGTTGCCGACACCGTGCAGCTGGACGGTGGAGCCTGACGAGCCGCCGCTGCCCGCTCCGCTGTGGTGGTGGCTCGCGCCGCCGAGCAGCAGAACCGCCGCGAACGCCACGCCGGCGGCGACCAGCGCAAGCAGGGCCCAGACCAGCGGGCGCCGGCGCCGGGAGCGCACCGGCTGTCGAGGACGGCGGGGACGCTCCGGAGCACGGGCCGGAACC
>DATFCX010000019.1:0-11524 GCA_035252585.1 Gaiellaceae bacterium
CCATGCCGCGCGCAGTGGCGCGCCGGGCGCTCGACGTGAGCTGGCGGCTGCGGCTGCAGCCGACCCCGCCCGGGTGGCTCGACATGGGCCTCGCGGTGCCGCTCATGGACACGACCCGCGCACGCGAGGAGCTCGGCTGGCACGCGCGTCGCAGCTCCGTCGAGGCGATCCGGGACGTCCTGTCGGGGATCGCCGACGCAGAGGGCGAGCAGACGCCGCCGCTCGAGCCCGCCCGCCGCTGAGCAGTACGATCGCGGCCGTGTCTGCGCCGCCCGTCGTCTGGACGCCGAGCCCGGAGCGGATCGCATCGGCGACGATCACGCGCTACCGCGAGTGGCTCAACGAGACGCGCGGCCTCCACCTCGAGGGCTACCACGACCTCTGGCAGTGGTCGGTCGACGAGCTCGAGGAGTTCTGGGCGTCGATCTGGGAGTTCTTCGAGATCGAGGCGAGCGAGCCCTACGAGCGCGTGCTGACCACGCACGAGATGCCCGGCGCGCAGTGGTTCCCGGGCGCGCGGCTCAGCTACGCACAGCACGTCTTTCGCGGCCGGGACGACGGCGACGTCGCGATCCGCCACGCGTCGGAGCTGCGCCCGCTCGGCGAATGGACGTGGGGCGAGCTGCGGGCCTGCGCCGGCGCGGTCGCCGGAGCCCTGCGCGAGTCGGGCGTCGAGGCGGGCGACCGCGTGGCCGCCTACCTCCCGAACATCCCCGAGACGGTCGCCGCCTTCCTCGGTTGCGCGAGCATCGGCGCGACCTGGTCGAGCTGCGCGCCGGAGTTCGGCGTCCGCAGCGTCGTCGACCGGTTCGCCCAGATCGAGCCGAAGGTGCTCCTCACCGTCGACGGCTATCGCTACGGCGGCAGGGACTTCGACCGGAGCGAGACGACCGCGGCGCTGCAGCGCGAGCTGCCGACCGTCGAGCGTACGTTCGTGATCCCCTACCTGGCCGGGGAGGAGTGGGAGCTGCCCGCCGCCAACCTGGAGTTCGCACAGCTCCCCTTCGACCACCCGCTCTGGGTGCTCTACAGCTCGGGCACCACCGGCCTGCCGAAAGCCATCGTGCACGGCCAGGGCGGGATCCTCCTCGAGCACCTGAAGAAGCTCCGGCTGCACGTCGACGCGCAGCCCGGCGACCGGCTCTTCTGGTTCACGACGACCGGCTGGATGATGTGGAACTTCCTGGTCGGCGGCCTCCTCTCCGACGCGTCGATCGTGCTCTTCGACGGCAATCCCGCGTACCCGGACCTCGGCACCCTCTGGGACCTCGCCGACGCGGCGGGCATCACCTGCTTCGGCACGAGCGCCGGCTACATCACGGTCTGCCAGAAGGACGGAGTCGAGCCGCGCGCCGGACGCGACCTCTCTCGCCTGAACAGCGTCGGGTCGACCGGCTCGCCGCTCGCGCCCGAGGGCTTCGACTGGGTCCGGGAGCACGTCGGCGAGGACGTCTGGCTTTTCTCCACCTCGGGCGGCACGGACGCGTGCACCGCCTTCGTCGGCGGCGTGCCGACGCTGCCCGTCTATCGCGGCGAGCTGCAGGCGCGCGCGCTCGGCGCGAAGGTCGAGGCCTGGAGCGAGGACGGCCGCCCGCTGATCGACGAGGTCGGCGAGCTCGTGATCACCGAGCCGCTGCCGTCGATGCCTCTCTATCTATGGGGCGACGACGACGGGTCGCGTTACCGCGAGAGCTACTTCTCCACCTTCCCCGGCGTCTGGCGGCACGGCGACTGGATCGAGATCACCGAGCGCGGCACCGCGATCATCTCGGGCCGCTCCGACGCGACCATCAACCGCGGCGGCGTGCGCATGGGGACGAGCGAGCTGTATCGCAGCGTCCTCGCGCTCGAGGACGTGTTGGACGCGCTGGTCGTCGACGTGCCGCGCGGAGGCGACCTCCGGATGACGCTCTTCGTCGTCCTGCGCGAGGGCTCGGAGCTCGACGAAGAGCTGCAGGCGGCGATTCGCCGCCGGATCCGCGAGGACTGCTCGCCGCGGCACGTCCCCGACGAGGTGCTCGTGGCCCCGGAGATCCCGCGCACCCTCTCCGGGAAGGCCCTCGAGGTGCCGGTGAAGCGCCTGCTGATGGGCGCGCGGGCAGAGGAGGTCGCGAGCAGGGACTCGCTCGCGAACCCGGATGCACTCGACTGGTTCGCGCGCCTGGCCAACTAACAAACGGCTCAGCAGAGCGTCATACTGCGTCAGATGGGTGGCAGCTTCCCCTGCAATGAGGTACCTTCCCCGCGGTCGTGACGGTACGGGTCGACACCACTCTCGAGGTTCCGCTCGACGCCCCGGCCGAGCCCGAAGCGGTAAAGGCGCGTGGTTACTGGGCGCTCGTTCTCAGACGGTTCCTGCGGGACAAGCTCGCGGTCGTCAGCCTCGGCTTCATCGTCTTCCTCTTCCTCAGCGCCTTCGTCGGGGGGCCGGTCGCGGCTCACTTTCTCGGCCACGGGCCGAACGACATCTTCCTGACGGCGATCAACCACCTCAGCAACACCCCGGTGGGACCCTGGACGTGGGTCTCCAAGGCGCCGTACCCGAACGCCCCTGGTCACTACGGCCACACGCTGTTCGTCCTCGGCGGCGCCGACCAGACCGGCACGGACATGTTCCTCCGGATCCTCTACGGAGCGCAGACCTCTCTCGAGGTCGGCGTCTTCTCGACGATCTTCTCCGTGAGCCTCGGCGTGCTCATGGGAACGCTCGCCGGCTACTTCCGCGGCTGGGTCGACACCGTCATCTCGCGGCTGATCGAGATCGTGATGGTCTTCCCCGCGCTCCTGTTCATCATCGGCCTGGTCATCGTCGCCGGCCCGACGCTGAACAACATCACGCTCGGCTTCCTCCGGAACGGCGTCTTCACGCTCGTCCTCATCTTCAGCCTCTTCGGCTGGTTCTACCCCGCGAGGATCATGCGCGGCGTCGTCCTCTCGCTGCGGGAGAAGGAGTTCGTCGAGGCAGCGAGGATGACGGGCGCGAGCGACTGGCGGATCATGCGGTCGCACCTGCTGCCGCACCTCGTCGCGCCGATCATCGTCTACTCGAGCATCCTCGTCGCGGCGAACATCCTCGGCGAGGCGGGCCTTTCGTTCATCGGCCTCGGGATCGTGCCGCCGACGGCGAGCTGGGGCAACCTGCTCGCGAACGCCCCGACCTACTACCAGACCGACATCTGGATCCTGCTGCTGCCGGGGGTGGCGATCCTGCTGACGACGATCGCCTTCAACCTCCTCGGCGACGGCCTTCGCGACGCCTTCGACCCGCGTTCGCGGATCTGATTCCCGCCGGTCTGAAGCCCCGCTAACTCTTTCGAACAGCGATCGTCTGATCAGTTGCTGGTGTCTCTCACTTACCTCAACCGGGCCGCTCGTGAGGGCGTGCGGCGCCGAGATGGAAGGAGTCATATGCGCAGGAAGTCCCTGTTCTCCCTGTTCATGTTGAGCATGGGAGTTGCGCTGCTCGTCGCCGCCATGACGGTTGGTACGGCTGCGGCGAGCCACAAGGCGCAGGCCAAGAAAGGCGGGACGCTGATCGTCACGCAGGCCGGTACACCGTTCGACACGCTCGACCCGCAGCTGTCGTACGTCAGCAACGACTGGGGCCTGCTCTACAACACCCAGCTCTTGCTGCTGAACCTCCCGACGAAGGGCGGCCCGGCCGGCCTCCGTCTCATCCCGCAGGCGGCGAAGTCGTTCCCGACGGTCTCCAAGAGCGGGAAGGTCTACACGTTCCACATCCGCAAGGGCCTGAGGTTCAACAACGGCACGAAGGTCACCGCGAAGAACTTCCAGCGGGCCTTCGAGCGGAACCTGAGCCCGAAGATGTTCGCGCAGTACGGCATCTTCGACGGCCTCGACGTCTTCCTCAAGGGCGGCCAGGCCTTCGCCGAGTCCGGCGATTTCGCTCACGACTCCAATGGCGGTTGTGGCAGCGGAGCCGGCCCGAAGTGCTCCTTGCACCCGCCGACGCACATCTCCGGGATCAAGGCCAAGGGGCTCACGCTTCGGATCACCCTGACGAAGAGGGTGCCGCAGTTCGAGTCGATCGTCGGTATGCAGTGGTTCTCGGCGATCCCGGCGAACATGCCGTACTCGAATCGTCAGTCCGGCATCCTGAAGTACGCGTCTGCCGGCCCGTACTACATCAAGAGCAACAACCTCACCTCGCTGACCGTGCTGAAGCGGAACAAGCACTTCCCGAAGTCGCTGCTGAAGAACTGGCCGGCGAACTCGAGCACGATCATCGTCAAGAGCTACCCGACCTCGAACGGCGATCCGCAGCTTCTGCAGGCGGAGCGGAACCAGGTCGACATCGCGGGCGTCCCCTCGCAGGACGTCGCCAAGACGATCAAGAAGTACCACGTGAACAAGGGCCGGTTCCATGTCGGGCCGACCACGTGCATCACGTGGAACGCGCTCAACACGAAGTCGGCGAACGGCACCACCGCCAGCGTTCAGGTCCGCAAGGCGCTGAACTACGCGGTCAGCCGCAACGCGATCATCAACTTCGCCGGTCCGCTCTCCGGAGCTCCTTCGGACCAGATCCTCGTTCCGGCCATCCCGGGCTACAAGAAGTTCAACACGTACCCGGCGGCAGGGAACTTCAACAAGGCGAAGCAGGTTGGTGGCAGCCGGCTCAACGGTGCCAAGCTCGTCATCTACTACCGCCCGTCGAGCGTGTACCAGACCAACGTGGCGGAGTACATCGAGGCTCAGGCCACGAAGCTGGGCATGAAGCCCTCGCTGCAGCAGTCCGACCCGTCGAGCTTCTACGGGCCGCTGGAGACGAAGTCGACCGCTCTGGGTCCGAACGGCTACAACATCACCGCCTTCGGCGGCTGGTGCGCCGACTACCCGGACGGCTACGACTACTTCAACGTCAACTTCGACGGTCGCACGATCGGCGACACCGGCAACGTCGACTACATGTACTTCAACAACACGAAGTTCGACGCCATGATGGACAAGGCGGCCGCTGCCACCGGTGCAAAGCGGGCGTCTCTCTACGGGGCACTCGACAAGGTGTTCATGAACAACTACGCCCCGCTCATTCCGACCCAGGTCGGGAACACCCGGATCCTCACTTCGAACCGGGTGCACAACTGGCTCTACAGCAAGTGGTGGGGCCAGCCGTTCTGGAACAAGCTCACGGTCAGCAAGTAGGTCGACCGGAAGCATGGATCAAGCCGGAGGGGCGCCTGCGGGCGCCCCTCCGGAAGTCCTAGAATCCGAATCTCCGACTAATCCGAATCTCATAGGCAGGCAGTGACTCAGTACCTCATCCGCCGCACCTTCTGGGCCTTCTTCCTCTTCGTCGTGGCGACGATGATCACGTACGTGATCTTCTTCGTGGTCCCGGCGGACCCGGCCACGCTTGCCGCCGGCAAGGCGACCAAGCCGGAGATCGTGGCCCACATCCGGCTCGAGTTGCACCTCAACCTGCCGATCTATCAGCAGTACTGGCTCTTCGTCTGGAACCTCGTCCGCCACGGGTCGTTCGGCTACTCCTTCGTGAACGGGCTGCCGGTGCGCACGATGCTCGGACAGGAGATCCCGGTCACGGCCTCCATCGTGTTCGGCGGCGTCATCCTCTATCTCGCGATTGCGATCCCGACCGGCGTCATCTCGGCGCTGCGGCCCCGCTCGATCCTCGACCGCACCGGCATGATCTTCGTGCTGATCGGGATCTCGGCGCCCTCGGTCTGGATCGGCCTGATCCTCATCTACCTCGTCGGCTTCAAGCTCGGCTGGACGCCGATCGGCGACTACTGCGACCTCAGACCGACCCACGCGATCGGTGTCTGCTCGGGCCCCGCGCAGTGGGCCTACCACCTGATCCTGCCCTGGATCACGCTCGCCGTCGGCAGCGCCGCCCTCTACACGCGGCTCATCCGCGCCAACGTCATGGAGACGATGTCCGAGGACTACGTGCGCACTGCTCGCGCCAAGGGCGCCTCGCCCGCGCGCGTCCTCGTTCAGCACGTGCTGCGCAACAGCATGCTCCAGGTGGTGACGATCCTCGGCATGGACCTCGGCCTCCTGCTCGGCGGCGTCGTGTTCATCGAGATCGTCTTCGGAATGCCTGGCCTCGGCCAGCAGCTCGTCCAGGCCGCGCCGCGGTTCGACCTCCCGGTGATCGTCGGAATCGTCATGTTCGCGACCCTCTCGGTCATCACCTTCAACTTCCTCGTCGACGTCCTCTACGCGTGGCTCGACCCGCGCATCCGGCTGGCGTAAAGCGATGGCGCTGCTCGAAGTCCAGGACCTCCACACGCGCTTTCGCACCGACGACGGCATCGTCAAGGCCGTCTCGGGTGTGAGCTTCGAGCTCGACCGCGGCAAGACGCTCGGCGTCGTCGGCGAGTCAGGCTCGGGCAAGAGCGTCACCTTCCTCACCGTGATGGGTCTCGTCGATCGCAAGAGCGCGGAGGTCGAAGGCTCCGTCCGCTACGACGGCGAGGAGCTCATCAACGCCTCGGGCTCGCGACTGCAGGACATCCGCGGCCGGCGGATCGGGATGATCTTCCAGGACCCGATGACCTCGCTGAACCCGGTGAAGAAGATCGGCTGGCAGCTCGAGGAGGCGGTGCTGCTGCACAACGACGTTTCGCGCGACGAGGCACGGCGCCGCGCGATCCAGGCTCTCCAGGAGGTCGAGATCCCGCGCGCCGAGACTCGCGTGGACGACTACCCGCATCAGTTCTCGGGCGGCATGCGCCAGCGCGTGATGATCGCGATGGCGCTGATCAACCAACCGGAGCTCATCATCGCGGACGAGCCGACGACAGCGCTCGACGTGACGACCCAGGCCCAGATCCTGCGGCTGATGAAGAAGCTGCAGGACGACCACGGCGCCGCGATCGTGATGATCACGCACGACCTCGGTGTCGTCGCCGAGCTCGCCGACGACGTGCTCGTGATGTACGGCGGCCGGGTCGTCGAGGAGGCGAAGGTCGACGACCTCTTCGCGCAGCCCCAGATGCCGTACACGTGGGGCCTGCTCGGCTCGCTGCCGCGCCTCGAACAGGTCTCCGCGCGGCTCGAGCAGATTCCCGGCCAGCCGCCGTCGCTGCTGCATCCGCCGAGAGGCTGCGCCTTCAACCCCCGCTGCGCCTACGTGTTCGACAAGTGCCGCGCGGAGCTGCCGGGACTGGATCCCGCACCGGACAAGGCCGGCCATCGCTACCGCTGCCATCTCGACGACGCAGAGCGCGAACGGATCTGGGCCGCCAAGAAGGCCGCCTTGACCGGCGTGGAAGGAAGTGCCGCATGAGTGAGCTCCTCGTCGTCGAGGACCTGCAGAAGTACTTCCCGGTCACCCGGGGTCTCGTGTTCCAGAAGGAGATCGCGCAGGTCAAGGCGGTCGACGGCGTCAGCTTCACGCTCGAGGCCGGCGAGACGCTCGGTGTCGTCGGCGAGTCGGGTTGCGGCAAGTCGACGATGGCTCGTTGCGTCGCCCGGCTGCTCGAACCGACCGGCGGGAAGATCATCTTCGACGGCCACGACATCACGCATCTCGGGCGAACCCAGATGCGGCCGATCCGGCGCGACATGATGATGGTCTTCCAGGATCCCTACGCGTCGCTCAACGCGCGCAAGCGGGTCGGCGAGATCGTCGCCGAGCCCCTCGACGTGCACGGGATCGGCACGGACAAGGATCGGAAGCGGCGCGTGCAGGAGCTGCTCGAGATCGTCGGCCTCAACCCGGAGCACTACAACCGGTTCCCGCACGAGTTCTCGGGCGGCCAGCGGCAGCGAATCGGCATCGCGCGGGCCCTCGCGATCAATCCGAAGCTGATCATCTGCGACGAGCCGGTCTCGGCGCTCGACGTGTCGGTGCAGGCGCAGATCCTCAACCTGCTCAAGGACCTCCAGCGCGACTTCGACCTCACGTACATCTTCATCGCGCACGACCTGAACGTCGTCCGGCACGTCTCCGACCGCGTCATGGTCATGTACCTCGGGAAGCCGGTCGAGACGGGCACGAAGGAGGAGCTGTACCTGGAGCCGAAGCACCCGTACAGCGGCGCCCTGCTCTCGGCGGTGCCGATCGCCGACCCGACGCTCGGGAGAGCGCGGAAGCAGATCGTGCTCACCGGCGACGTGCCGAGCCCGATCAATCCGCCCGCCGCCTGCCGCTTCCATCCCCGCTGTCCGCGCTTCGTCGACGGCAAGTGCAACGTCGACGAGCCGGAGCTGACGCCGGTCGCGGGAGCGAAGGACCACGCCTTCGCGTGCCATTTCCCACTCGAGCGCTGGCCCATGGGCGAGGACGAGATCCGGCGCACCCCGTCTCTTGCCGGCAGCGTCGACTAGCGGGACCCCGGAGGGGCTGTACGTGCTGCGCGGCGCACTCCGGCGCATCGCGATCATCGTCGCCGTGCTCGTGGGCGGGACGGCTGCCGTCTCGGTGGCGCTCGGCGCCCTCGCCGGCAGTAACCTCTCGCACTCGCTCGCCGTCGGCTTCTACCTCGTCGGCGCGGGCGTCCTCTTCGGCAGCCTCGCGCTCGGCAGCCGCGGGCCCATGCGCGCCGACCGGAACTTCGAGGACGACAACACCACCGTCGTTCCGACTCCGATCGGCCCGCCCCGCCTCTTCTCGCGCAGGAGCCTCCGCAAGGCGACGCCGGAGGAACGGAGCGAGGCGCGGCGGGCCTCGCTCGGCCTCTTCGTGCTCGGGCTCATGCTCATCCTGCTCGGCACCGGTTTCGACCCCTCGAGGCACGCGTTTTGAGCGTTCCGCGGACCGAGGAAACCCGCTCCCCGACCTCCAGAATCCTCTGGTACCTTGGGCGGCGGATGTCCTCGACGGCCTCATCTCCCAGCGGTTTCCTCTCCTCGCCGCGCAACCAGCGGCGGCTGATGTGGATCAGCGGCGCCGTGCTGGCGATCGGAATCGCCGTCTTCCTCGGCGTCTACCTGAGCCGCGGCACGAGCCAGTCCGGGTCGGTCAGTCCCAGCATCGGGACCGTGTCCTCGCCGCCGTCCAAGACACACCAGGCAAAGAATCCGACCGTGGCACCGTCGACCGACGCGCTCAAGGTCGGGCGCACGTTCCTGGAGACGGCAGTCCTCCGGAAGAACCTCGACGTCGCTTACCCGCTCGTCGGCCCCGATCTGAAGGGCGGGATGAGCCTCGCGCAGTTCAAGAAGGGCAACCTCCCCATCGTGCCCTATCCCGCGGTCAATGCGAAGACGGCGCCGTTCAAGGTCACGGAGTCGCACAAGACCCAGCTGTTCGCCCAGGTCGTGCTCGTCGCCCGGAAGGGGTCGGGTGTCAAGCCGCTCGCCTTCAACGTCGGCCTCCAGCGGGTCGGCAAGAAGTGGATCGTGAACTACTGGGTGCCCGAGCCGACCATCAAGGTCCGGGCCAGCGACGGCAACTGAGCGCGACGCCTCGAGACGCGGCCGAGGAGGCTAACCTCCGTCGGCACGAGACGTCTATAACGTAGTGACGATGGACGTCGACCGCTGCAGCGAATGGCGCGAGCTCGCTTCGTGTCGCCTGGACGGGGAGCTCGACGAGCTCCAGGCCGCGCGGCTCGAGCGTCACCTGCTCGACTGCGAGCCGTGCAGATCGTGGACGCGCGAGATCGCCGCTCTGGCCACGGTGTTCCACGACTCCATCGCCGAGTGTCCGGTCGGCTCGTCCGAGCTGCGGACGCACGCGCTACGGCGGCGTCTGGTGCGCTCGGCCACGGCCGCTTCCGCAGCCTCGGCCGCGGCGGTCGCCGCTTTCGTGATCGCCGTGCCGGGGACGATCGCGCTCTTCTCGCACGACAGGACCGCGGTGTCGGCGGCTCCATGCACCTCGTGCATGAAGAAGCAGGCGCTCACGTTCGACGGGCCTCCGTCCTCGTCGACGGCCGTCGCCCCGGTCCACGTGGCGCACCCGCCCGCATCGCAGTAAACCGGCCGAGCAGCGGCGGCCGCCGGTCGGTAGATCAGAGCTGCGCCGGCTCCGTAGCCAGATCCGTGCCGCCGGTCTGGAGCTCGGCGGTCAGCGGCTCGTCGAGCGCCGCGATCGTCTGTGCGCGCTCGGACTCCTTGAGCGCACGCACGAGCAGCTCGTGTTCGACGCAGTACGTACTCAACGTGAAGGTCGAGCACCCCGGAAACGCACAGCCGTGCAGCATCGGCATTAACAGCATCTTAACGGTCCGCGTCTCGAATTGCGAGGCTACGGTGGACCCGATCTCGGGTAGATGGGCAAGGTGTTGAGGATCGCTTCGGTCGCAGCGCTCGTCGCCTTCCTGGCCGCCGGCTGCGGTGGCGGCTCGCGACCGCAACAGCCCTCCCTCCACGGGGTCCCGCGGGACCTGGCGCACGACTGGGAGCGCCAGGCCTCGAAGATCGCAGGGGCCGTGTCCGCAGGCGACAGCTGCGGCGCCATGCACCTCGCCGACTCCCTGCGCGACCAGGTGCGAGCGGCCCAGCACAGGCTGCCGCCTCGCCTCCGCTTGCCGCTCGTCACGGGCGTCGAGAACCTCGCCGACCGCCTCACGTGCACGGTGACGACGGTGGAGACCGTGCCGCAGAAGCCCAAGCCGCCGGCCAAGCACGACCACCACGATCACCACGACAAGCACGGGCATCACGGCCCCGGCGCCGGCGGCAAGGACAAATGAGCACCGTGACTCGCGTCGCCGGCCGCTACGAGCTCGTCCGTCCTCTCGGCCACGGAGCGATGGCCACCGTCGATCTCGCGCAGGACGTCGAGCTCGACCGTCCGGTCGCGCTGAAGCGGCTGGCCGAGAACCTCGCCCGGGACGGCGACTTGCGGCGTCGCTTCCTCCGTGAGGCGCGTCTCGCTGCGCGGCTCGCGCACCCGAACGTGGTGCGCGTCTTCGACGTCGGCGAGGACGACGGCCGTCCCTTCATCGCCATGGAATACGTCGAGGGAGAGACGCTAGCCGAGCTCGTCGTGCGGCGTGGACGGCTGCCGGCCGCCGAGGCGGCGTCGCTCGGGATGCAGGCCTGTGCCGGGCTCGCCGCGGCCCATGGCGCCGGGCTCGTGCACCGCGACGTGAAGCCACAGAACCTCCTGCTCGGCAGCGACGGCGTCCTCAAGCTCGGCGACTTCGGCATCGCCGCAGGTCACGAGGGAACGCGGCTCACGCTCACCGGCACCGTGCTCGGCACGGCCGGCTACCTCGCCCCGGAGCAGGCGCGTGGCGAGCAGGTCACGGCGGCTGCGGACATCTACGCCCTCGGTGCCGTTCTCTACGAGCTCCTCGCCGGTGAGCCTGCGCGCACGGCCGCTTCGCTCGCCGAGCTGGGAGCGGCGGACGGATTCCGCCCTCCGGACCTCGCCGCCGGCGCCCCGGACGCCTCGGTCGAGCTCGCTGCGGCCGTGACGGCGTGTCTCGCGGTCCGGCCGGAGGATCGACCCTCCTCGGCCGCCGCGCTCGCGCGAATGCTCGCGCCCGCGGCAGCGGAGGCCGAGACGCTGCCCTTACCGGCGGACACCTCGCGCCGTGCGACCGAGATCCTCGCGCCGCGGCCAGGTGACCGGCGGCGA
>DATFCX010000020.1:0-6915 GCA_035252585.1 Gaiellaceae bacterium
CCACTGTGCGGGTGCGCCCGCGACCGCGAGTGTTCGCGTCGCGTCGCTCAGTCCCGGCACCGCCGAATCGGAATCGAGGACCAGCCACTCGTCCGCCGTCTCGAGGTCGTGCTCGGCGACGAGCCGCGCGAGCAGCGGATCGTGCCGGAAGCCGCGCCGGAACCCCGTCGCGCAGATCACCTGCGCGCTCCCGTTGACCGACGGCTCGACGCGGAACCGCCCCTCCTGCGCCGCCCGCTCGAGCGGCTCGTCCCACTGGGCGCCGGCCGGATAGGAAGGCGCGGTCAGCGAGCGGAGGCGCTCGATCCGCTCGCGCGGCGTCAGACGGTGGTAGCCGGCGAGCCCGCGGCGGGAGAAGTACTGGCGCGGTACGTTGAGCGGCCGCCGTGCCGGATCGCGCCGGCGCACCGATACGACCTCCGCCCCGGCCGCGAGCGCGTTCAGCCACTCGGTCGCGGCGGCGAGACCGGCGCCGACCACCGTCACGGTCGTCGCGTAGTCGTGCGGCTCGTACGAGTGGACGGCGCGCCGGTCGTCCCGCAGCTCCTCGGGAACGTTCAGGCCCGGATGGCCGAGCGCGAGGAGGACGTGCGGGAACCGCTCGCCGTCGAGCTCGAAGCCTCCGTCCACCGCCTGCACGCGCTCGACCCGGCGCAGCACGAGGCTCTCGTCCCAGCCGCTCCGCTCGCGCAACCGCTCGACGTGCGCCAGGAACTCGTCCACGGTCGGGTGGTAGCGATCGAGCACCGAGTCGAGGAGCGGCCGGACCGAGCGGCGCCGGCGGACGCTCGAGAACGCGAGTCCCGGGAACGAGGTCGGCGAGGTGTGGCCGTCGCTCTCCGAGCGCATCTGCCGCTGGCGGATCGCCGCCGCGCGCACCCGCCAGACGGCCGCGGGATCGGCATCCGTCCCGAAGACGGAGATCTCGCCGGGCGCGAGCTCCCGGCGCAGCGTCTGGTACGCCGTGAACCCCGCGAGCCCGGACCCGACGACGGCGACTCGCGCCATTACTTCACCGAGCCTGCGAGCAGCCCCTGGACGAAGTAGCGCTGGAAGGCGAAGAACACCACGAGCGGGATCACGAGCGAAAGGAACGTTGCCGGCGCAATGACGGTGGTGCCCTGCGTGAACTGGCGAAGCTGGCTGAAGATGAAGAGATTGAGCGTGTTCACACTGAAGGTGAGCGACACGATCAGGTCGTTCCAGGTCCAGAGGAACTGGAAGATCGAGAGCGAGGCGATCGCCGGCAGGCCGAGCGGCAGGATCAGGCGGACGAAGATCCAGATCTCGCTCGCACCGTCGATGCGGGCCGATTCGAGGATGTCCTTGGGTATCCCGATGAAGAAGTTGCGCAGCAGGAAGACCGCGAACGGCAACCCGAACGCGGCGTGGAAGAGGATCGCGCTGAGCGCGGTCCCGCCGATTCCGAACGTGTCGTAGAGCTTGAACATCGGGATCAGCGCCATCTGCAAGGGCACCACGAGCAGGCCGATCACGCAGATGAAGATCCAGTCGCGACCGGGGAAGTCGAGCCAGGCGAAGGCGTAGCCGGCGAGCGCGGCGACGATCACGACCAGGAGCGTGTTGCCGACGGCGACGATTGCGGTCGTCTCGAGTGCAGCGGTCAAGCCGCCGGCGTGGAACAGCGCGCTGTAGTTCGCGAACGTGGCGAGGCTCGGGTGGGAGAAGATCTTCCACCAGCCGGCGGTCGAGGTCTCGGTCCCGGGCAGGATCGAGGTGATGAAGAGGCCGACGGTAGGCACGAGCCACAGCAGGCCGATCACGACGAGCAGGATCTGCAGCGGCGTCCTCGCGAGTGCGCGGAGGATCCTGGCGGCGACCGTGTCCTGCGGAGTGGGGACGCGAACGGTCTCGGCGACGGCAGCCATCAGGCCTCCCTCCGGAAGCGCCGAATGTTGAGCGCGAGCACGGGTATCACGAGCAGGAAGAGGAAGACCGCGATCGCGGAGCCCGTGCCGAAGTCGAAGCCGCTGAAGGCGGTCCGCCACATGGCGAGCGCGATCACGTTCGCGTTCGACTGCGTCGATTCCGGCGCGAGCGCGATCACGATGTCGAACACCTTGAGGACGTTGATGACCATCGTGATGAAGACGACGCTCAGGACCGGCGCGAGCAGCGGCACCGTGACGCGGCGGAAGACCTGGAACTCGGTCGCGCCGTCCGTGCGCGCAGCCTCGAGCACCTCCCGCGGCATCGCCGCGAGGCCGGACGCGATCACCACCAGGGCGAAGCCGGCCCAGATCCAGATGTAGGCGATGAGGAGCGCGGGCGTGATCAGGCTGGGCCCGAGCCACGAGTAGCCGCCGAACGGCTTGGCGAAGGTCTGTGCGCCGATGCCCGCCTGGTAGCTCCCGGACGAGACGCCCTTGAAGGAGAAGCTGCCGTTCGGGTCGCTCTTGGTCGTCTGTACGACCTTGCCCGACGAGTCCCTGAGCTCGATCGTCACCCCCGGAAGCCCGAGCTCGCCATGCTCGACGACGCCCGGCTTGCCTCCCCCGGGCTTGAAGTCACGCCAGACGACACCCTCGATCGCACCCGACTTGCCCGCCGGCTTCACCGCCTGCCGCGCCCCCTGCGGCACGTCGGTCGGGGCGATCCCTGTCAGACCGAGCAGGGCCACGCCGCCGGGATGGAGCGGCGTCTTCAGGAGCAGTCCTCCGCCGTGCGTCTGGAGGGCCGTCGTCGACGGCAAGGCGTTGGACAGGACGCCGGGCGAGGAAACCGCGCTCGAGACCGCGCGGCCGAGGGCGTTGATGGCGCCGAGGTTCGGGTCCTGCTGGTACATCAGCCGCCAGGTGATCCCGGTCGCGAAGGCCGAGATCGCCATGGGTAGGAACACGACCGTCCTGAACGCGACCACCCAGCGGACCCGCTCCGTGAGGACGGCGAAGATGAGCCCGAGCGCGGTCACGAAGGCGGGCACGACGCCCACCCAGATCGCGTTGTTCTTGATGGCCGTGACGAGCGTCGAGGTCGTGAAGAGCGTCTTGTAGTTGTCGATCCCGACCCAGGTGCCGAGGTAGCCGGACTGCCCGAAGAAGCTCCGGACGATCGTGTAGACCGTCGGATAGACGAGCCAGACCCCGAGCAGGATGGCCGCCGGCAGGAGGAACAGCCCGCCGGTCAGGTGGCGGGATCTCGCTTCCCCCGTGGGCTCCGGCGGAGCCGCCGCGGGGGGCGGCTCCGCCGTGATCGACTGACCACTCAAGAGCTACTTCCCGCTCTTGTAGGCCTTCGCGGCAGCGCTTTCGAGCTGCTGCTGGATGCTCGAGATCTGGGTCGGGTGCTGGAGGAACTTCTGGAAGATCCCCCACTCGCCCTGGCCCGTCGTCGCACCGAACGAGGCGGGCTGGTTGTCGGACATGTCGAACGCGACCGACGTCGCTCCCGCGAGCGGCGCTTCCGTCGCCGCCGTGATCGGGTCCGGATAGACGCTGGCCGGCACGTGCTTGTTGCCGGTGCCGAAGCCGCCGAGCTTCGCCCAGATCTCCGCCGCCTGCGGCGTGGCGAGGTACTTCATGAACGCCTCGATCGCCGGCGTGTCGCGGAACGTGATGATCAGGTCGCCGCCCGTCTCCACAGCCTTCGCGTTCGGGCCCGGAGTGATCGTCGGGAAGGGAACGACGTTGAAGTCCTTCTGGGGCTTCGACTTCGTCGCCTGCAGGATCTCGAGGCTCACGAAGTCGCCCTGGAAGTTGAACGCCGCCTTCGGCGGAGTCGCGAACGCGTAGTCCACGCACGTCGGGTAGTCGGTCTGGAGTGCGCCGCTCACGCCGCCGTAGATGTTCCCCGTGTCGCCGACGACCTGAGCCATGTCCTGCAGCGTCTTGGTCACCGAGGGGTCGGTCCACTTGATCTGGTGGGCGCTGAGCTGGTCGTACTTCGCCTGTCCCCACCTGCGCAGGTAGAGGTTCTCGAAGATGTCCGTCAGGGTCCAGCCGTTCGACCCACAGAGCGAGTACGCGGGAGTGCCCGACGCCTTGATCGTCTTGGCGTCGCTGATCAGCTGCGACCACGTCTTCGGCGGCTTGACGCCGGCTTGCTTGAGGACGTTGACGTTGTACCAAAGGGTCGACTTGTTGGAGGCCTTGTACAGGAGTGCGTAGTCCTTGCCGTTGACCTCGCCCAGCTTCTCCCAGGCGGGCGAGAAGTTGTCGGAGATCGTCGGCTTCGCGTACGTGATCGGCTTCAGGTGACCCTGTTGCACGAGCTGCTTGACGAGGCCCGGCTGCGCGACGTCGGCCATGTCGGGCGGATTGCCGCCGGCGATCGCAGTCGACAGCACGGTCGGGATGTCGTTGCCCTTCGACTGGTAGGTGACCGTGACGTTCGGGTACTGCTTGTGGAACCCGTCGATCACCTTCTGGAACGCCTTCTGCTCGGTCGCGGCCCAGATTCCCCAGAACTTGACGGTGCCCTTGACGCTCGAGTTCCCCGTCGACGTGCCGCCGCTCTTCGACCCGCCGCCGCCGCCACCACAGCCGGCGGTGACGGCCACGAGCGTCGCGACGACCCCTGCGAGGGCCGCCAACCGCACGGCCCGATTCCTCCTGCCACTCTCCCTCACGCTGACGCTCCTTTCTGGCTCTCGTTTCCGTCGTAGATTCCCTCGCTCGTCTCGGCGTCGAAGAAGTGGAGCGAGCGCGTGTCGACGGCGACCTCGACCTGCTTTCCCTCTTCGACCGACGCTCGTGCGCCGAAGCGGCCGACCAGGAGCGCGCCTGCGCCCTTGCTCTCGAGCGCGCCTTCGCCCGGGTGGCCGGCGTCCTGCGCCAGCTCCCTCACGTCCTCGGTCAGAGCCTCGCGCGTGCCCTCCACCGTGAAGTGCACCATCAGCTCCGACCCGAGAGCCTCGCGCAGCTCCACGATCCCGCGCAGGCGGCGGTCGGGCGGCGAGTCCGGCTCGAGGGAGGCGTCCTCGAGGTCCTCGGGCCGGATGCCGAGGATGACCCGCTTCCCCTCGTAGCCGCGCAGCGCGGGATGCGCCTGGAGCGTGCCCTCGTCGAGCCTGAGGTGCTGCTTGCCGACGTCGAGGGCGAGCCCTCCGTTCGCGCTCGTCACCGTCGCCTCGATCATGTTCATCGCCGGCGAGCCGATGAAGCCGCCGACGAAAAGGTTGACGGGGCGGTCGTACAGGGTCTGCGGATCGGCGACCTGCTGGAGCTCTCCCTTCCGCATCACGGCGACGCGGTCTCCCATCGTCATCGCCTCGACCTGGTCGTGCGTGACGTAGATGGTCGTCGTGCCGAGGTCGCGCTGGAGCCGGCTCACCTCGGCGCGCATCTGGACGCGCAGCTTCGCGTCGAGGTTGGAGAGCGGCTCGTCCATCAGGAACGCGGCGGGCTCCCGCACGATCGCCCGGCCCATCGCGACGCGCTGGCGCTGGCCGCCGGAGAGCGCGCGCGGCTTGCGCTTCAGGAACGGATCGAGCCCGAGCACCTGCGCGGCGTCGCGCACGCGCCGGTCGATCTCCTGCTTGGGCATCTTCTTGACGCGCAGGCCGAAGGCGATGTTGTCGTAGACCGACAGGTGCGGATAGAGCGCGTAGCTCTGGAAGACCATCGCGATGTCGCGGTCGCGCGAGGGCACGTGGTTGACGACCCGGTCTCCGATCCGGACCACGCCGCCCGAGATCTCCTCCAGACCGGCGACCATGCGCAGCGCCGTCGTCTTGCCGCAGCCGGACGGGCCGACGAGCACCATGAACTCTCCGTCGGTGATGTCGAGCGCGAGGGAGTCGACGGCCTTCGTGCCGTCGGCATACACCTTCGTGACCTCGTCGAAGACGACTTCTGCCACGTCTCCCCCTGGGCTCGCTTGCGCGACGAAGACCCTATCCCAGGCGCGAGTGACGTGCAGCGGCCCGTCGGCGCCAGGGCGGCCGGCGGTCAGAGCGGCTACGAATACCGCGTGCGGCGTTGCATCCTGATCGCGGCTCTCGCAGCCTGGCTCGTCCTCCTTCCGGCCGCGCAGGGGAAGCGCGCGCCGAGGATCGTGACGCTGCGGGACAACGGCGCCAGGCTGACGCTGCGCAAGGGCGTGCGGGTGCAACTTCGCCTCACGGAGCGATACCGATGGCGCGGGCCGCGCGTCCGCGGCAGGGCGGTCCGCCTCGAGCCGATCCAGCACCTCGGCGATCCGGGCTACCTCGCATGGACCGTCGCCGCACGGGCCAGCGGCAAGGCGGTCGTCAGGGCCTACGGCTACGGCTTCGGCACGCGGGAGTGCGGCTCGCACCAATGCGCCGCGCGCGTCTTCCGCGTCACGTTCGTCGTGCGTTGAATCCGATCGGCCCGCGTGGCCGTAGTCCCGTCCGTCGCCATGGGGGCAACCGCAGCCGAGACCAACGGCAGGCCGCAGGACACCGAGGCGCTCTACCGCGAGCACGGAGACGCGGTCGCGCGGCTCTGCCGCTCCCTCCTGCGCGATCGCGCCGAGGCCGAGGACGCGGCCCAGCAGGTCTTCCTCTCGGCGCACCGCGCGCTCCTGAACGGAGCCGAGCCGCGCGAGCCGCTCGCCTGGCTGCTCGCCGTGGCCCGCTACGAGTGCTACGCCCGCTTCCGCGAGCGTGCGGCCGCGCCGGTTCCGGCCGAGGAGGCGCCCGACGGAGCTGCGGTGGACGCGTCGGTGCAGGCCCTGCGCGCGGGCGAGCTGGCCCATGTCTGGGACGAGGTCGGGCAGATGCCGGCCGCGCAGCGCGAAGCGTTCCTCCTCAGGGAGATACGCGGCCTGAGCTACGGGCAGCTCGCGGAGGAGCTCTCGCTCAGCCGTCCGTCCGTCCGCTCGCTCCTCCTGCGCGCGCGCACGCGTCTGCGGCAGCGGCTCGGCGACGTCGCCGCCGGGCTCGGCGGCGCGCAGTGGGTGCAGGCGCTGCTTCGCCTCGTTGCCGGCGGC
>DATFCX010000021.1:0-10866 GCA_035252585.1 Gaiellaceae bacterium
AACCCGAACCCCACATCCTCGACCCAGTCGAGATCCAACGCCTCGACAGCGCCTACAACCACCTCCAAGCGAGGGCAGCAACTGAGGAGGAACGGGAGTGGTGGCGGATCGCCCACACCATCACCTTCACCTGCCTCGGCAACGGCCTCCGCCGCGGCGAACTCCTCGCCCTGCAATGGCAAGACATCCACCTCCTCGACCAACACCTCCACGTCCAACGCGCCCTCGTCAAAGGCCGCCTCACCACACCCAAATCACGCGCCGGACGGCGCCGCATCCAACTCGGCCCCCACACCAGCCAACTCCTCGCCACCCACTACCAGAAGAGCCGGTACACCACAGACAGCGACCACGTATTCCACCACCCCCAAAGAGGCACCCCGCTCGACCCCGCCCGCCTCACCCGCCAACACCTCCGCCCAGCACTCAAAGCAGCCGGCATCAGCAAACCCATCCGCCCCTTCCACGACCTCCGCCACACCGCCCTCACCCACGACGCCGCCGCCGGCAACCCCCTCACCTACATCCAACACAAAGCCGGCCACTCACAAATCACCATCACCCAACGCTACATCCACGCCGCCCAAACCCAACACACAGGCGCCGCCGAACGCGCCGAGCAGCGGATGTTCGGGTCGGGCTAGCGCGGGCCTAGTTTGCTTTACGACTCTGTCGCGACGCTGACCTCGTTCGTGAGCGGTAGGTCGCGCAGAGTTAGTAGGCCGGACCGGCGGGCGAGCGCGTCGGCGAGGGCTGTGCTGTCGAGCTGACCTTCACGGGTGCGGATAATGGCCTCGCCGAGGACGTCAATCGGCACCAGCAGCAGCCGACGGCTGCCGCGTTCGCGGAGGATTTCGGTGGCTTTGCGCTCGGCGAGCGAGTGGAAGCCTGGGCGGCCTATGCAGACGTAGTTGGCGGGGTTCATGCCGGTACCCGTGCCCAGCACCTCGCGCGCTTTGTTCCAGCTGATCCGCTTCCCGGCGTCGGCAGAGGCGGTCACGGACACGACGACGGTGCCGTCAGCGTGGTCGATCTGAAGGTCTTCCTCGCCCTGGGGCTGGCGGACGATTCGCGTGGCCGGAATGCCGACGGCGTCGAGAGCGTCAGTGACAGCCTGCTCGAGGCCGCCGCCGGTCGCCGTGTAGAGGCCTTCGATTAGCTGTGCGTCAAGCTGAGCCCGCTGGGCCCGCTCAAGGTGGCCGTCACGTCGGCGCCGTAGGGTCTCGCCGCGCTCGGCGACGATCGCTCTCCGCAGGCGCTCGACCTCGGCTGGCGTCAGGAGCCCGTTGAACTCGGGCAGATCGGCTTCGAGCAACACGTCGGGCTCGTACAATTGACGTCCCTTGTCTCCCTCGTAGAGGCGCATGAGCGCCGCTCGGCCGACCCTGACCTGGGGCAAACGCGCGAGCGCTGCCAGCTCGACCGGCACCCCGTAGCGAGCCTCGGCCGCCGCGATGCGGACCGTCTCGACCTGCTCCTCAGCGACGCCACGCAGGGTCGCGACCCGCTCGAGCGCCTCGAGCAGCCAGGCCGCGGTCTTGCCCATACCCCGCAGGCGAGCCGGCGGGCAGCCCCTGAAGCGGCGCCCAATCCGTTCCTCGGCGAGTCCCCCCATCCAAGCTAGTAGGCAGGCAGTGCGGGCGATCACCCGGGCTTCGCGCTCCTCGAGATGGCCCTTGGCGAGTGTCTGCCGTAATGACGCCCTGTCGCCGACGTCAGTTAGATCGAAGCGCAAGTTGGTTCGCGGGTCGACCGGCATTCCTCGCAGCTTGTCCCAATCAATGTACGGCCGCCGGTCGAACAGCTGGTCGCAGTTGGCGATCTCGAACACCAGCTCGACCTCTCCGATTGGGCCTTCGCGAAGGAGATCGGCAAGCGTCGACAGCCGCGTCGCTACGGCCAAAGGGATGCCCGAGGCGGCAAAGACGAGCGCGGCCCGGGTTGGAAGTAGCTGACCGTCCTCCTCACGCACCAGGCCCGATTCGCAGCAGAAACGGGCCGCCTCGACGACGCCGGACTCGACCGCAACGATGCCGCCACTCAGCTCATAGAAGGTTAGGTAGGCAAAGGTCGCCGTGATGAACTCGACCAGCTCTGCCCGGTTGTGCGCCAGCCCGCCGCAGAGGATCCCGAAGACGACGTCGGCGAACGCCTCCTTCGGCAGCTGCGACTCGACTGCCTCAACCTCGCCACGGCAGTAATAGTCCAGCATCTGGCGCTGCTCAGAATCCCGCTCGGCCAGCAAGACAGCGAGTCCTGAACTCCGCTGACCCAGGCGGCCCGCTCGACCTGCGGCATTCTTGTACTCGGAGACCGGGATCTCGCTGAACTGCCACTGCCCCCGTGCGGGATAGAAGCGCTTGTAGTCGGCAACGACCACGACGTCGGTGGGCATGTTGACGCCCATGGCCAGCGTCGTCGTCGCGACCAGAACGCGCGCCTCGCCGCGACGGAACGATTGCTCAACCGCCCGACGCTCGCCGGCCGTCATGTCGCCGTTGTGGAAACCGACACCCGACGCGAGCGTCCGCCGCAAGAGCTCAACCGTCTCCGAGGGCTCGAGTTGGTCGAGCTCGGCCGCAGTTTGCTCCGCCAAGCCCGGCGCCGGCAGCGAGCGCTTAAGCCGCTCGGCCGTCGACTGCGTCTTGGGGACGCTGGCCCGGAAAACGAGCAACTGGTTGCCCTCATCGACGAGCGATGCAACCAAGTCATCCAGCGCCTCTTCGGCTTCGGAGCGCCCGCCGGTCAGCTGGCGCTCGGTCTCGTCCACCATGAGCATCCGGCCCGCAAACGGCGCGAGCACGCCCTCTTCCAACGGCACCGGCCGCTCGTTGACCATGACCAGCGTCGCCCGCAGCCAATCGTCAAGCTTGTTCAACTCGTCCAGCGACGCCGACAACGCAACCACCTGCGGTGCTTGCTCATGCAGCAAGACCTGGGTCAGAGTCTTCTCGAGGTTGGCGCCACGCCCGCCATCACCGATCATCTGAACCTCGTCAACGACAACCACGCTGCAGCGGTCCAACAGCTGCGGATGCTCAACGAGCAAGCCAGTCAGCTTCTCGTAGGTCAGGACCGCGAGACCGAAGTTGCCGACCCGGATGTCGTCGTCAAACTCGGTCCAGTCACTGGTCGAGATGACGACATTCAGCAACTCGCCGTAGCGGGCGCGGAAGGTCGCGTAGTGCTCGTCAGCTAACGCGCGGAAAGGCACGAGGAAGATCCCGTGGCGGCGCGTACGGAAGCTCGTGGCTGCCGCGGCCATCTCCCCTACCAACGTCTTCCCGGAGCTAGTCGGACCAACTACGAGGAGATTCGTCCGGCCGTCCAAGACGCCGGCCTCGACCGCCTTAGCCTGAATCTCCGTCAGCTCAGCCATCTCCGCTGCCCAGACCTTCGCCAGCGCAGGCGGAGCGCCGAACCGAATCAACTCCGAGACACGCATCTCACCGATGGTAAGGACAGGTGCTGCCATCCTCAGGCTGCCGGCGCCACGCCGACCGACGGAACGTGCCGACATGCAGAGCCGTTATCCTGATCGAACACCTGTTCCTATCCCTGGCGAGACGAAGGAGCGCCCGAGAATGATCCGCGGCCGAGTGACCTCTAGCTGGAACCCACACGCCGAGCACCAGATCCTCGACCAGGCAATGAACAATCTGCTCGCGAGAGCCCGCCAAGCGGTTCCCTCGCTGGAGTGTCCCACCCATCACTCGACGCATCGGATTAATTGGACGCGCACCAAGGACGGCTTGGGGGCCAGCGTAGAGGAGGCGTGCTGTGAGGCCGTTAAGGGCGAGCTGGACGGTGCGGTTCGGCGCGCGCTCGCCTGAGTTCCTCGGGCGCCTAAAGAGACCGCTACAGCCGGAACGCGCGCGCGCGTTCCCTGCTCGAGCGACCAGAATTGGCAACGGCTCCGAATATCCTTGAGTCTCGTGCCCGAGTGCGCCATCACAATCACCAGCCCGCCCGGGACCGCCGACAGCGCCAAGCAGTTGGAGCGTTTCACAAACTCGCTCATGATGGACGGTCGCCTCCTACATCCTCAGCCGTCTGTCACCGAAGACGGGCGACTTCGATTCTCGGCGACGTTGACGGCGGAGAACATGGACGAGGCATCGCTAGCGGCATGCCTCCCCTACTGGGCGGCCATCGGAGACGCGGGGTTGACGCTCGCCGACCACTCAGAGGTTCAGATCGCGCGGACTGACGAACAGGGCACGTTTAGCGCGCAGATGCAGATCACGCGCACCAACTAGCAGTTGAGGGGCTTCACTGAGAACTGCATTCGCTGCCGCCCTGAGGCTTAGGGACGGGACTGTCACCGAGGCCGTTTGGGGGAATGACAGGCGTCTTCAGAGCGCTTGCGCAAAGAGCATTTCGAGTCAAACGGTGTCGCCTTCGAGCACAGAGAGCGGCAAGCGCGTGGCGAGAATGTCAACCCGACTCCACGCAGCGATGCTTTCCGTAGCCGCGGCGCACTCAGCCACCGGCAGAGCCTCCTCGAACCCGGCGGCGCTGGCGGCCTCCATCACAAGCGACCAAAGGCGCTCGAGATGTTGGGCAAGGTCGGCCCACATCCACCGGGCGTCCACGGCTCTTTCGCGGCCCGGCAGGAGAACCCACGCCTTTGGGTTTGGATGTCCTCCGAGCTTGCAGTGTGTCCAGTATTCCTCGTCGCGGAAGATCCCCCCCGCGAGCCTTCGCATAGCGGCAGGCTGAAACATCCGCCGCAGATCTTCCTGGGAACTTGTCAGCCATCGTTCCGCTAAGGCTTTGTCCCTAGAGAAGCAATAGGTGAGGTACTCGACCTCTACGAGCTGCCGCAGGAGCACCGCCGCTCCATACGCCCGACCATCCTCAAGCAGCCTGACCGCCGATTCAGCCAACTCGCCTGCTAGCTGCGTCAACACAGCGACTGCGCGCGCTGCGTCATCTCGAAGCAGCCAACCCCCCACGAGCAATGACTCGCCCACGGCAGCAAGACCAGATGCGGCTAGGCGACAGGCCGTCTCACGGGCGCGTCTCGCCTCTGGCTCGTCAAGCAACTTCTCGATGCCCTGCCGAAGGTCATCCGGCTCACTCACGCCGACCAGCTTAAAAATGGAAGGCGCGGCCCGCAGGATCCTCGCGAGCATCATTGTCGAGGGCTCGAGACCTCGCTTGAGCGCGCGTTGTCATGCCTCGGCGGCTGCGATGCGAGAGTTACGACTCGCGGTAGACGATACGGCCGCGGGTCAGGTCGTATGGCGAGAGCTGGATTTTGACTCGATCGCCCGGGTTAATCCGGATCCGGTACCGGCGCATCCGGCCGGATGTGTAGCCGAGCGTCTCGTGTCCGTTGTCGAGGACGATTCGGTGCTGGCCGCTCCGGAACGATTCGACCACGGCACCCTCGACCTCGATCTTCTCTTCCTTTTCCGCCATTGGGCCTCCGAACCTCGTCTTGCGGCGCGCGAAAGGCAAAAGTCGGGCAAAAGTTTCGAGCGCCGACCCCACCGATGATAGGGAAAGCCCCGCAACTGCAGGGCTTTTCGAGTAGCGGGGGCAGGATTTGAACCTGCGACCTCCGGGTTATGAGCCCGGCGAGCTACCTGACTGCTCCACCCCGCGTCGCGGCGGCGATTGTAGCAGCCTCGTTACGATTTTTTGCGATGTGGCACTGGGCGATCCGGGGCGCGCGCGCGGCGCACGAGACGCGGCGCGATGTCGTCGGCGGACTCGACGAGCTCGCGGCGAAGGTCGAGGCCGTCCTGCCGTGATCGTCGGCGCCGTCGATCTCGGGACGAACACGACGCGGCTCCTAGTCGGGCGCGTCGTGGACGGCTCCGTCGAGGAGTTGCACCGCGAGACGCGGATCACTCGCCTGGGCGAGGGCGTCGACAAGCGTGGACGCCTTCTCCCCGTCCCGATCGCGCGCGTCCGCAACGCCCTCTCCGACTATCGCCGCACCGCGGAGTCCCTGGGCGCGGAGCGAACGCTGCTCGTCGCGACGAGCGCGGTCCGCGATGCCGAGAACGGCGAGGCGTTCCTCGGCGAGATCGAGTGGAGCTACGGCTTCGCGACCCGCCTGCTCTCGGGCGGCGAGGAGGCCGAGCTCATGCTGCGCGGCCTCGGCGCCACCCCCGAGGGGACGCTGATCGTGGACATCGGCGGCGGCTCGACCGAGCTCGTCCTCGACGGCTTCCAGACGAGCCTCCCGCTGGGCTCCGTGCGCTTCACGGAGCGGCACGGCGAGGACGTCACGGCGCTCGAGGCGGTCGCGCGCGACGCGTTGCCGGAGCTCGAGCCCCAGGCGGCGATCGGCGTCGCGGGGACGATCACGACCCTCGCGGCGCTCGACCTCGGCCTCCCGGAGTACGACCGGAAGCGCGTGCACGGCCACCTGCTGACGCGGGACGGCGCCCGCGCCCAGCTCGAACGGCTCGCGGCCCTGCCGCTCGACGAGCGGCGACGCGTCCCGGCACTCGAGCCGGAGCGCGCGCCGGTGATCGTGGCGGGCGGCGCGATCCTCGTCGCGATCCTCGACGCCTATGGTCTCGAGGGGATCACCGCGAGCGAGCGCGGGCTGCTGCAGGGGGCGGCCCTCGCCGCAGCCGAGCTGCCCGAGCCGAAGGAGGGCGCTGCTCCTCCCGGCGCCTACACCTGCTGCTAGAGCACGAGTGAGTCTGCTTCGGGCTCGCCCTCGGACGGCTCGTCCTCGGCGAGGCGGCGCTGGACGACGGCGCGCGACAGCACACCGACGAGCCTCCCTTCCGCCTCGACGACGGGGACGCGCTCGAGGTCGTGTTCCTCGAGGAAGCGGAAGGCGGCTTCGAGCTCGAGGCCGGCGTCGAGGGTGAAGTGCGGCGGCTCCGCGATCTCGCTCAGCGTCACGCCGGTCGGTTCGCGGCCGGCTGCGACGACCTCGCGCACGAGCGTCTTCCGCGTCACGACGCCGAGCAGTCGTCCGCTGTCCTCCGTGACGAAGATCGCCCGCACGTCGTCGCTGTCGGCGAAGCAGCGTCCCGCCTCCTGCGCGCTCGCGCCGGCGAGGAGCGTCGTCGGCTCGGGCACCATCGCGTCGCGGACGGTCTCGGCGTTCATCGTGGGCATTCTCGCTGTCTAGGGATAGATTCCGCGAGCTTCGAGCGCGGCGGCGACCTCGCGGATCGCCGCGACCATGGCCGCCTGGCGCAACGTGATCTTCTTGTCCTCCGCGACGGAATAGACGCGGTCGAGGGCGTCCGCCATCATGTCGGAGAGCTTGCGCCGGATCTCGTCGCGGTCCCAGAAGAGCCGGCCGAGGTCCTGCACCCACTCGAAGTACGAAACCGTGACGCCGCCGGCGTTCGTGAGGATGTCGGGCACGACCGGGATCCCCCGCTCGCCGAGGATCTCGTCGGCCTCGATCGTCGTCGGCCCGTTCGCGCCCTCGATCACGAGGGACGCGTGGACGCGGTCGGCGTTCGCGCCCGTGAGCTGATCTTCGCGCGCGGCGAGCACGAGGACGTCACAGGGAAGCTCGAGGAGCTGCTCGTTCGTGACCCGCTCGCAAAGGTCGTATCCCTCGAGCGACCCGTGCTCGACGACGTGCGCGTGCAGAGCGGGCACGTCTAGACCGCGTTCGTCGTGGAGCCCACCCGAGACGTCGGAAACGGCGACGACCCGCGCGCCGCGTTCGTGCAGCTCGGAGGCCGCGACGCCGCCGACGTTTCCGAACCCCTGGACGACACACGAGCGGCCGGCGAGCTCGTAGCCGAGCCTGCGGGCGGCCTGCTCCGTGACCATGACGACGCCCGCACCGGTCGCCTCGCGACGGAAAACGGAGCCGCCGATCGAGATCGGCTTCCCCGTCACGACCTCGGGCACGGCGTAACCGGTCTGCATCGAATAGGTGTCCATCATCCAGGCCATCGTCTGCTCGTTCGTGGCCATGTCCGGCGCGGGGATGTCGGTCTGCGGCCCGATCTCGCGGATGAGCTCGGAGGTGAAGCGGCGGGTGAGCTTCTCGAGCTCGCGCGGGGAGAGCGCGTGGCTGTCGCAGCGGATGCCACCCTTGGCGCCGCCGTAGGGGAGCCGGAGGAGCGCGCACTTCCAGGTCATCCACGTCGCGAGCGCGGCGCACTCGCCGAGCGACACCTCGGGGTCATAGCGGATCCCGCCCTTCGTCGGCCCGAGCACGGTCGAGTGCTGGACTCGATAGCCGGGGAAGATCTCGACCGAGCCGTCGTCGCGGCGGAGCGGCACGCTCACGATGACCGCGCGCTCGGGAAAGCAGAGCCGCTCGGCGACCATTTCCGAGACGCCTGCGTACGGCAGCGCCTGCTCGTACTGGGCGCGCGCCATCCGGAACAGCGGCGTATCCCATTCCAGGACCGGCTCCGACGGCGACGTATCCAGCTCGGACACGGGCCGGAGTGTACGGTCGGGCGTCACTCGGCGGCTTGGATGCGGGGCAGACTGGGGCCTCCCCGCGCCTCCACCCACCTTCGAGCCTAACGGGAGAAGGTGCGCGTGTCCTCGACGGAATCGTCGCGAGATGCCGGCGACCGCGACGCGCCCACGTCCGCCGCCGGGCCGAGCATGCTCCGGCCCTCCATGTCGGCGGGCACGGGTTCGCCGAGGAGCTCGAGCAGCGTCGGCGCCACGTCGTGCAGCGCGCGCTCCGGCCCCGGCCCGGCCGCGACGCCCTCGGCCACGAGCACGTACAACCCCTCGTGCGCGTGGTTCGCGTCGTCCGGCCCCGTGTCGTTCTCGAACACGTGCACCGTCCCGGTTCCCACCTGGCCGACGCTCCGCCAGTAGAGGTCGCCGAAGTAGACGAGGAGGTCCGGCGCGATTCCCTGCGACTCTGTGTACAGCTCCTCGGGCCGGTGCGCGACGGTGCCGATCGGCCGGCCCCGGTCGTCGCCGAGCGCTTCGAGCTTCTCCTTCAACTCGCTCCGCACCCGCTCGTAGTCGGCCGCGGCGACGATCCCCTCCGGCTCGCGCCCCTCCACGTTGACGAACAGGCGGCAGTAGTAGCCGCCCTCGCCCCATGCGACCGTCCGCCCCCAATCGATGAGGTCGGGCGTGAGCCGGGTCGGCTCGCTCGGCTCCTCGCGCAGCGCGAGATACCCCTCGCTCCGCAGCCACTCGTTGACGCAGATGCCGCCGTCCATCCTCTTCGCCCCGTGGTCGGAGACGACGAGGACGGCCGTGTCCTCGTCCGCGAGCCGCAGCAGCCCGGCGATCTTGGAGTCGAGCCGGCGGTAGTAGTCGAGCATCGCGTGCTCGTACGGATTGCCCGCCTCGAACAGCCGGTGCTCGGGATCGGTGAAGCGCCAGAAGCCGTGATGGATGCGGTCGGTGCCCATCTCGACCATGAAGAACAGGTCCCACGGCCGTGTCTCGAGCAGGTGCTCGGCCAGCCGGAACCGCTTCTCGGTCATCTCCTCGATCTGGTCGAGCAGCCGGTCCTTGTCCTCGGTGCGGAAGTTCTCGACGTCGACCATGTAGTGGCCGACGAGCTGCTCGATCTCGTCCTTCAGCTCGGGCGGATACGTGTACCGGCTCGTCCGCGTGTCCGGAGTCAGGAAGCACGAGACCATCTCGCCCTTGACCCGGCTCGGCGGGTATGTCTGCGGGACGCCGAGCACGACCACGTCTCGCTCCCTCGCCGAGAGGATGTCCCACACGCGTGGCGCCCTGACGGCGCGGGAGTCGGCGAACACGAGCCGGTCGTACGAGTGGTCGCGCCTGTTGCGGAAGCCGTAGAAGCCGAGCGAGCCCGGGCTCCGAGACGACGTCATGACCGACCAAGCGGGAACCGTGATCGGCGGGTCGCAGGAGCGGAGCACGCCGTACGAGCCCCGTTCCGCGAGCGAGCGGATGGTGGGGAGGTCGGGCAGCCAGCGGTCGAAGACGAACTGGGGCGCCGCGCAGTCGAGCCCGATCACGAGGACGCGCTTGGCCATCAGGCAAGGCTAGTCGCGGGGCAGTCCGAGGCGCTCCGCCGCGAGACCCGCGAGCTCGCCGGCGGCGAGGCAGATCCCGCCCCGTTCCCCCACCGCCTCGATCAGCTCGAAGTAGAGCCGGTCCCAACCCCGTGCGCTCGGCCCGTCGAACCGTTCCGGATGCCAGAGGATGGAGAAGGCCCCGCCGTGCTCCGCCGCCCGGTCGAGGAGCGCGAGCACCCGCGGCTTCGCCTCGGCAGCCGACAGACCCGCGTACCGCTCCTCGGCGAGCGTGGCGTCCATCACCGCGAGCGGGACCTCGACGAGGTCGGCCGGACGATCCTGCGCGAAGTCCCACGGGCGGAACGGGTGTGCGATGCCGGCTCGGAATCCGAGCTCGTCCGGGAAGCCGAGGGACGTGTCGTACCGGAAGCCGATTCCCGCGAGCGGCGCGAGGTTCCGGTGCGGGTCGACGCGGAGGTAGTGGTAGCGGTGCCCGATCAGCGGACCGTCGAGCTGTGCGAGGAGCAGGCGTTCGCGGGTGAGCCTTTCCAGATCGTCGGCGGCGAGGTAGCTGCCGTGGAGACCGACCTCGGCACCTGCCGCGAGGATCGTCTCGACGAGCCGCGGCCGGAGCCGGTCGTAGGCCTCGGGCGCGGCGCCGTCCGCCTTGTGCCCATGGCCCGCCATGAGGAAGAAGGTCGAGCGGGCGTCGTGGGCCTGCTCCTCGGCGGCGATCTCGTCGAAGCGCCAGTTGGGATCCGTACCGCGGAGCTTGTGGAGCGGGACGCGGGCGAGCCCGCGCGCCTCGTGCACTGCCGGCCGCACGCGACCGGCGAGCGCGTGTCCCTTGAGCCGGGCCGCGGCGCCGAGCACGCCGATCCGCGTCCAGCGCCAGGGGAGGTCGACGTCGTGCGTGAGCGCGACCGCGAACCGCGCGCCCCGGTAG
>DATFCX010000022.1:0-10567 GCA_035252585.1 Gaiellaceae bacterium
ACGCGAGCAGCGGCAGGCGCGCCAGGACGCGCAGCGCCGCGAGCCGAAGCCGCCGCCCGCTGCCCCGCCGACCGGCCCGGTCTCCGTCGAGTCCGGCGTCAGCGCCCAGGATCTTTCCCAGGCGCTCGGCGTGAAGATCCCGGACATCCTCAAGTTCCTGATGGGCCTGAACGTGATCAAGCCGCAGACCGCGACGCTTTCCGACGACGAGGTGAACCTGATCGCGGCGGAGTTCGGGCGCGAGGTGACGATCAAGCACGCCGCCGACGACGAGGAGGAGCCCGAGACCTTCGACGACCCGGACGATGCGCTCCAGGCGCGGCCGCCGGTCGTGACCATCATGGGCCACGTCGACCACGGCAAGACGACGCTGCTCGACGCGATCCGCAACGCGCGCGTCGTCGCCACGGAGGCCGGTGGCATCACGCAGCACATCGGCGCGTATCAGGTCGACGTCGAGGACGGCCGCAAGATCACGTTCCTCGACACGCCGGGCCACGAGGCCTTCACGGCCATGCGCGCCCGCGGCGCGAAGGTGACGGACATCGCCGTCCTCGTCGTCGCCGCGGACGACGGCGTGATGCCGCAGACGAAGGAGTCGATCGCCCACGCGCGCGCCGCCGAGGTGCCGATCGTCGTCGCCGTGAACAAGGTCGATCTCGCCGACGCCAACGTCGATCGAGTCAAGGGCGAGCTCGCCCAGGAAGGCCTCCAGCCCGAGGATTGGGGCGGCTCGACGCAGTTCGCAGAGGTGTCGGCGAAGACGCAGCAGAATCTCGAGGACCTGCTCGAGAAGGTTCTCCTCGTCGCGGATCTCGAGCTCGAGGGCCTGAAGGCGAACCCCGACGCGGAAGCGTCCGGACCGATCATCGAGTCGCGACTCGACGTCGGCCGCGGGCCGGTGGCCACGATGCTCGTCCAGCGCGGCACGCTGAAGGTCGGCGACGCCGTCGTGGCGGGCGACGCGTACGGCCGCGTCAAGGCGCTCTTCGACTACAAGGGCGAGCGCCAGGAGAGCGCCGCCCCGGGCGAGCCGATCGAGATCCTCGGCTTCGACAAGCCGCCGGGCGCAGGAGAGCTCGCACGGGTCGTCGAGAACGACCGGGAGGCGCGCGACCTTGCAAACCGGCGCGGCGAGAGGCTGCGGCGGGAGCAGCTGGCCTCGGCGCCGTCGCCCGGCGTCTCCCTCGAGGGCCTCTTCGAGCAGCTACAGGCCGGCGAGGTCTCGGATCTCAACCTCATCGTCCGCGGCGACGTGGTCGGCTCGGTCGAGGCCGTCGTCTCCGAGCTGTCGAAGTTCGAGCACTCCGAGGTGCGGCTCAACGTCATCGCGCAGGGAGTCGGCGCGATCACGCAGAACGACATCATGCTGGCGTCGGCCTCCGATGCCCTGATCGTCGGCTTCAACGTGCGTCCCAACGCCGAGGCACGCGAGCTCGCCTCCCGCGAGGGCGTCGAGATCCGCACCTACGACGTCATCTACAAGCTGACCGAGGACATCGAGCAGGCCCTCGTCGGCAAGCTCGCCGCCGTCACGACCGAGGAGACGATCGGCGAGGCCGAGGTGCGGGCGCTGTTCCGGGTCTCGCGGCTCGGCACGATCGCCGGCTGCATGGTCACCGACGGCGTCGTCCGCCGCAACGCGAGCGTCCGCGTGCTTCGCGAGGGCGCCGTGATCTACACGACGACGATCGCGCAGCTGAAACGCTTCAAGGACGACGTCCGCGAGGTCGCCGAGGGCTTCGAGTGCGGCATCCTCCTCGACGGCTTCAACGACGTGAAGGAAGGCGACGTGCTCGAGATCTTCGAGACGCGCGAGGTCGAGCGGACGTCGCTCGACGAGGCTCCTTCGGCCACGAGCTAGCTCGACCGCGCTGCGCGCAACAGCTCGGCGAGCTCCGTGTTGCCGTTGCGCTCGGCCACCGCTTGCGGCGTGAAGCGGTCGTCCTCCGAGATTGTCGGATCGGCTCCGTGCTCGAGAAGAACGCGTGCGACCTCGGTCGCACCCGCGAAGGCGCAGGTGCCGAGCGGGCTGACTCGCGCGAAGCTCGCCGTGGACACGGCGTTCGGGTCGGCACCTGCTTCGAGCAGTACGCGCGCCGCGGCCGCGTTGTCGACGTAGGCCGCGAGATGGAGCGCCGTGAAGCCGTCGGGGCTCCAGGCATCGGCTGCGGGGATTCCCTCCGACTCGCCGGCGAGCAGCCGGTCCCAGGCGTCGGTCAGCGTGACGGTCTCGCGGATCGCCGCGAACGCGTCGAGATTGCCACGGTACAGCGCGCGGGCCAGGGGGGAGATCCCCGTCTCGTCGCGTGCCTCGGCCGCGTTCGGATCCTGGGCGAGGCGTCGCCGGATGGCGGCTCCGTCGTCGGCGTCGACCAGCTCGAAGATGTCCATTGCTACTCCTCCTCTCGACAGGGAGCAGATTATTAGTTAGCCTAACCAACTATGTCAAGCAAACGTCGTGAGGCGGTCGACCGGATCCATTCGGCGTCGATCCATCTGCTGCGCCGGGTGAGGGAGGTGGACGGCGCCGCCATGGGGATCTCGCCCGCGCGCGCGTCGGCGCTCTCGGTGCTGGTGTTCGGCGGCGCGCGATCGCTGACGGAGCTGGCGGTCGCGGAGCAGGTCACCACCGCGACGATGAGCAAGCTCGTCACGGGAATGGAAGCGGACGGGCTCGCGCGCAGGCATCCGGACGTCAACGATGCGCGAGCGATCCGCATCGAAGCGACGGCGAAGGGCAGGCGGATCCTCGAACGCGGCCGCGAGCGGAGGCTGGACCTCCTCGAAGGGCTCCTGGCCGATGCGAGCGAAGCGGAGATCGAGGCGGTCGAGACGGCTGCTTCGGTCGTCGAGCGCGCGATCCGCTCCGCTTGAATCCGTCCATGCCGAGCGGCTGGGTCGGGATCCTCACGTGCGAGCTCCACTTCCCCGAGGCGCACTCCCTGAAGGAGAAGCGCCACCACCTGCGCTCGGCGAAGGCTCAGCTCCAGAACCGGGTCGGCGCGTCGGTGGCCGAGGTCGACCACCACGACGTCTGGCAGCGCGCGCGCATCACGGCGGCGTGCGTCGCGCGCGAGCACCGGGAGGTGGAGCGGCTGCTCGACGAGGCCGAGCGCTGGCTGCGCGGGCAGGAATGGGAGGTCTCGCTCACCGAGCGCCTGCTCGTCGATCCGGAGGACTAGGCTCGCGCGCATGCACGCCGCCGAGCTGATCGAGCGGAAGCGGAACGGCGAGGAGATTCCGGCGGCCGAGCTGCGGGAATTCGTCTCCGCCTACGTGCGCGACGAGGTTCCCGACTACCAGGCGGCGGCGCTGCTGATGGCCGTCTGGTTCCGGGGACTGTCCCCGAGCGAGACATTCGCCCTCACGGAGGCGATGGTCGCGAGCGGGGAGACCGTCGACCTGAGCTCGCGTCTCGGCCGGCGGGTGGTGGACAAGCACTCGACGGGTGGGGTCGGGGACAAGACGACGCTCGCGCTCGGGCCCGTCGTCGCGGCGTGCGGTGCGCCGTTCGGAAAGATGAGCGGCCGGGGGCTCGGCCACACGGGCGGCACGCTCGACAAGCTCGAATCCATCCCCGGCTTCCGCGTGGAGCTCACGATCGACGACCTCGTCGGCCAGGTGAGGGAGATCGGGATCGCGGTGGCCGGCCAGACCGCCGACCTCGTACCGGCGGATCGGAAGCTCTACGCGCTGCGGGACGTGACGGCCACGATCGACGAGGTGTCGCTCATCGCCGCGAGCATCATGTCGAAGAAGATCGCCGCCGGAGCGAGCGCCCTCGTCCTCGACGTAAAGGTCGGCGAAGGGGCCTTCATGCGCACACCGGAAGAAGCGCGAGGTCTTGCCGAGGCGATGCGCGGGCTCGGCGAGGAGGCGGGCCTGGACGTCGTGTGTCTCGTGACGGACATGGAGCAACCGCTGGGCCGGGCGGTCGGCAACGCGCTCGAGGTACGCGAGGCGTACGAGACACTCGCAGGCGACGGCCCGGCGGACTTCCGCGAGCTCGTCGTCGAGGCCGCCACCCAGCTTCTGACGCTGTCCGATCTCGAGCTCGGCGAAGACGCCGCCCGGGAGCGTGTGACGACGTGCCTCACGGACGGGTCGGCGCTCGGGGCATACGAGCGCTGGATCCGTGCCCAGGGCGGAGATCCCGATCCGGCGCTCCTTCCCACGGCCCCGGTCGTGCGGCAGGTGCCGTCGCCGGCGGCCGGCCACGTGCGACAGGTGCGGGCGAAGGGGGTGGCGGCCGTCGCGATGGCGCTCGGCGCCGGCCGTGAGCGCAAGGAGGATCCGATCGACCACGCGGTGGGCGTCGTGTGCCGAGCCAAGCGCGGCGATCGCGTGGAGCACGGCGAGGTTCTGGCCGAGATCCACGCCCGCGACGACGCCGCTGCCGAGTCGGCCGCGTCGGCGCTCCTGTCCGCGTACGAGATCGGCGCTGCGCCGGAGCCGAGCCCCCTTGTTCTCGGCGTCATCCGCTGACCGACGCCCGGCATCGCCGGGCCGACCCGCTGCGCGAGAAGTCGGCATTACGCGACGCGTTGGCACGCTTCGGTGGCATTTCCGCCGGTACCGTCGTCGGCGAGGGCGGAGGGACGGCATCCCCACCCTGGGTGGGGGTGTCGGCGATCCGGCGGCTCCGGCGCGGATCCCTGCGCGGCCCGTCCGAGGCCACATCGCGCGATCACGCGCTTGAATAGGAGCCATGAGCGAACGCATGCGGCGAGTGAACGAATCGGTGAGACAGGTGCTGGCGGAGGCGCTTCCGGAGCTGAAGGATCCCCGAATCGGCCTGATCACCGTGACCGGAGTGGACACCGCCCCCGACCTCCGGCACGCCACGGTCTACGTCAGCGTGCTCGGCTCCGGCCGCAAGCAGCACGCGAGCCTCCGCGGGCTCGAGGCCGCGCACGGCGTCCTCCAGTCGCGACTCGCCCGCCAGCTCAGGCTGAAGCGCACCCCTCAACTGACCTTCGAGTACGATCCGTCGGTCGAGCGCGGCGTGCGCATGACCCGCCTGATCGACGAGCTCGCGCCGAACGACGATGACACAGACGACTGAGCTGAAGGCGATCGCGGACGCCCTGCGGCAGCACGACCGCTTCCTCGTCGTCACGCACGAGAACCCGGACGGAGACGCTCTCGGGTCGCTCCTCGCGTCGACGCTGGCCCTGCGGCAGCTCGGCAAAGACGCGGTCATGTATCTCGCCGGCGAGACTCCCCTGCCGCACGAGTACGCGTTCATGCCGCTAGGCGGGCTCCTGCGGGAACCGCCCGCCGACGCATCCGAGCGGGTTCTGGTCGCGGTCGACTGCGCCAAGGAGGACCGGATCGGCGACGAGGCCGCCCGCTCGCGCGCGCCGCTGGTGCTCAACGTCGACCACCACCATGACAACACACGCTTCGGCGACGTCAACCTGATCGTCGCCGATGCATCTTCGACCGGAGAGGTACTTCGGGACGTGTTCGCCGAGCTGGGGCTCGGGCTGACGCCGGAGCTCGCGGAACCGCTCTACATCGCGCTCGTCACCGACACCGGGCGCTTCCAGTACGCGAACACGACGCCGAAGGCGCTCCGGCTTGCGGCAGAGCTCGTCGAAGCCGGCGCCGACATCCACGCGGTCTTCCAGGAGGTCTACGAGTCCGTCGAGTTCGCGAAGCTGAAGCTCCTTGCGCGGGCTCTCGACCGGGCCGAGGTGCTGGAGGGGGGCCGGATCGTCGTCTCGCATCTCCTGCGCACCGACTTTGCAGAGGTCGGCGCGTCCGAGCCGTACTCCGAGGGGATCATCGACTACCTGAGGGCCGTCGAGGGCGCTGATCTGGCAGTTCTGATCCGTGAGCAGCTGAGCGAGCGGGCGCAGGCGTACAAGGGGTCGCTTCGGTCGAGCATCGACGAGCTCGACGTGTCGGCGGTCGCGCGACGCTTCGGAGGCGGCGGACACCGACAAGCTGCCGGGTTCTCCACGGATCTGCCGCTGGAGGAGATCGTCCAACAGATCCGCGAAGGCTTCCTGGCCCAACGTGCCACCGCGCGCGCTTGAGCCTGCCGGGGTCGCGCTCGTCGACAAGCCGGGCGGCCCCTCCTCCTTCGCGGTCGTCGCGCAGATCCGCAGGGTGACGGGCGCGCGGACCGGCCACGCCGGGACGCTCGACCCGTTCGCGACCGGGCTCCTGCTCGTGTTGTCCGGTAGGGCAACTAAGCTGGCACGATGCCTCGTCGGGCTGGACAAGCGCTATGTCACCGAGATCGATCTCGCCTGCCGCACTTCGACCGGGGACCCGGAGGGAGAGGTCGTCGAGAGCCATCTGCCGCCCGCCGAGCAAGAGCTGGCCAAGCAGCTCGAGGGCCTCCGCGGTGAGATCGAGCTGCCGATCCCGGCCGCGTCTGCGGTCAGGATCGGCGGTGAGCGCGCATACAAGCTCGCGCGGCGCGGCGTCGAGGTGGAGATGCCGCTCCGCCGGTCGACGGTACGCGCGCTCGACGTCATCGCGTATACCGGCGAGAAGGTGACGCTGGACGTTCGCGTCAGCTCCGGCACATACGTCCGATCGCTGGCAATCGCGCTCGGCGGCCATTGCGCGAGCCTGCGGCGGACGGAGGTCGGGCCGTTCTCTGTCGAGGACGCAGTCGCACCCGGGGCGTTCACTGCCGAGCGCCTGCTGGCGGAAGCCGACGTGCTCGAGCGTGTCCAGGCCGCACGGACCGCGTCGGTTACGTGAACGTCGCTCGCGAGCCGGCGGGGCTGGAGGACGCGCGGCGGGCTGTCGCGGTCGGAACGTTCGACGGAGTCCATCGCGGGCACCTGCGCGTGATCGACACAGCACGGAGGGCCGGTCTGCGAACGAGCGTCGTGACGTTCGACCCGCATCCCCGAGCGGTGCTCGGCGGCGGCGTCGAGCTCCTCGCCACCCTCGAACGACGGCTCGAGCTGCTCGCAGACGCGACCGTGGAGGACGTGCTCGTGCTTACTTTCGACGCGGGGCTCGCGGCGCTGACCGCGGACGAGTTCGCCGAGCACATGCTCCGCGCGATCGGTGCGGAGATCGTCGCCGCGGGCGAGACCTTCCACTTCGGACGCGGCCGTGAGGGCGATCTCGATCTGCTCGAGCGCCTGGGCTTCGACGTGCGGCGCGTGCCGCTCGTGGAGAACGTCTCCTCGAGCCGCGTCCGGGAGCTCGTCCACGCCGGCGAGATCGAGCGGGGGGCTGCGCTGCTCGGGCGACCGCCGGAGGTGGAGGGCGTCGTCGTCCGGGGCGACGGCCGTGGCCGGGAGCTCGGCTTTCCGACCGCGAACCTCGACGTTCCCACTGGACTCCTGGTCCCGCCCGACGGCGTCTACGCCGGTTGGACACGCGACCGCCGCGCAGCCGTGTCGATCGGGACGAACCCGCACTTCGGCGGCGTGGAGCGGCGTGTCGAGGCGCACCTGCTCGACTTCGACGACGACCTGTACGGCGAGCGTCTGGTCGTCGAGCTCTGGAGCCCGATCCGCGAGCAGCGCCGGTTCGGCTCGCTCGAGGAGCTCGTCGTCGCGATCGGCGAGGACGTCGAGCGGACTCGCGTCGTCGCCCGGCCCGGATGACACGTGCGGTCATGAGGGAACGCGGGAAAGGGCGACCCAGCCGATCCGCGCGACGCCCGGCCGTGGGAAGTCGCTCCTCCACGTCATCAGCGGCGCGTCGAGGCGGAGCGGGTAGCGCCGCTCGAGCCGGGCCCCGGTCAGCGGATCGGTCTCGACCTCGGTGACCGATCCTTGGGCGACGATCGCCTCGAGACCCTCGAGCGCGTATCTGCCGTCGAATCGCGCTACCTCCGGTGTCGGCGTTGCCGGCCGCACGAGCCCGAGATCCTCGACCACGTGACGGATCAGCGCCGATCCCCGCCACGAATTCGTCAGCGCGGCGAGCACGAGCGGACGCTCGGGTACGAGCAGCAGCAGCGACTGGTAGCCGCCGACCGAGCCCTCGTGGTCGAGCACTCCGTCGCGCACCCACCAGCCGAGCGCGTACTGGGCGCCGAGGGCCTCCGCGACGGGCTCGTGGAGATGCTCCCATTGACCGCAATGCCCGAGCCCGTATTCGACGAGATCTCCCACCGTCGACCAGAGGCCGCCACTCGGTCGCCGCTCGACGGGATACGACGGATCTGCCTCGACATCGCCGGGTAGCGTCCCGAGCACGGCCTCGGGCGGCGTCTCGAAGCCGGTGTTCTGCAGGCCCAGCGGCTCGAGCACGAGCTCGCGCAGCGCATCGGAGTACTCGCCCTCGAAGCCCGACGCTGCCTCCCAGTACCCCGCGTTCGAATACGACCAGAGCCCCTCGCACTCGGGCGGCAACGGCTCCAGCCGCTCCGGGCGGTAGCCTGCCGTATGCGAGAGCAGCGCCCTGCGACGGTCGTCGAGCAGCCCGGCGAGCGAGAGCGCCGTCGCTGTGAACGACTTCGTGATCGAGGCGATCCTGAACGGGCGCTCGTGCAAACCCGCGAACCTCGTGCGACCGTCGACGTGCAGAGCCACGGCCGCGCCGGACACGCCTACCCGAGCCTGCGCGCTGCGCAAGATCTCGGCCAGCTGCTCCTGCGGAATCGCGCTTCCCATGCCGGTTTTCGCTACCCTACCCCGCGACCCAGGCCCGGCTCGCGCCACGATTCCTCGCTTTGGGGAGACGCAGCGCCGTGGGCGGAGCCTGAGGTGGCGAAAGGAAGGAGAGGGCGTGGCCCTGACCAAGGAAGCGAAGCAGGAGATCATCGCGAAGCACGGCCGCGGCGAGGCCGACACGGGCTCGCCGCAGGTGCAGATCGCGATGTTGACGCAGCGGATCAACGAGTTGACCGAGCATCTGCGCACGCACAAGCACGACCACTACTCGCGGCGCGGGCTGCTCAAGCTCGTCGGGCGGCGGCGCCGCTTCCTGAACTACTTGCAGAAGCACGACCTCGAGGGCTACCGCGCCCTCATCAAGGAGCTCGGCCTGCGCCGCTAGCTCCCAAGAACACGGAGGGTGGAAGTTCGAGCGAGCCCACCGAGCAGGTGTCGACGGACTGGCTCGAGCTCCCGCCCTCCACAAGCAGAGTGGAGGACAATTGATGAGTATCGCGACCGAGCGCCGGGCGCAGGTCTCCGTCCAGATCGGGAACCAGGAGATCAGCTTCGAGACCGGCCATCTCGCGAAGCAGGCGGACGGCGCCGTCGTCGTCCGCGGAGGCGACACGATGGTGCTCGCCACAGCCCAGGGGCGCGCGGAGGCGCGCGAGGGCGCAGACTTCTTCCCCCTCACGGTGGACGTCGAGGAGCGGATGTACGCCGCCGGCAAGATCCCCGGCGGTTTCTTCAAGCGCGAGGGGCGCCCGACCGAGCGCGCCATCCTCACGGCGCGGATGATCGACCGGCCGATCCGGCCTCTCTGGCCGAAGGGCTTCCGCAACGAGGTGCAGGTGATCTGCACCGTCCTCAGCGCGGACATGGTCACCGCCCACGACATCCTCTGCATCAACGGTGCCTCGGCGGCCCTGATGCTCTCGCCGCTGCCCTTCCTCGGGCCGGTCGGCGCAGTCCGCGTCGGCCTCATCGAGGGACAGCTCGTGGTCAACCCGACCTTGCAGGAAAGCAAGGACTACGGCGAGCTCGACCTGATCGTCGTCGGCACGAAGGAAGGGCTGACGATGGTCGAGGCGGGCGCCAACGAGGTTCCCGAGGAGAAGATCCTCGAGGCGCTCGAGCTCGCGCACGCCGAGATCGTGAAGCTCTGTGAGGCGCAGGAGGACCTGCGCGGGCAGGCCGGCAAGCCGAAGTGGCTCGACCTCGAGCTCGCCGCCGAGATCGAGCGCGACCACGGCCACACGATCTGGGAGCGGATCCAGCAGGTGGGGATCCGCGAGTCGGGCACGGCCGTCGACGAGCTCCTCGCCGAGCTGGCGCCGCCGATCACGATGGACTCGACCGACGAGGACATCCAGCGCCAGATCCAGGTCAAGTCGGCTCTCGCCTCGCTCGTCGAGAAGCAGCGCTCCGTCGCGGTCGAAGGGCCGGTGCGCGAGCAGTTCGGCGACGAGCTGAAAGCGCTCACCGACGCCGAGCAGGACTCGAAGGCGCTCAAGTCGGCCAAGCGGCAGCTCCTATTCGACCGGATCCTCGAGGAGGTCGAGCTGCCGTTCCCGGTCGGGAGCGCCTCGGTCGACCCCGACACCGGCGAGGCGCTGCCGGCCGTCAAGGACTCGCAGACGAAGTCCTACGTCAAGAAGGCGTGCGAGTCGATCTACAAGGACCTGGTACGCCAGAAGATCGCCGTCGACAAGCGGCGTCCCGACGGCCGTGGGGCGGAGGAGATCCGGCCGATCGACATCGAGGTCGGCGTCAACCCGCGTGCGCACGGGTCCGGCCTCTTCACACGCGGCCAGACGCAGATCCTCTCCTCGCTCACCCTCGGCACCGCGAAGGAGGGGCAGCGCATCGACGACCTCTCCCTCGAGGAGGAGCGCCGCTACATGCACCACTACAACTTCCCGCCCTACTCGGTCGGGGAGACGGGCTTCATGCGCGGCCCGAAGCGGCGCGACATCGGC
>DATFCX010000023.1:0-146841 GCA_035252585.1 Gaiellaceae bacterium
CCGGACGCCCGACGGGTTGCAGCTGACACTGTTCAGCGACGCGTAGGCCGCTTCAATGGTGGGGTGAGCGCCACCGCAGTCTGGGACACCCTGCTCGTGGGGGACGAGCTCGCGCACCTCGCGACCGAGCCCGCGCGTGAGGCGCGAACGGCGCCGCTGCCGGGCTCCCTCCAGCCGGCTCTGCGCGAGGCGCTCGCCCGCCGCGGGATCGACGAGCTCTACGTACACCAGGCCGAGGCCTACGCGGCTGCACGAGGCGGCGGCAACATCATCGTCACCACCGGCACAGCCTCGGGGAAGACGCTCGCCTTCAACCTGCCGGTGCTCGACTCGCTCGCCGCCGACCGGCACGCGCGAGCGCTCTACCTCTATCCGACCAAGGCGCTCGCGCAGGATCAGGCGCGCTCGCTCGGAGAGCTGGGCGTGGCGGCCGCCCGCGCAGCGATCTACGACGGGGACACGCCGACCGAGCGGCGCCGCCAGATTCGCGGCTGGGCGAACCTCGTGCTCACGAACCCCGACATGCTCCACATCGGGGTCCTGCCGAGCCACGACCTCTGGGGGGATTTCCTCCACAACCTCCGTTTCGTCGTGGTGGACGAGGCGCACGTATACCGCGGCGTCTTCGGCTCACACGTCGGGAACGTCCTGCGCCGCCTGCGGCGGCTCGCGCGGATCTACGGCGCCGAGCCGCAGTTCCTGCTCGCGTCCGCCACGATCGCGAATCCGGGAGAGCTCGCCCGCGCGCTTACCGGAGAGGACGCCGCAGTCGTCGAGGACGACGCCGCACCCCGAGCGGAACGGACCGTCGCGCTCTGGAATCCGCCGCTTCTCGACGCCGAGCTCGGCCTGCGGGCGAGCGCGCTCGGCGAGGCATCGCGGTTGCTGGCCGGGCTCGTCGGTCGCGGCCTGCGTACGATCTGCTTCGCGAAGAGCCGCAAGTCGGCGGAGCTCATCCACCGCTTCGCCTCGGAGCGGCTCGACGCCGCAAGGGCCGCACGCCTCGCGCCGTACCGAGCCGGGTACACGCCGCAGCAGCGCCGGGAGATCGAGCGGCGCCTCGTCGAGGGCGACCTGCTCGGCGTCACCTCCACCGACGCGCTCGAGCTCGGCATCGACATCGGGGACCTCGACTGCGCGATCTCGGTCGGCTTCCCCGGCGCGGTGGCGAGCCTTCGCCAGCAATGGGGCCGCGCCGGCCGCCGCGAGCACGGCCTCGCGATCCTCGTCGCCTCGGAGGACGCGCTCGACCAGTACTTCATGCGCGAGCCGCCGGCGCTGCTCGAACGGCGCGTCGAGGCCGCGATCCTCGACCACGCCAACCCGCGCGTGCTCGACGGGCACGTCGCCGCGGCTGCGTTCGAAGCTCCGATCGACGAGGGTGACGCCGCGACGCTCGGCCCCGAGGCGCTCGAGCGCGCGGAGCACGTGCCGGAGCTGCGCCACACCGCGCGCGGGTGGGTCTGGGCCGGCAAGGACGCGCCCGCCGCGCGGATCCCCCTCCGCTCGACCTCGCCCGACGCGTTCCTCGTCGTCGACGCCTCGAGCGGCGACGTCCTCGGCCTGGCGGAGCGGGAGCGCGCGTACTCCACGGTCCACGCGGGCGCTGTCTATCTCCACCTCGGCCGTCAGTACCTCGTGCGCGAGCTCGACCTCCAGGCGCGGCGCGCGCTCGTCGAGCCTTTCGACGGCGACTGGTACACGCAGGCGAAGAAGGAGACCCAGACGTCGATAGAGGAGCCGCTGCGCGTCGAGCGGCGGCTCGGGCTCGAGCTCTCGTTCGGCCGCGTGTCGGTGACCGAGCAGGTCGTCGCGTACCAGAAGAAGGCGGTGGCGGACGGCTCGACGCTCGACACCGTCCCGCTCGATCTGCCGCCGACGACGTTCGACACCGAGGCGGTCTGGTTCGTGCCCCGGCCCCACCAGCTCGAGGGGCTCGAGGCGATGCCGCTCCTCCTCTCCTCGCTCCACGCGGCGGAGCACTCGCTGATCGCGCTCCTGCCGCTCTGGGCCATGTGCGACCGCTGGGACATCGGCGGCCTTTCGACGAACCTCCACACCGACACCGGCGCCCCGACCGTGTTCGTCTACGACGGCCACGCGGGAGGCGTCGGGATCGCGGCCCGCGGCTTCGACCGGTTCGGGGGGTGGGTCGCCGACACCGTCGAGCTCCTCGCGGGCTGCCCATGCGAGCGAGGCTGTCCGTCCTGCGTCCAGAGCCCGAAGTGCGGCAACCTCAACGAGTTCCTCGACAAGGCGGGCGCGCTCACGCTGTTGACGAGGATGTCGAATTCCGGCTGAGCCGTTCGTCGTAGAGACGTCAACGATTCCCGAAGGAGGAACCCATGCAGTACCTGCTCCTGATCAACGACGACGAGGCGCACTGGGGCGACATGCCCGAGGACGAGCGCAACGCGATCTACGGCGAGTACATGCGGTTCACGGAGGATCTGCAGAGTCGCGGCATCCTCGTCGGCGCGAACCAGCTGCAGCCCTCGGGCACGGCGACCGTCGTGCACGTCGAGGACGGCAAGACCCTGACGACCGACGGGCCGTTCGCCGAGACGAAGGAAGTGCTCGGCGGCTACTACCTGATCGACGTCGAGACGCTCGACGACGCCATCGAGTGGGCCGCGAGGATCCCGTCCGCCCGCTACGGCCACATCGAGGTGCGCCCCGTCGTGATGCGCGAGGCGGAGGTGGCCTCGTAGAGGAGATCGCCCGCGCCTATCGCGACGAACGTGCCCGCTCGATCGCGATCCTGGGCCGCGTCCTCGGTGACCTCGACCTCGCCGAGGATGCGGTGCAGGACGCGTTCGTCCGGGCCGCGGAGCGGTGGCCTCGCGAGGGAATCCCGCGGAACCCCGGCGCGTGGATCGTCACGACGGCCCGGAACGCCGCGATCGACCGGATCCGGCGCGAGCAGACCCTCGCTCGCAAGACGGAGCTGCTCGCGCGGGCCGAGGAGCTGGCCGGGGACGAGGAGGCGACCATCCCCGACGAGCGGCTCGAGCTGATCTTCGCCTGCTGCCACCCGGCGCTCGCGCCAGAGGCGCAGGTCGGGCTGACGCTGAGCCTCGTCGGCGGCCTCGAGACGCCCGAGATCGCACGCGCCTTCCTCGTTCCGGAGGCCACGCTCGCGCAGCGCCTCGTCCGCGCGAAACGGAAGATCCGCGACGCAGGAATCCCGCTGCGCGTGCCCGCCGAGCACCTGCTGCCGGAGCGGCTGCGGCTCGTGCTCGCGACGATCTACCTCATCTTCAACGCCGGCTACGGGCCGCCGGTGCGCCGGGAGCTGTGCGGCGAGGCGATCCGGCTCGCGGCCGTCCTCGCGACGCTCATGCCGGACGAAGCCGAGGCGCACGGGTTGCACGCGCTCCTCCTCCTGCAGGACGCCCGCCGCGACGCGCGGGTCTCGCCTGCCGGCGAGCTCGTGCTGCTGGCCGAGCAGGACCGGAGCCTCTGGGACGCCGACGAGATCGAGCAGGGCCGACACGCGCTCGAGCGAGCGCTTCGCCTCCGGCACAGCGGGCCGTACCAGCTGCAGGCGGCGATCGCCTCGCTGCACTACGAGGAGCCGGAGGACTGGCCGCAGATCGCCCTTCTCTACGGCCGTCTCGCCGAGCTGACCCCGTCGCCGGTGGTCGAGCTGAACCGTGCCGTGGCGGTCGCGATGGCGGAGGGGCCGGAGGCCGGTCTCGCGCTTCTCGACCGGATCGCGGGCCTCGACGGCTACTACCTCTACCACTCGACCCGAGCCGACCTCTTGAGCCGGCTCGGGAAGTCGGCCGAGCAGGACTACGAACGCGCGCTCGACCTCGCTCCGAGTGAGGTCGAGCGCGAATTCCTACGCGGCCGCCAGAACCTGCTTCCGCCGCAGCCGTAGCAAGGAGACGGCCTGCGAGGTGGGCCGGAACGGGTCGTACACGGTCGTTCCGTCGTCGACCGCCACCGCGGCCACCGGCACTCCGTCGACGTCGGCGACGATCCACTCGCCCTCGTGCAACGGCCGCTCGCTCAGCGCCGCCAGGCGCTCGAGCTCCTCGCGGCACGCGCTGAGCCTCAGCTCGATCGCCGTCCGCACCGGCCGGAGCGGGCGGGCGGCCGAAGCCGCCCGCGCCCGGCGGGACCGAACTGCGTCGCGCTGGAAGTCGGCCATCCTGGCGAGGGCGACCTGGCGCATTAGCTCGGGATGCATCACAACTCCTCCTCTCGACGTGCTACCCTAACCACTGTTCGGAGGTTACCAGTTACATAACCTCCGACGCAAGAACGATGGTTACGGATTTACATACGCAGCTCGACCTCGTCCGCGACTACGTCAACACGCGCGACGTCGAGACCGGCATCGACACGGTCTCGTCGCCGGACGAGCTGGCGATGTGGTTCTCGGAGCAGGGTCTCGTCGACGACCTCGTCGAGCCGAGCAACGAGGAGCATGCGGACGCCGTGGCCGTACGGGAAGCGATCCGTGAGCTCCTTCTTGCGAACAACGGCGTCGACGCCGACGCCGCGGCTGCCTCGAAGACGTTGGAGGAGGCCGGCCGCAAGGCGAGGCTCGGGGTCCGCTTCGAGGAGGGCCGGCCCGTGCTCGCGCCCGAGGGCGACGGGGCGTCGGCCGCTATCGGGCGGATCGTCGCGACGGTCGCCGAGCTCGCGCAGACCGACGAGTGGAAGCGGCTCAAGACCTGCCGCGACGAGCACTGTCGCGTCGCCTTCTACGACCAGTCGCGCAACCGCTCACGGGCGTGGTGCTCGATGGAGGTCTGCGGCAACCGCGAGAAGGCGCGCAGCTTCCGCAAGCGGCACGCGACGAGCGCGCGCTAGGCCGAGCGGGCCAGGTCGTCCGGCCCGGCGGCCGGCGCCCTGCTTCCGCCTCCGGGCGGAGACGGTGCGGACGGCGGCGCGCTCTTCAGGAACCGCCACACGAAGAAGGCGAACGCCGTCGCGCCGCAGGTGGACGGAACGAAGAAGACGAGGTTGAGGAGCAGCACATGCGTCACGTCAGACCTGTATGCCGTGCTGCCGCCAGCGCAAACTCGACCGCGTCGGCGGGTGTCCGAGCCCGCCGGGTGCCCTCGACCTCGAGGCCGGGCTCGAGCACGACGACCGGCCGCCCGAGCGTGAGCGCGAAGCCGATCTCCGCGAGCGTGCCGTAGCGGCCGCCGACCGCGATCACGGCGTCCCCGGACGCGACGACGGCGAGATTCCGGCCGTGTCCGATGCCGGTGACGACGACGTGGTCCAGCCACTCGTTCGCGGCCGCGCGCGTCTCGCCCGGGAGGATCCCGATCGTCGTCCCGCCCGCGCTCCTGGCCCCGCGTGACGCTGCGGCCATCACCTCGCCGAGCCCACCCGTCACGACGGTGGCGCCGTGCTCGGCGAGCAGCCGCCCGACCGCCTCGGCGTTCGCCTCGTGCTCGGCTCCGCTACCCACAACGGACACCTGGATCGCCATCTGTGCGCGATGCTAGGCCACGTGAACGCGACGAGACAGGCCCGCGGCGGCGTGCTCGTGCTCGGCGGAGGATTCGCCGGCGCCTACGTGGCGCGCGAGCTCGGCGCGCGCGGGGCGACGGTCGTCAGCCGCGAGAACTTCATGCTCTATACGCCGCTCCTCCCCGAGGCTGCCTCGGGCACGCTCGAGCCGCGCCACTGCGTCGTGCCGCTGCGCCCGATGTGTCCCCGCTCCGAGCTGATCCTCGGCCGTGCGACCGGGATCGACCTCGATGCGCAGACGGCCGAGGTCGAGACGGACGAGGGGACGCAGTCCGTCGCATGGCAGGAACTCGTGCTCGCGCTCGGCGCCGTGCCCCGGACGCTGCCGGTTCCCGGCCTCTCGGAGCACGCCCTCTCCTTCAAGTCGCTCGCCGACGCGATCAACCTCCGCAACCGCGTCCTCCACCAGCTCGAAACCGCAGACGCCGCGCTCGACGAGGAGGAGCGCGCACGGCGCCTGACCTTCGTCTTCGTCGGCGCGGGCTATGCGGGAGTCGAGGCGCTCGCGGAGCTCTCCGACCTCGCGGAGGACGCGCTGCGCTACTACCCGCGGCTGCGCTCGACGCCGCGTCGCTGGGTGCTCGTCGACGCGGCGCCGCGGATCCTGCCCGAGATCCCACCGCCGCTCGGGGACTACGCGGCAGCCGAGTTGCGCAAGCGCGGCGTGGAGATCCACGTCGACACGACGCTCGAGTCGATCTCCGCCGACGAGGCCGTCCTCGGCAACGGGACGCAGATCCCGACGAACACCCTCGTCTGGACGGCGGGCGTCGCGCCGAACCCACTCCTGCGCGAATGGTCGCTGCCGCTCGACGAGAAGGGCCGCGTCGAGGCCGACGAGCTGCTCCGCGTACGCGGCCACGAGCACGTCTGGACGCTCGGCGACTGCGCCCGCGTCCCGAACACGCGCAGCGACACGCCCGATCCGCCGACCTGCCAGCACGCGCTCCGCCAGGCGCGACGGCTCGCGCGCAACCTGACGGGCCCGCCCAAGCCGTACGGCTACCGGATGCTCGGCCAGGTCGCGACCCTCGGCCGGCACAAGGGCATCGCCGAGGTCCTCGGCCTGCGCCTGCACGGCTTCCTCGGCTGGTGGGTGACGCGCTCGTACCACCTGTACCAGCTCCCGCTCGCGCAGCGAAAGCTCCGCGTCGTCGTGGACTGGACCGTGTCTCTCTTCTTCCGCCGCGACATCGCCGAGCTCGGCCAGCTCGGACATCCGGAGAAGCTCGGCTGATGGATCTCGCGCCGCTGTACGGGTTGCGGCTCCGAACGCCGCGGCTCGAGCTGCGCCTGCCGGTCTCTCAGGAGCTCGACGCGTTGCGCGAGGTGGCCCTCGGCGGCATCCACCCGCCCGAGTTCATGCCCTTCACCATCGCGTGGACCGACGATCCGGGGCTCCCCGAGTTCCGCGCCTATCACGAGGTGCGAAGGCGCGACTGGCGCCCCGAGGAATGGCATCTCGAGCTCGGGGTCTTCCTGGAGGGAGACGCCGTCGGCATTCAGGCCCTCGAGAGCCGGGACTTCGCGGAGACGCTGACCGTGGGCACCGGCTCGTGGCTCGGCCGGCGCTTCCAGGGGCGCGGCGTCGGCACCGAGATGCGGACGGCCGCGCTCGAGCTCGCCTTCCGCGGCCTCGGCGCGCAGCTGGCGCGCTCCGGCGCCGTGGACGGGAACTTCGCCTCGCTGCGGGTCTCGGAGAAGCTCGGCTACCGGGCAGTCGGACGCGGAACGGTGGCGCCGCGCGGCGTGGAGCTGGCACATACCGACGTCGCGCTACGCAGGGAGGACTGGAGGCCGCCGCTCGCCGTCGAGATCGAGGGGCTCGAGCCGTGCCTGTCGCTCTTCGGCCTTCCTTCCGAATAGCGAGAACCGAAGCGGAATCCCCAGGAACCGCCACGACGGCGCTGCGACTCCGGCCGCCTCGGACAGTCGGCGTCCCAGCTCATGATCTCTCAGCGCGACCGAGACACGCTCGGCGTGGTCGACCGCTCAGGTACGCGCGGTGACGAGCGAAGGCGAGGTAACCACGCGGTAAAGGGTACGCCCCGCGGCCGGAGCTACGCGAGCAGCGGCGAGTCGACGACCTCCACGGCGTCGTCGCGAACGAGGACGGCCGCACCGTCCTTGAGCCGGACGAACGGGATGGAAGGATGGGCCGCCACGATGTCGTCGTGCAGCGCCTGCGCCTCCGGGTCGTTGTCGTGCGGGAGCACCGTGAACGGGACGAAGCCCAGCGCGACACTCGACTCGAGCTCCGGGACCTCGCGGCGATTGTCCAGGTTCGCCGCGGGAGCGAGGTCGGGACCGGCGACCATCGCGCCCGCGCTCGTCCCGACGTAGAGAAGCTCGCCGGATTCGACGAGCGGGGACACGACCCCCGCAAAGCCGCTGCGACGCGCGTGCCAGAGGAGGAGGTACGAGTTGCCGCCCGCGAGGAAGACGCCGTCGACTCCCCGCAAAGCCTCCTTCACCTCGTTTACTGCGACGCGCGCGAGATCGAGTGTCGAGACCTCGCAGCCGAGAACCTCGAGCTGGCGCCGATCGCTTTGCACCCATTCCTTCGTCTCCGCGTCCGGACCGGCCGCGGTCGGGACGAAGGCAAGACGCAGACCGTCGGCGTTCCCGCCGGCAAGCTCCGGGAGCGCCCCGACGCCGTACGAGGCGAGCAGCAGCCGCTTCATGCGACAGCTTCGAGCCGCGCGTTGCCGCGCAGATGCCGCCCGAACTTCCCCGACGGTCGCCCGTCCGTCAGCACGACGTCGGCGGTGAAGTCGTTGGCGCCGCGGATGAGCGAGGAGCCGACGCCGTACGCATCGACGGGTACGCGAGCTTCCTCGAACGCCTCGATCTTCTCGACGGTGAAGCCGCCGGAGACGACGATCCGCACGTGATCGAAGCCCGCGGCGTCGAGCGCGTCGCGCGTCTTCCGCACGAGCCGTTCGTTCACTCCCGTCGGCTTGAAGTCCCCCAGCTCGTCCCAGAGCGAGCGATCGACGAGCGTCTCGGAGGTGTCGAGCCGGACGCCCCAGAGCCGCTCCCCGAGCGCCTCCGCCACCTCGAGCGCCGTCCGCACCGAGTCGTTCTCGAAGTCGGCGAGGACCGTCACGGCCATCTCCGCCGGCGCCCAGTCGGCAAACTTGCGCGCCGCGAGGACGGTGTCGCCGCCGTAGGCCGCGATGAGGGAGTGGGGCACAGTCCCGATCGACCGCCCGCCCCACCACGACGCCTGCTCGTCGCTCGTGACGCCGATCTCGAAGCCCGTGATCCGCCCGGCGACATAGGCCGCGTAGCCGTCGCCGGCCTGAACGCGGTGGTGGTCGAAGCGCGCGGGCATGAAGATGATCTGCTTGCCGTTCGCGGCCTCGAGCACCTTCACCACGTTCGTGGTGATCAGCGTACGGCGCGCGAGCGTGCCGAGGTAGGCGGTCTCGAGGTGCGCGAAGGTCGTGTAGTCACCCTCGATCGTCAGCACCGTCTCCCACGGCTCGATCCGGTCGCCGTCGTGCAGTGCGTGGATCGTGAGCGCGTCGGGCTCGTGGGAGCAGAGCTCGAGGATCGCGATCGCCTCGTCCATCCCGCCGAGCCACGCGTCGTTCTTCTGGAAGACCTGGACGACGACGTGCGGGTGGCGACCGTCCGCGAGGAGAGCGTCGCGGGCATGGTTGAAGTACGCGTCGGTGTACCAGCCCGCGCGCATCTTCTCGACGGGGAGGTCGAAGACCTCCGGGGGAAGCCGCTGCTTACCCGGCGGCGGCATGCTCGAGCTCGAGGCACGCCTCGAGCGCGGCCTCGGCGACTTCGAGCTGCTCGGCGCTCGGCTCCGCGGTCGAGAAGCGGTGCTGGAGCTCGTGCCCCGGCTTCGACAGCGCCTGCGCGAGGGGGTGCGACGGATTGCGTGTCATCCAGCCGAAGAGCTCGGTCGCCGCCGCGATGGCGCCGATCTGCGCCGCGGCCTGCGCATGGCGCCGCAGCCGCTCGGGCGCGAGTCCGGCAAGGACGTTGCCGACCGCAGACGTGGCCACGAGCGGTCCGACGAGATGACCGCCGCAGCGCTCGTGCTCGCGCGTCGCGCGCTTCCCGTGCTCGTAGCTGCCGATCGAGATGTGTTCCGCGCCGTGATAGGCCGCGAGCTCACCCGACCGGAGCGCGAAGACCGCCGGAGCCACCGAGGCGATCGAAGCCAGGAGCTCGCGCGCCGCGGGTCGCAGCCGCGACTCGCGCAGACCGCGCACGACCGCCGCCGCACCGAGCAGCGAGACGAGCGAGCGCGGGCTCTCCAGCGGCAGGCGCGCCGCCGGCAGCTTCGCCTTCAGCTGCGGCAGCAGCGCGAGCGCCTCGGCGAGCCGCGCCGGGCCGCGCAGGAGCGGGTTCTCGATCCGCGAGGCCTGGAAGCGCTTCCGCGCCGAGACGACCTCGATCTTCCCCGCGTCGTTCCGGATCGCGCACGCCCACGCGTGTGGGCCGTGCACGAGCACCCCGTTCGGGAGAGCCATGCCGCCGAGCCGGATCTTCTCCTTGGCCATCACGCCTCAGCGTAGTCGCGACGGCCGAGGATGGCGTGCGCCGCGTGCCGCAGCCAGCGCACGCCGAGCTCGAGATCGGCCACGGGGACACGCTCGTCGGCCGAGTGGACGAGCAGCGCCGCCACCTCCGGGGGCATCTCGGCGGTGACCGGGAAGAAGCCGTACGCGACGGTGCCGAACGCGGCGCGCAGCCAGTGGCTGTCGGTGAAGCCGACGCAGCTGAGGGGCGCAGCCTGCGCGCCGGGCTCCGCCTCCGCGACGAATGCCTCGACCGCCTCCCACAACGGCGTGTCGATCGGCGAGCGCGTGCCGCCCTGCGGCGACTCCGTCCATTCGAGCTCGTACTCGACGTCGCCGCCGAGCACCGCCCGGATCATCGGCTCGATGTGCTCCGGGTGCTGGCCCGGGAGCAGCCGGCAGTCGATCTCGACGTCGCACAGGCCCGGGATGACGTTCCGCTTCTGCGACGCCGAGATCATCGTCGGGGAGAAGGTCGGTCCGAGCAGCGCGTCGATGAGCGCGGCGGCGACGGGCGAGAGCGCGGACACGCGGTCGACCGCCTCTGCCGCCGTGGTGGTCTCGCCGAGGACGACGCGGAGGTACGCCTCCGCCTCCGGCCCGAGCTGCGGCTCCGGCCTGAAGGCCGCGATCCGCTCGATCACCCGCGTCGCGTTGACGAGCGCGTTGTCGGCGATCTGCGGCATCGAAGCGTGTCCGGACCGCCCGTGCACGCGCAGCCGGAACGGCGCGGTCATCTTCTCGGCCACCGTCGCCTGGTAGATCACGCGGCCGTCTGCGAGCTCGAGCCGCTCGCCCCCGCCTTCGTTGATCGCGTAGTCGCAGCGCACCGCGTCCGGATGCTCGCGGCAGAGCCACGAGAGGCCGAAGCCGTCGCCCACCTCCTCGTCGGCCACGGCCGCGAAGACGAGGTCGCCGCTCGGCCGGAATCCCTCGCGCGCGAGCGATGCGATCGCGACCGCGCTCGCCGCGACCTGTCCCTTCATGTCGAGCGCCCCGCGTCCCCAGACCTGGCCGTCCCGCAGCTCGCCGGAGAACGGGGGCACCGACCACTCGGAGGGGTCGGCGAGGACGACGTCCGTGTGCGAGAGCAGGAGAAGCGAGGGACCGTCGCCGCCCGGGATCCGCGCAACGAGGTTCGCACGCTCCGGCACCTTCGCGATCAGCTCGCAGGCGACGCCGCTGGCCTCGAGGTACTCGCGCAGGAGCTCGGCGGCAGCCGTCTCGTTGCCGGGCGGGTTCGTCGTGTCGACCCGGATCAGACGCTGCAGGAGGTCGGTGGCCTCGTCCCGGAGCGAGGTCGTGCTCAACGGCGCTTCCCGAGGATGAGCACGTACGCGCGCTCGAGCACTCCGGGCGCGAGGAACTCGAGGTAGACGCGCTCCGCGTGGGCGCGCGCCTCCTCGCTCTGCTCCGCGAGCCAGGCCCGGAGCGGCGGCATCGAAGCGGAGAGCAGCTCCCAGAGCGCGTCTCCCGAGGCCGCTTCGATGCGCCACCTGCCGGCCCGGAACTCGAGGTCGAATGCGTCCCCGAGCAGCGCGCGGACGTGATCCTCCTTCGACCACTCGCGCGAGTCGGTGTCGTGCGGGAATGTCCTCCCGGCCTTCGCGTGCAGCTCCGACCAGCCGTCGACCGGCCAGGCCGTCAGCACGAGCCGGCCGCCCGGCCGGCAGACACGTGCGAGCTCGGCCGCCGTACGCTCGTGGTCCGCCGCGAAGATCGCGCCGAAAGCCGAGGCCAGGGCGTCGAACTCCTCGTCCGCGTACGGGAGCTCCTGGCAATCGCCCTCGTCGAACTGGATCGCCAGACCCTCGTCCTCCGCCGCGCGTCGCGCCTTGGCGAGCTGGTCGGCCGAGATGTCGATGCCGACGGCGGTCGCGCCCGCCCTCGCCAGCCGCAGGGCGACCCCTCCGGTGCCGCACGCGACGTCGAGGACGCGCTCGCCAGGCCGGATCTCGAGTGCCTCCACGACGCGGTCGTGGATCGGAGCGAACGTCTCGGCGAGGCGCTCGTAGGTCGCTCCGCCCCAGACGTCGGCCGTGGATCCGGACACCGCGCGAGCATACTGGCGTCGTGGGTGACCTCTTCTCGGATGCCGCCGACCGGCGCAGCGGCGACGTCGCACCGCTCGCGCAACGGCTTCGGCCCTCGACCCTCGGCGAGTTCGTCGGCCAGGCCCATGTCCTCGGCGAAGGATCGGCGCTGCGGCTCGCGATCGAGGAGGACCGCGTCCGCTCGTCGATCCTCTACGGGCCTCCCGGCAGCGGCAAGACGACGCTCGCGCGGATCGTCGCCGCCTCGACCGGCGCGGCCTTCGAGGAGCTGTCGGCGGTGTCGGCCACGGTCAAGGACGTGCGGGAGGTGCTCGAGCGGGCGCGGGAGCGGCTCGGCACGACGGGCCGCCGCACGATCCTCTTCCTCGACGAGATCCACCGCTTCAACAAGGCGCAGCAGGACGCGCTGCTGCCCGGAGTCGAGTCGGGGCTCGTGACGCTGATCGGCGCCACGACCGAGAATCCGTACTACGAGGTCAACTCCGCGCTCATCTCCCGCACCCAGGTCTACGAGCTCGAGCCGCTCGCCGACGAGGATCTCGCCGAGATCGTCGGGCGCGGCGCCGCCGAGCTCGGCGTCGAGCTGGAGGACGAGCTCGTCGCACTCGTGGCGCGGCGATCCGGCGGCGACGCCCGCTCGGCGCTCAACATCCTCGAGCTCGCCGCGGAGACGGCGAAAGCCGAGGGGTCGCCGGTCACGGAGGCGCGCGTCGAGGATGCGGCCCGCACGCCGCCGCTCGTCTACGACAAGGCCGGCGACGCGCACTACGACTACACCTCCGCCTTCATCAAGTCGATGCGAGGAAGCGACGCCGACGCCGCCGTCTACTACCTCGCGGCGATGCTCGAGGGCGGCGAGGACGCGCGCTTCGTGGCGCGGCGCATGATCGTCCTGGCCTCCGAGGACATCGGCAACGCAGACCCGCGCGCCCTCCTCGTCGCGGTCGCGGCGGCGCAGGCCGTCGAGCACGTCGGACTGCCCGAGGCGCGGCTCAACCTCACCCAGGCCGCGATCTACCTCGCCCGGGCGCCGAAGTCGAACGCGAGCTATCTCGCCCTGAACCGCGCGACCGCGGACGTCAAGGAGCGCGGCGCCGCAAGGCCGCCGAAGGCGCTGCGCGACGGATCGTGGTACGGCCGCCGGCTCGGACACGGCGAGGGTTACGTCTATCCGCACGACGATCCCGCAGGCTTCGAGACGAGTTACCTGCCGGAGGAGCTCGAGGGCAGGCGCTACTACGAGCCGTCGGGCAACGGGGAGGAGAGCTCGGACGAGAACGCGTCGTAGGCCTCGCGGCCGTAGACGGCGAAGATCACGAGCTCCAGCGATCCGGGCTCGAAGCCGCGCGCCTCCGCGACCATGATCCGCGAGCACTCGGCGACCGCGAAGCCGCCGACGCCGGTTCCGAAGGCGGGAAGCGCCAGCGACCGGCAGCCGAGCTCGTCGGCGAGCCCGAGGCAGGAACGCGTCGTGCGGCGGACGAGATCTGCGTTCGTGCGGAGGTCCTGGCCCATGACGGCGCCGTGAACCACGTAGCGTGCTTCGAGGTTCCCGGCCTTGGTGGCGACTGCGGTCCCGAGCTCGATCGGCGCGTGCGCCGTCGCCTCCTGCTCGATCTCCTCGCCGCCGGCCCGCTTCAGGGCTCCCGCCACGCCGGCACCCATCCAGAGGTGATCGTTCGCGGCGTTCGCGATCGCATCCGCCTCGACCTCGGCGATGTCGCCTTCGCGGACCTCGAGCCGCAGCACTAGAGAATGCGCGCGCCGAGTGCCGAGGCCACGAGCTCGACTGCCAGCTGCCCCGTCGCGTTCTCGCGGTCGAGGATCGGGTTGACCTCGACGACGTCCAGCGAGTCGAGGAGGCGCGACTCCGCCACCGTCTCCATCGCGAGATGCGCCTCCCGGTACGACAACCCGCCGCGCACCGGCGTGCCGACTCCCGGCGCGTAGTCGGGATCGACCACGTCCATGTCGAGCGAGACGTGGAGGAAGGCGGCGCCGGCCGCGTGCGCGAGCGCCTCGCGCATGCACGGCTCGATCCCGATGCGGTCGACCTCGCTCATGGTGAAGACCTTCGCGTCGAGCCGCCCCAGCAGCTCCCGCTCCCCGTCGTCGAGCGAGCGGATGCCGACGAGCGCGAGCTTTCCGGGATCGACCGCCGGCAACGGCCAGCCGTCGCGGCGGAAGGAGTCCCCGCCCAGTCCGAGCGCCGCCGCCAGCACCATCCCGTGGACGTTGCCGCTCGGCGACGTCGCCGGCGTGTTGACGTCGCCGTGGGCATCGATCCAGACGACGCCGCCTGCGCCGCCCCGCACCTTCGCCATCCCGACGAGCGAGCCGAGCGCGACGGAGTGGTCGCCGCCGAGTACCAGCGGCAGCGCCTCACGGTCGGCGGCCTCGGCGACGAGCCCGGAGAGGCGGTCGCAGAGATCGAGGATCTGGGCGAGATAGCGCGCCTTCTCGTCGCCCATCGCAGCCGTCTCCACGACCGGGGAGATGACGTTGCCCGCATCGGAGACGCGCACGCCCAGCTTGTCCGTGAGCTGCTGCTCGAGCCCCGCGTACCGGATCGCCGACGGCCCCATGTCGACCCCGCGCCGTCCGGCGCCGAGGTCGAGCGTCGCGCCGATCACGGCGATCTCGCGGGTAGCCTCCTCCACGTTCATCGGCGCGGAGGCTAACGGGAAGGTGGCGAGGGCCGGACTCGAACCGGCGACACCCCGGTTTTCAGCCGAGTGCTCTACCAGCTGAGCTACCTCGCCCTGGCGGGCGGTCAGTGTAGCCGGGCCCTGGACCGTAGGCCCCGGCTTGCTGCGGACCGCCGCCGCCGCGGCTCCGCGCGATTTCGTCGCAAAGAGCGGCCTTTCGCCCGCGGGGGTCTTGATCCGTCCGAAGCGCCTTCTTAGCTTCTTCGTCACGGGTCTGTCACACGTCCAGGGGAGGACACAACACACATGAGCACGATCGCCGCGACGCTCCGGGGAGAGGGCTGGCTGGAGCGCTACTTCGGCTTTGCCGCGCGAGGCACGACCCTCGCGCGAGACACGATGGCCGGCGCCACGACGTTCGTCGTGATGTCCTACATCATCTTCGTCAACCCGATCATCCTCACGGGGGTGACGCATCCGCCGCTCGGCGCACCGCTCGCGTTCGGGGCGGTCCTGACGAGCACCTGCCTCGTGGCGGGCGTGATGTCGATCCTGATGGGGCTGACGACGAACTACGCGTACGCGATCGCACCGGGCATGGGCCTGAACGCGGTCATCGCCTACGGCCTCGTCGCGAGCGGCAAGGCGAGCTTTCCGGAAGCGATGGGGCTCGTCGTGCTCGAAGGCGTCGCCATGGTCCTGCTCGCCGTGACCGGCCTGCGGGAGCTGATCTTCAAGGCGATCCCACTCGAGCTGAAGAAGGCGATCGCGATCGGCATCGGCCTCTTCATCGCCTTCATCGGCCTCTACAACTCCGGGATCATCCAGTCGCTGCCGGCGAGCGCCGGGCAGCCGGTGACGCTCGGGAGCTTCACCACCTGGCCGATCTTCGTCACGATCTTCGGCATCGTCTTCACGTTCGCGCTGCGGGCGATCCGCTTCCGCGGTGACCTCATCGTGGGGATCGTGGGCACGACCGTCGTCGCCACGATCATCAACGCACTCGTCAGCCACCACCGCGCCTTCGGGACGGCGACGGCCACCTGGCCCGGCTGGCATCACCTCTACGCCCGGCCGGACTTCTCACTGCTCGGGAACATCAGCCTCCACTCGTTCTCGAACACGCAGCTCGGCGTCATCGCCTCGCTCGTCTGGGTCTTCTCCCTGTTCCTGAGCGACTTCTTCGACTTCTCGGGGACGGCGATCGGCGTCGGAAAGCAGGCGGGCTACGTCGACTCGACGGGCAACATCCCGAAGTTCAAGAAGGCGCTCGTGGTCGACGGTCTCGCCGCGATGGCCGGTGGCGCGGCCTCGTCCTCGTCGGCGACGACCTTCATCGAGTCGGGCTCGGGCGTCGCGGCCGGCGGGCGGACGGGCTGGGTCGCCGTCGTGGCCGGGCTCCTCTTCTTCCCGTTCATGTTCATCTCGCCGCTGATCGGGATGGTGCCGGCGCAGGCCACCGCGGCCGCGCTCGTCGTGGTCGGGTGGCTGATGATCTCGACGCTGACCGAGATGGAGGGCGAGGCCGAGGGCCAGGCCGCTTCGAGGCTCGCCGGGATCGACTTCCACGATCTCGCGATCGGGCTCTCGGCGGCGCTCGCGATCATGATCATGCCGTTCACGTACTCGATCACGAACGGCATCGGCTTCGGCTTCATCACCTACACCGTGATCTGCGCCGCGCGGCGCGAGTGGAAGCGGATCCACCCGTTCATGTGGGTCGTGACGGGCGCGTTCGTCCTCTACTTCCTCGTGCCGCTGCTCCAGCAGCACGTCAGCTGGTTCGGCGGACACATCTAGGGCGACCGACAAAGAGGCCCCCGTGGACGCTTGCGCGTTCTCGGGGGCCTCGGGTCGTTCGGACCGGTGCGACCGTGTCGCGGACGACCGTTGCCGGGAGCCTACCCCCTCCGCGCTCGCAGCGCCGTCGCCGGCTCGGCCGAAAACTCCGCAAATTCCGCGAAGCCGCGACGCTCGAGCTCGCGTCGCATCGGCCCGGGCGCGACGTAGATCGGCGTCTCGCTGCCGCGCGAGAACGAGAACACGACATTTCCTCCGGGCGCGACGATCCGCGCCAGCTCGTCGTAGAACGGGATCATGTTCGACAGCACGACGAGCTCGAAGTCGCCGTCGGGACAGGAGAGCGCCGACGCGTCGCCGACCTCGAAGCGCACGCGTCCGGCGAGCTCCGGCTTCACCTTCCGGCGAGCCTCCTCGATCATCGCCGGGCTCAGGTCGATGCCCACGACCTCTGCCTGGGGATAGCGCTCGGCGAGCGCCAGGGCCACCACACCGGTGCCCGTCCCGAGATCGAGAGCCCGGCCGGGCGGCGGCACGTCCGCGAGCGAGAGGTCGAGCGCCCCGAGGTGATGCGGCCCGATCCGCGTCTCCCACGCCGGCGCGAGCCCGTCGAACATCGTGCGCAGGGGCCGGCGGAAGAGCCGCCAGAGCGCCGGCCGCCGCACGACCGCATCGGTGACCAGGCGGGCAAAGCGCTGCGCGTCGATCACCGCGCCGCGAGGTCCAGGAGGATCTCGCCTCCCTCCTCGACACGCAGCAGCTGCGCCGCACTGCCCCTCGAGACGGCGAGAGCGAGACTGCCGTAGCTGTCCTCGTAGAGGATGAGCGCCCCGCGCGGAGCGTCGGCGAACGTGCGTGCGGCGACGGCGTAGAACCGATCGCCGCGGCACGTGAGCTCGATCCGGGTTCCGGCGGCGAGCTCCGGCCGGTCGAGGTGCTCCCGCCGGAGGTTGAGGGCCACGTTGCCGAAGCGGTCGACGCCGAGAGCGACCGCGCGAATCCGGTTCTGTCCCACCTCCGGCTCGGGCAGCTCGACCCGCACGAGCTCGCCGGGGTCGACCGGAGGCCCGAGCTCCTCGAGCGCCACACCTGCGGCGAGATGGGCCGCGGCCGGCGAGAACAGGTCCCTGCCGTGGAAGGTTCGCGACACCGGCTGCAGGGAGTACTCGGCGTTCGCGAGCTCGTGGACCGCCGCGACACCGCCGAAGCGGTCGGCGGCGGGGAGCAGCAGGCCGTTGTCCGGGCCGACGTACAGGCGGCCCTCGGCGTCGCGCAGGGCAAGGGCGCGCCGGCCGCTTCCCACCCCCGGATCGACGACGGCGAGGTGGACGCCCGCAGGCATGTAGGGGAGCGTGTTCGCCAGCACGAGCGCTCCCTGGAGCACGTGACCGGGGCGGAGCCCGTGGGTGACGTCGATGACGCGGGCCTCGGGTGCGATCGTCGCGATGACGCCGTGGCACGTGCCGACGAAGTCGTCCTGGAGCCCGAAGTCCGTCAGGAAGGTGATGACCACGAAAGGGAACGTAATGCCTCGACGAGGCCGTCGAGATCGTGACCGGCCGCGACCGCGACGACTTCGAGGCCGGCTGCCTGCGCCTCGGCCGCGGTCTGCGGACCGATCGCGACGACGGGCACGCGCGTGTCCGTCGCGGCAAGTGCCCGGGCGGCGGAGCCGGACATGAGGAGCGCGAGGTCCACCTCCGGCACCTCGGGCCGGAGCTCGATCGTCCGGTACAGCGGCAGGAAGTCGGCGTCGAGCACGTCCTGCCGCGCGCCTTCTGCCGCCGCGAGCAGAAGCGTTCCCTCCGGAAGCTGCTCGCGCAGGCCTTCCTGCGTATGGGTCGAGGCGACGAGATCGACCCGGAGCCCGTGCGCTCGGAGGGCCTCGGCGGTGGCCGGTCCGACCGCTGCGATGCGGTTCGCGGCGACACCGCGACGACCCAGCTCGTACGCGCCGTTCCGGCTCGTGACCACGAGCCAGTCGTACGCACGTGCGTCGACCGGCTCGTCGCCGAGCGGCTCGACGCGGATCAGCTCGCAGAAGATCGCGTCGTGCCCGAGCGCCTCGACGCGGCCGACGAGCTCCTCACGAGTGACGAGTACTCGCATCCACCAGCTCCTCGCCCAGTGCCGCGGGATCGTCGCCCGTCCGCCGCTCGAGCCACGATCCGTCCTCCGCGGCGACGAGGCCGGTGAGCGTCGAGCCGTCGTGATGAGCCGCGACGGGAGCGAGGCACCCACCTCCCACCGCCGCCACGACCGCGCGCTCTGCCTCCACGCGCTCCCGCGTCTCGGGATCGTCGGCGGCCACGACGAGATGCTCCTCCCCGGCACGCACCTGAAGGGCGAGCGCGCCCTGGCCGGCCTCGGGCAGCATCGTCTCGGGCTCGAAGCGAAGGCCGATCTCGCGGCCGAGCCCGAGCCGGTCCAGCCCGCACGCCGCGAGGACGATCGCCTCGAGCCCGCGCTCGCCGCGCTTGCGCAGGCGCGTGTCGATGTTGCCGCGCAGGGGCTCGATCGAGAGCGTCGGATCGAGCGCGAGCAGCTGGGCCTTCCGTCGCACCGACGCGGTGCCGACGCGCATCCCCGGACGCAGCTCGGTAGCCCCGCAGAGCGCATCCCGCGGATCCTCCCGGCGGAGGTAGGCGCCGATCTCGAGCCCTGCCGGGTTGGTGGCGGTCAGGTCCTTCGCGGAGTGGACCGCGACGTCGATCCGGCGGTCGAGGAGCGCTTCCTCGAGCTCCTTGACGAAGACGCCGCGCGAGCCGATCTCGCCGAACGGACGCGAGCGGTCACGGTCGCCGGCCGTCGTGATCGGGACGAGCGCGAGCTCGATGCCGGGCGCCCTCAGGGACGAGAGCGCACGCTCGGCCTGGGTGAGCGCGAGCCTACTGCCGCGACTGCCGACGCGGACGAGCACAGCTTTTCGGGGCCCCCGGGGAGTGCGGAGCACTTTCCGGGGCTGAGCTCGATCGCCTCCGCACGGGCGGCGCGCACCCGACGCCGCGCGGCCGGACTCGAATGAACGCCGTCGGCACCTGCAGCGGCAGAGGGCGACCCGAAACGGGTTTGACCTTCAGCGCTCGTCCTCGCCGAGACCGAAGAGGTGCCGCACGGTCTCAGCATAGAGGACCCCATCGGCTGCCGCGGCCGCCTGCTTCATCCGGACGGTGGGCAGATGGAGCAGCTTGTTCACGATCTGGGCGGTGACCGCCTCGACCGCCCGCCGCTGGCTCTCGTCGAGCCGCCCGAGGAGCGACTCGGCCTTCTGCAGCTCGGCCTCTCTGATCTCTTCGGCGCGCGCCCGCAGGGACGCGATAGCCGGCACGACGTCGAGCGACGCGTGCCATTCGTGGAACTTCTCCGCCTCGGACGAGACGATCGCCTCCGCGCGCTCGGCCTCGCGGCGACGCAGGGAGAGGGTCTCGACCACGATCTGCTCGAGATCGTCGATGTCGTAGAGGTAGCAGCCGTCGAGCTCGCCGATCGCGGGATCGAGATCGCGCGGGACGGCGAGATCGACCAGCAGGAGTCGCCGGCCGCGCCGGCGGCGCAGCGCGTCCGCCACGGTGTCCGCCTCGAGCACGAGGCCGGCAGCGTTCGTCGACGCGATGACGACGTCCACCGACGCCAGCTGCTCGGCGATCCGTTCCCGCTCCGTCTTGCTGTTCGCGACGAGCGTGATCTCGGCGCCCCGGCTCCGGAGGTTGCGAGCCGCCTGCTCGCTCACCTTGCCCGCGCCGAGGAGGAGGATCGAGCGGCCCTCGAGGCTCCCGAACACCTGCTCGGCGAGGGCCGCGGCCGCGGCCGAGACCGACGCAGGGCTCTGGCCGATCGCGGTCTGGGCCCGCACCTTCCGGCCTGCGTGCAGCGCCTGCCGGAACACGCGGTCGAGCAGCGGCCCGGTCGTCCCGAGCTCGTGCGCGACGCGCACCTGCCCGAGGATCTCGCCCTCGCCCGGAACGAGCGAGTCGAGCCCGGCCGCGACGCGGAACAGGTGGTGGGCGGCAGCGCGATCCTGCAGGCGGTAGAGCGCCGGCTCGACCTCGGGCCCGAGCGACGCCAGCGCCGCGACCGCGTCCTGCTCGGCCCGGTCCGCATCTTCGGCGGCGACGTAGAGCTCCGTGCGGTTGCAGGTCGAGAGGCAGGTCGCCTCCCGCCCGCCGGCGGCGAGCCGCGCCGCGAGCGCCTCCGCGTCCTCCCGGCCGAGCGCAACCTGCTCGCGCAGCTCGACCGGCGCGTGGTGATGGGAAGTGCCGACGAGGACGAGCCGCATCAGGCGAAGTGGGTCGCAGGGAGGGCGAGCCGGACGACGACCACGAGGGCGAAGCCGGCGAGGGCGAGATACGCGGCGCGCCGTCCCGTCCAGCCGCCGAGCAGGCGCAGACCGAGGTACGCACACCAGACGAGCCAGGTGGCCACCGTCACGGCGATGAGCGCGTCGAGGCGATCGCCCCGCGCAACGAGACGGACCAGACCGACGAGGACCCCGAGCGTCAGGAGCGGAACCGACCACGCGACCGTCCGCAGCGCCAGCGCGTCGAGCGTCGCGAGCGCCGGCATCTGCCTGCGGAGGATCGTGGCGGGGCGCGTCTGCAGCCGCCGCTCCTGCCAGATGTAGAGGCCGGACAGAGCGGCGGCGAGCGTGAGGCCGGCGAACGCGGCGAGCACGAGCCCGACGTGGACGACGAGGAAGAGGTTGGAGTAATGGCTCGCGCTCCCGATTCCCGTCCCGCCGCCGGCCCGCGCGACGACGAGCAGCGTTACCGCGAGCGGCATCACGACGAGGCCGAGCAACCGGAAGCGCCTGCGGCAGCCCCAGATCAGGTACGCCGAGACGACGAGCCAGACGAAGAGGTCGAGCGACGAGGCCCACGTCCCCCAGGGGAAGCCGTCGTCGCGAGCCGCCTGCACGGCGAGCAGCGCCGTCTGCGCGAGCCAGCCGAGCCGGACCCCCCACGTAGCGGCGCGTCCCGCACGACCCGGCCGCCGCACGTCGCCGAAGTAGCCGACCGCCGCCTCTCCATAGAGAAGGAGTGCGGGCCAGAAGAGAAGCTCAGCCAACCTGCGCGGTCTCCCGCCGCGCCTCTTCCGCGTCCTCGTCCGGCACGCGGCCGGCGATCTCGTCCACCTCGCGCTCGAGCCGGGTCAGCTTCAGCGCCATGATCAGGACGTAGACCAGGACGACCGCGAACACGACGCAGTACGCGGCGGTGACGTATTTCTCCGACGTGGTCACGCGAGCACCTCCCTCAATCGGCGCAGCCGCACGTCGAGCCGCTTGCCGCCGAGTTCCAGCCGGTACAGCGTGTACGCGAGGACGAGCAGCGCGGTTTGGGCGATGCAGTACGTGACGAGGATCCACCCGCCGAAGTTCGGGCCGTGCAGCGTGAAGACGACCGGGTGGATGAGGTTCTTCGCGAGCCGGATCGCGGCGAAGCTCACCGGGATGAGGACGACGCCGAAGAGCGCGTACACCGCGCTCAGGTTCGCGCGCTGCGGCCCCGCATCGACCGAGAAGCGCAGCATGAAGTACGCGCAGTAGAAGAGGTAGAGGACGAGGAAGAGCACGAGCTGGTCCTCGCTCCACAGCCACCAGTGACCCCACGAGATCTTGGCCCAGATCGAGCCGGTGAGCAGCACGAGCGTGCCGAAGATCAGGCCCTGGTGGACGCAGACGTAGCTCCGTAGGTCCGCGCCCGGGTCGCGCCTCCAGAGGTGGAGAAGCGCATTCCAGGCCCCGCCGGCGAAGCACGCGTAGGCCGTGATCGCGATCGAGACGTGGAAGTAGAAGATCCGCTGCGAGAAGCCCTGGTTCGCATCGTCCGGCGCCACGAAGAAGACGAACGCGAGTGCCGTGGTCACGAGCACGAGCGAGACCGCAGCGAGCGCGGGCAGGGGAAGACGGGATGTGCGACCCACGGCGGGGATTGTCGCACCAGGAGAGCTCATTCGGCGACGACGTATTCGAACGACGCCCAGCAGACCACGGCGAACAGGAGGTCGTAGAGGCCGAGGAAGCCGAGATAGCGCCCGGGCGAGGCGACCACGCTCGCACCCACCGCTCCGACGACGATGGGCACCGCGAGCGGCAGGAACAGCAGCGGCAGGAGCAGATCCCGCGCCCGCGTCGCGACCGCCATCGCCCCGAGGAAGGTCCCGACACCGCAGATGCCGAGATCGGCGAGCACGACCGCGAGCAGGGTGGCGCCGGCGACGCTGTGGAAGAAGAGCGCGTAGAGCGGCAGCGCGACGACCTCCGCCGCGACGAGGAAGGCGAGGGTGGCGAGGGACTTCGCGAGCCAGATCGCGCTGCGGTCGCACGGCGCGAGGACGAGGCCGTCGAGCGTCCGCTGCTCGCGCTCCGGCACGAACGCACGCCCGAGCCCGAGCAGCGCGGTGAAGAGGATCGCGACCCAGAGCAGGCCCGTCGTCTCGAGCCTCGACGGCGTCCCCGGCAGCGCGAAGTGGAAGACGACGAAGACCGCCGCGACGAAGAGGAGCATCGCCGGCAGCGTGTCCCGGGCCCGCAGCTCGAGCAGCAGATCCTTGCGGGCCAGCGCCCCGACGTCGCGGACGTAGCTCATGTCGCGAGCGCGAGCCTCGCGCTCGCGAACGGCTCGACTCGCTCCGGATCGTGCGTGGTGAGCAGGAACGTCTTCTCCCCGCGCAGCTCGGCGAGCTGTGCGTCGAGGAGCTCGGCGCCTGCCTCGTCGAGCGCGCTGTACGGCTCGTCGAGCACGAGCAGCTCCGGGTCGTGGAGCAAGACGCGGCAGAGAGCGAGACGCTGCGTCATGCCGCGCGAATAGGAGGCGACCCGGTCGTGCCGGACGTCCCAGAGCCCGAACCGCTCGAGCAGCATCCCGATTCGCTCGCGCCGCTCGGGCAGCCGGTAGAGGCGCCCGTAGAGCTCGAGGTTCTCGAGCGCGGTCAGCTCGCGGTAGACGAGCGGCTCGTGACCGAGGTAGCCCACCTGCGCGCGCGTCGCCTCGCGCTCGATCGTCCCCTCGGTGGGCTGCGCGAGCCCGGCGCAGATCCGCAGGAGCGTCGTCTTGCCGGCCCCGTTCGGCCCGGTGACGACGAGGAAGCCGCCGCGCGGGAGCACGAGGTCGATCCTCCGCAGGACGCGCTTCTCCCCGTAGCGCTTGCCGAGCCGGCGGGCGGTGAGCACGGATCCAGCATAGGCGGCCGCCTGGGATTTACCGCCGTTTTACGCCTCCCTTGCTCAGGCCGTGCACGCGTCGTGCCTTATTCCGATCAGCAAGAGATCACCGCGACCAGGAGGGCACATGTCCAGGAAACGACTAACGCTGTTGGGGCTGATCATGGCCGTGGCTCTCGCGGCAGCCGGCGTCGCAGCGGCACACCGCGGGGCTCCGTCGGTGCAATCGGTGAGCGCAGACTTCAACGCCACGAACGTGACGCAGCGCTTTCTGACGACCTGCTCGGTCAACGGCGGCGACACGTTCCAGGCGACAAGGGCGGTCTACACGGGAACCGCGACGAGCTCGGATCCGCGGCTGGCAGGCGCATTGACGATCCGCGCCTGGAGCCTCGTCGACACGACGAACGGCGTCGGCCATCTGTACGGCACCTTCCGGATCGTCGGCACCGGCCGCAATCGGGCGCACGGCACGCTCAATGCGGCCGTCGCCGGTGGCAAGGCATCCGGGCTGGCCAGAGGGTTCGTGAGGGGACGCTGGGGACACGTCGTCGCGTCGCTCGGCGCCACGTTCGATCCCACCGCGGGCTTCTCCTCGGGCTCGATCGGCACGGGAACGGCGGGCGCAGGGTTCCTTCGCTCCGGCCGCTGGTGCCATCCTCCGCACTGGCCCGCGAGCAACGGCAGCTGACACATAGGTCTGTCCGGGGCGTCGTGAGCGCGGCGCCCCGGACAGCCTCACGTCGCGGCGTCGACGATGACGAAGGCCGCGAACATGACGCTGATCACGCCGTTCATCGTGAAGAAGGCCGTGTCGAGCCGGCGCAGGTCGCCGGGACGGACGAGCGAGTGCTCGTACGCCAGGAGAAGCGCGACCGCCGCGACGCCGAGCCAGTAGAGCGCGCCGACCGGGAGCCCGAGCCCGGCCGCCACGAGACACACCACAGTCGCCCCATGGGCGAGCCGGGCGCCGAGGAACGCGCCGCGCACGCCGAAGCGCGTGACGATCGAGTGCAGGCCCTCCCGCCGGTCGACCTCCTCGTCGAAGAGCGCGTAGAAGAGGTCGAAGCCGGCGACCCACAGCGCGACCGCGGCTCCGAGGATCCACGCCTGCCACGGGAGCCTGCCGGTGATCGCGACCCACGCGCCGACCGGCGCGAGCCCGTCGACCGCGCCGAGCCAGAGGTGGCAGAGCCACGTGAAGCGCTTCAGGTACGGGTAGACGACGAAGCCGACGACCGGGATCGGCCAGAGCCGGTGCACCAGCGGGTTCAGCTCCCAGACGGCGGCGAGGAAGAGCGCGAGCGACGCGGCGCAGAAGACGGCGACCTGCGCGACGGAGAGCTGGCCGCTCGGGAGCTCGCGCCCGGCCGTGCGAGGGTTCCGCGCGTCGATGCCTGCGTCGATCAGCCGGTTGAGCGCCATGGCGAGCGAGCGCGCTCCGACCATGGCCAGCGTGATCCAGAGGAGGTCGTGTCCGCCCGGCGTGCCGTTCACCGCGAGAAAGGCGCCGACGTAGGCGAACGGGAGCGCGAAGACGGTGTGCTCGACCTTGACGAGCCGGGCGAACCGCGCCGGTAGCGGCGCCGGCGCGGAGCCGGCGGTCACGTCTGCTCGTGTTCGGTCGGGTCGTCGGCGAGCAGCTCGAGCGCGTGCGCGAGAGCGGGTTGCAGGACCGCGAAGCCGTCGCGACAGCCGCCGGTCGAGCCCGGCAGGTTGACGACGAGCGTCGAGCCGAGCACACCGGCCGCGCCACGCGAAAGGAGGCCGTGCGGGGTCTTCGCGATCGAGTCGGCGCGCAGCGCCTGCGCGATGCCCGGCGCCTCCCGCTCGAGGACGTCACGGGTCGCTTCCGGGGTCACGTCGCGCGGCGCGAGTCCGGTCCCGCCGGTCGTCAGTACGACCCTGGACGAGCCCGCGAGCTCCCGGATCGCCGACGCGATCTCTCCGCGCTCGTCGGGGACGACCCTCCGCTCGACCTCGTAGCCCTCGCCCCGCAACAGCTCGTCGAGGGCGTCGCCGCTCCGGTCCTCGCGCGTGCCTGCCGAGACTCCGTCCGACACCGTCAGGACCGCAGCCTTCAGATGACGCGCTCCTTCGACTTCTCGACGAGCGCGACCTCGGCGATCCGCATCTGCTTGTCGACCGCCTTGGCCATGTCGTAGATCGTGAGTGCCGCCACCGAGGCCGCCGTCAGCGCCTCCATCTCGACTCCCGTCTGCGCCGTCGTCTCGGCCGACGCGACGATCTCGACCGACTCCTCGCCCACCTCGAGATTGACCTCCACGTGGTTGAGCGGCAGCGGATGGCACAGCGGGATGAGCTCGCTCGTCCGCTTCGCGGCCATGATTCCCGCCACCTGCGCGGTCGCGAGCGCGTCGCCTTTCGGCAGCTCGCGCAGGATCCGCGCGGTCTCGGCGGCCATCCGGACCTCGGCGCGAGCCACGGCCCGGCGGCGCATCGGCTCCTTGCCTCCGACGTCGACCATCCGGACGGCGCCCGACTCGTCGACGTGCGACAGGTCGCTCATGAGGTGGATCGTACGGCGTCGAGGTCCGCGAGCTGCGCCTCGATCCACTCGTGGATGTCGTGAGCGCGCACGTGCTCGCGAATCGCGTCGGCCCGCCGCCGCCGCTCCTCGGGCTCGAGGGTCAGCGCCTCGTACAGCGCGTCCGCCTGCCCGGAGACGTCGAGCGGGTTCACGCTCAGGGCCCACTCCCCGAGCTCTTCGTGCGCCCCGGCGTTCTCGGACAGGACGAGCACCCCGTCCTGCTCGTTGACGAGGAACGCCTCCTTCGCGACGAGGTTGAGTCCGTCGAAGACCGGGTTCGCGAGCAGGACGTCGAACTGCTTGTAGCCGGCGACCGAGCGCTGGAAGTCGTCGGCGACGTCGAGCTCCACCGGCTGCCAGCCGTCCCGGCCGAAGCGCTCGTTCACCTCCCGCGCCGCCGCCTCGACGGCGCGAGCGTACTCGGCGTACTCCGGGATGTCCTGTCGCGAGGGCGCGAGCATGGCCGCCATGCCCACCCGCCCCTGCAGGTCGGGATGGCGCTCGAGGAGCAGGGCGAACGCGTGGAAGCCGCGCACGACGTTCTTCGACGGATCCGTCCGATCCACGCGGAGGACCAGCTGCGCCGGGCGGCGGGCGACCAGAGCCGCTTCCCGCTCGAGCACGGCCGGGTCCTCGCGAAGCCGGTCGAACTCGACCGCATCGACGCTGATCGGTCGTGCCACGACCCGCGTCGTGCGCCCGCGATGCTCGACCGTGCCGGCGGCTGGATCGACGCGGGCGCCGAGCAGCCGCTCGGCCGAGAGCAGGAACGCCAGCCGCCAGCGCTCGGTGTGGAAGCCGACGACGTCGTTCGCGAGCAGCCCCTCGTGCACCGCGACGCGCAGCTCCGGCGGCAAGGCGTGCCAGTAGTCGGGCTCCGGCCACGGGATGTGGAGAAAGTGCGACGTGACGACGTCCGGCCGGGCCTCTCGTACCAGGCGTGGCGCCAGATACAGGTGATAGTCGTGGAAGAGAACCGCCGCGTCGGGCCCGCGGTCGAGCTCCTCCAGCGTCGCCGCAGCCAGCGCCTCGTTGACCGGGACGTACCCCTCGCTCCAGGCCTCGTGCAGAGCCGGGCCGAAGTCCGGAGCGGAGCCGAGGCCCCAGAGGTAGTGGTGCAGGAACCACAGAGTCGGGTTGGCGAGCACGTTGTAGAAGCGGTCGTAGGCCGCAGGATCGTGGGCGACGAGGCGCAGGCGATACGCGGCGCCGTCCGCCGTCTCCTCGTCGAACGAGCCGCCGCGCTCCTCCGCCACGGCCCTGTCCTCCTCGGTCATCGCGCTCGCCACCCAGGTCACGTCGTGATGGGCGAGCAGCCCGCCGAGAGCCGTGACGACACCACCGCCTCCGCGACGCGCCGCACGACGGCCGTCCTCGCCTCGTCCGAAGGAGACCGGGGCGCGATTGAAGACGACGAGGAGCTTACGCCGGGTCGTTGTCGATGTTGACAACGATCAGGCTGACTGCCGAAGCCGCTTCACGAAACGGAGCCGCGAGCCGCGGACGCCCGGCCGGGAGTTCAGCTCGAACTCGTCCGCGATCGTGCGGATGATCGCGATGCCGAGTCCTCCTTCAGTGAGCTCCTCGCCCTCGAGCGGCGGCGGCCGCTCCGGGTCGAATCCCGTGCCGTCGTCGACCACCTCGACCGCCAGCGCGTCTCCGCCGAGCTCGTAGGCGATCGAGACGAAGCCGCTGCCGTCCGCGTACGCGTGTCGCACCGAGTTCGAGACGGCCTCGGTCAATGCGAGCTTCAGGTCGGCAAGCAACTCTTCGGGCAGCGAGACGATGTCGGCTAGGCCGCTGAGCGCCAGGCGGGCCAGGGCGACGTACTCCGCCCGCGCGGGAACCCGAAGGCGGACGGTGCGCATCCCATCGCGCTCCTCACCCGCCGTCTGCATCAGTACCGCCTCGTCCATGATCCCAACCGTGGTTCCCGTAGATTCGCGGGGCTAAACCCGCCGATTTCTACCGCTATCCGCGCGCGGCGCTCGCCTACCTGCCCGATGTTTACTCTCCGTTGCGGCGTTCCCCGCCGACGGGGAGACCTTACCCTCTCGTTTCCACGGGAAAACGGCTCGCCGGATCCCGGCCTAGACTGGATGCCGTGACGGCCGCCTCGCCCGCACACGAGCGACGACGGTCGCGGCCGGGGTCGCTCGAACGTCCCATCAACGCCCGCCTGTATCGCGGCACATGGCTGCTGGTCGGACTGCCGCTGCTGCTGCTCGCGTTCAGCGTCTTCCGGCCGCCGGCGCTCCAAGCACCCAACCTGCCGCATGCCTTCGACGCGTCACAGGCCGCAGCGCTCGCGTCGGAGCTCGCCGTCAGCTATCCGGACCGACAGCCCGGCACGGCGGGGGCGAAGGGCGCGGCAGCGTGGTTCCGGCGTGCACTCCGTCCATACGGTTTCGTCGTCCACGCGCAACGGTTCACAGCGACGATCCACGGCCGCCGCACGACGCTCGTCAACCTCGTCGCGCGCAAGGCCGGCCTCTCGCCGGGCAAGGAGATCGTCGTCATGGCACACCGAGACGACGGCGGCGCCGACACCGGCTTGGACGACAACGCTTCCGGGACAGGGGCGCTCATCGAGCTCGCGCGCTCGTACGCCCCGAATCCGTCCGCGCAGCGCATCTCGCTCCCGTACTCGCTCGTCTTCGTCTCGACGGACGGCGCGGCCCAGGGCGCGCGCGGCGCTGCGCGCTTTGCTGCGGCGGAACAGGGCCCCGAGAACATCATCGCGGTCGTCAACCTCGACTCGATCGGCGGCCGCGGGAGCCCGCGGCTCGTCTTCGGCGGAAACACTGCGCGCTCGCCCGCGCCCGGCCTCGTCGAGACGATGCGAGCCGCGCTCGCGCAGGAGGGCGACGGCGATCCGGCCCGGCCGAGCGGGCTGCAGCAGCTCGTCGCGCTCGGCTTCCCGTTCGACCCCTACGAGCAGGCGCCGTTCGTGAGCCGCGGGATCCCGGCGGTGACCGTGACGACGGCCGGCGCTCGCCCTTCCGACACGCCGCGGCACGGCAACGCAACGCTCGACGTCGGGCACGTCGGCGTGGTCGGTCTCGCGACTCAGGACACCGTGGACGCGATGGAACAGGGTGTCTCCCTCGCGACCGGTCCCACGAGCTACGTGTTCCTCGGGCAGCGGCTCATCCGCGGCTGGGCGATCGAGCTCGTGCTCGTCGCCATGCTGTTGCCGTTCCTGGCCGCCGCCGTCGACCTCTTCGCGCGCTGCCGCCGGCGGCGCATCCGCATCGCACCGGCTCTGAGCAGCTACCGGAGCCGGCTCGGCTTCTGGGCGTGGGTCGGTGCGATCTTCCTGGTGTTCGGAGCGCTCGGGCTCTGGGGGAGCACCGGCGGGCGGGCGCCGTCGCTGAGCTCCGTCGCCTGGCCGGGCTCGGCGCTGCTCGCCCTGCTGTTTCTCGCCGGGGCGGGATGGCTCGTGGCGCGCAGCCGCCTGCTGCCACGACGACCGGTCAGGCCCGAAGAGCGACTGGCGGGTCACAGCGGCGCCTTGCTCGCGCTCGGGGTCGTCGGGCTCCTCCTGGCGGCGACGAATCCCTTCGCGCTCGTCTTCGTGCTTCCGTCGCTCCACGCCTGGCTCTGGCTGCCGCAGATCCAGACCCGCCATCCCGCGCTGCGCGCCGGGGTATTCCTCGCCGGATTTCTCGGGCCGGGATACCTCGTCTGGACGTTCGCAACGCACTACGGGCTCGGCTGGGACGCGCCGTGGTACATCGCCCAGCTCTTCGCCGTCGGCTACGCGCCCCTGCCCCTGCTCCTGATCGGTCTCGGCTGGCTCGCCGCCGCCGGCCAGCTCGCCGCGCTCGCCTCCGGCCGCTACGCGCCGTACCCGGCTCCGCACGAACGACCGCGCCGAGGGCCCGTGCGCGAGCTGATCCGCACGCTCGTGCTCGCGCAGCGGCGCCGCGCCGCGACGGCCGAGGCCCGCCGCGCCGTCAACGAGTAGGCCGCGTCAGGCGCTGCCGAGGCGGAGCCAGCGCACGGTCGAACCGGCCGCGAGCTCACCGTTTCCACGTGGAATGTGGACGAGCGCGTCCGCGGCGCCCGTGCGCACGATCATGTGCGACTCCTGACCGACGATCGGCTCGACGAGCAAGGCGTCGTCGCCGTCCACGTGGGTGCGTGCGCGCACGAACTCGTCGCGTTCCTCGTTGCGGCGCAACGCGGCAGAGAGCCTGCCCGGCTCGTAGCGGGGCAGCGGGTTCTCGAGCCCCTGCAACGCGCGCAGCGCGGGCTTGACGAAGAGCTCGCACCCCACGAGCGCGGACACGGGATTGCCCGGCAGGCCGAAGACGAGGGTCGAGCCGCGTACACCGAACGAGACGGGCTTGCCCGGCTTGATCGACACCCGCCAGAAGAGCTCCTCGACGCCCAGCTCGCGCTCGGCCACACGGACGAGGTCGTGCTCACCGACGGAGACGCCGCCCGACGTGACGAGGACGTCGGCCGCGAGCCCACGCTCGAGCGCCTCGCTCAATGCCGTCTCGTCGTCCGCCACGGGCGGCTCGGTCCCGACCTCGGCGCCGGTCTCGGCGAGCGCGGCGGACAGCATGAGGCTGTTCGTCTCGTAGATCGCGCCCGGACCGAGCTCCCCGCCTGGGACGACGAGCTCACTACCGGTCGCGAGCACGGCGACACGCGGTAGGCGCGTGCACGAGACCTCCGCCACGCCGGCGGCCGCCGCCGCGGCCAGGCGAGCCGGCGTGAGCCGTGCCCGTTCCGGCACCACCACGTCTCCCGCGGCGACGTCGCCGCCGCGTGGACGAACGTGCGCGCCGGCCTCGCACGCATCCGCGATCTCCACTGTGTTTGCCCTCTTGACAACACGCTCGATCGGGACGACGGCGTCGGCGCCGTCCGGCACGACCGCGCCGGTCGAGATCGCGACCGCGGCGCCGGAGCCGAGCCTCGTGGCGTACGGGCTCCCAGCAGCGGACTCGCCGGCGATCCGCAACGTGCCCGGCAGGTCGGCCGCGCGCACGGCGAAGCCGTCCATTGCGGAGCTCGGGAACGGCGGGAGGTCGATTCGCGCCCGCACGTCCTCCACGGCGACTCGTCCTCCCGCCTCGGCGATCGCCACCGGCTCCGCCGGGAGCGCCTGGACGCGAGCCAGAACCCGCTCCTGCGCCTCCTCGAGAGTGAGTAGTGAAGCCACGGCGGGTACATACCGTAGTCGTGAGGCAAGGGGATGAAGTCGCCGGGCGCTACCGGCTCGACGAGCTGCAGGGCCACGGTCCGATGTCGGAGGTCTGGCGCGCAGACGACCTCACGCTCGACCGCACCGTCGCGCTGAAGATCCTGTCGCCGACCGCGGACCTCTCGCGCTTCCGGCGCGAGGCGCAGGCCGTCGCGGCTCTCGCCCACGAGAACGTGATGCGCGTGTACGACTACGGCGAGGACGCGGCCGGCCCGTTCATGGCGCTCGAATGGCTGCCCGGCGGGACCCTCGAAGACCGGCTCTCGCACGGGGCGCTGCCGCCGGGCGAGACGCATCGCGTCGCTGAAGGCATCGCCGCGGGTCTCGCCCACCTTCACGACCGCGGTCTCGTCCACAGGGATCTCAAGCCCGCGAACGTCCTGTTCGACGAGGAGGACCGCCCGAAGCTCGGCGACTTCGGGCTCGTGCGGCACACGGCCGGCTCCGGCACCCTGACCGAGGCGGGAACGGTGCTCGGCACGGCCGCGTACATCTCTCCCGAGCAAGCCGCCGGGGAGCCGGCCGGAGCCGCGAGCGACGTCTATTCGTTCGGCGTCATCCTCTTCCGGATGCTGACCGGTGCGCTGCCCTTCACGGCGGACAGCGCGCTCGCACTGGTCGACATGCACCGGCATGCCCCTCCCCCCGCGGTCGAGGCGCTGCAGCCGAACGCTCCACCCGCGCTGGCGGCGCTCACCGCGTCGACGCTGCGCAAGGACCCGGCAGAACGACCGGCCGACGGCGCGGCGCTGTGCGCCGCCCTGGGCGGCGCGGTCCCTTCCGCGTACGCCGCCGCCGCGGATACCCAGGCGACACGGGTCCTCCCGGCTCCGGCAACCCCTCCGGCGGGTAGGTCGAGCCGGGCGCGGCTTGCCCTCGCCGGCGCCGTCGTGCTCCTGGCAGCGGGCGGCGCGGCGCTCGCCTGGGGCGTCACGCGAACGGGGACCACGGCGCCGGAGAAGAGCCCCACCGGCAAGGCGGTCACCGGAACACATTCCGCCACTCGAGCTCCGACGACGCAGGCAGCGGGGACGACGGGCGGGAGAGTGACCGCCACCGGGGACCACACGACATCGAGCCGGCAGACCACCGCAACCACCGCGCGCAGCACGACGGCTCCGACGACGACCCGGCGCACGACCACGACGACTCCCACCACGGCCCCGACGACGACACTCGGCACCACCACCACGACGCCGACGACGACTCCCCCGGCCACGACGAGCGGGGCCGGGACGACGACCGCCGCTACCGGGACGACGTGACCGGCGCAGCCGTGGTCGACGACCCGGTGTACGCGTACCGTCCGGACCAGGGCGTGAACTGCGCCGGCGAGACCGGTGCCGGAAAGCCGGCGGCACCCGAGCCCTCCACGGTGCGTTCCATGAACAGCCGCCAGGCCGTCGCGGGCAGCGTCGGCCCCGAGACGGCGGCGCCGTGGACGTCGAGCATCGGGGTCTCCGCCCGCGGGTAGCCGATCCAGACCGTCGCCTCGAGCGCGGGCGTGTAGCCGCAGAACCAGGCGTCCGCGTAGTCGTCTGTGGTTCCGGTCTTGCCTGCGTCGACGCGTCCCGGGACATGAGCGCCGACGCCCGTGCCGTGGAGCATGTTCTCCTCGAGCACGCGGGTGACCGTCGCTGCGACCCAGTCGGGAATCACCCGCTCCCGCTGCAGTTCGCCCCAGCCGGCGTCCACCTTGCCGCCGGGGAAGGCGACTCGCCGGATCGCGACCGGCCGGGAATACACGCCGCCCGCGGCCAGCGTCGCGTAGACGGAAGCCATGTCGAGCGGCGTCACCGCGCCGGTTCCGAGAGCGAGCGACGGCGTCGGTTGCAGCTGCGTCTGCACGCCGAGCTTCTGCGCCATCGCCGCGATCGCGTCCGGGCCGACGTCCAGGGCAAGTCTCGCGTAGACCGTGTTGTCCGAATGGAGCGTGGCCGCGGCGACCGACTCGGGCCCGGCGTACGTTCCGTCGTAGGTGCGGACGCGCCACTGCAGCGGGGCGTAGTAGAACGGCGCCGAGAGGTAGCGGGTCGCCCAGGGGTTCATCCCCCGCGCCACCGCTGCCGCGAGGACGATGGGCTTGAACGTCGAGCCCGCCTGGCGCTCGGCCGTCGTGGCGAGGTTGAACTCGTTGTCCGGCGCCGACGGCGCCACAGCCGCCATCGCGCGGATCGCTCCCGTCGCCGGGTCGATGGAGACGAGTGCGCCGGCAGGGTCACGGCGCGCGTAGACGACCTGTGAGAGCGCATGGACGGCCGCGCGCTGCAGCCGTGGCCGGATCGTCGTGTAGATCCTCAGCCCGCCGGCCCGGACCGTGGCCGCACCGTACGTCTGCTGCAGGAGGTTCTCGACGTAGCCGACGAAGTACGGCTCCCGGCTCGCGTACGCCGGGCTCGGACGCAGGTGCAGGCTCCGGTCGTGAACCGCCGTCGAGTACTGCGCCTCGGTGATGTCGCCGCTGCGCCGCAGCGCGTGGAGCACCTCGTCGCGCCGAGCGAGGGCCGCGGCCGGGTTGTGGAGCGGGTCGTAGTAGGACGGCGCCTGCGGCAACCCGGCCAGCACCGCCGCCTGCTCGACCGTGAGGCGGTCGGCCGGAACCGAGAAGTACGTCTCGGCCGCGGCCCCGATCCCGTACGCGTGGTTGCCGTAGTAGACGTCGTTGAGATACGCCGTCAGGATCCTGTCCTTCGACCAGGAGCGCGCGAGCTTGATCGCGAGGCACGCCTCGACGACCTTCCGCTGCAGCGTCTTCTCTCGCGAGAGGTAGAGATTGCGGACGAGCTCCTGCGTGATCGTGGAGCCGCCCTGGACGACGTGGCCCGCAGTGACGTCGGCGACGAGCGCGCGGAGGATCCCGACCGGGTCGACGCCGCCGTGCTCGTAGAAGCGCCGGTCCTCGATCGCGACCGTGGCCCTGGGCATCCACGGGCTGATCGCGCTCCGCGCGACGACCGTCCTGTTCTCGATCGCGGGCAGGACGCCGATCAGGGCGCCGTTGGCGCCGTACACGAGCGAGCTGTCGGCCTGCCGCACGGGCCGCAGCGCGCTCAGGTCGCAGCTCGAGCCGAAGTAGACGGCGCCACCGGCCGTCGTGAGTGCGAGGAGGGCGAGCGGAACGGCGATCGCGAGAACGAGGAAGACGCCGGCGGCGGCGCGCCGGTCGGCGCTTCGGAGGCTTACGCGTGCGACTCACGTCCAGACGCCGAGCGCGCGGAGCCGCCGGTGGGCGCGCAGCCGGAGGTCCTGCTCCAGACGGAGCGCCGCGAGCTCGTCGGGCGCCGCGGCGCGGACCGTGAGGGTCGCGCGGTCGGCGAGCGAGCTGAGGTGGACGGACGCGTCGCGCTCTTGGGCGACGTCCTCGCGCAGCGCGTCCAGCGCCGCGTCGAGATCCGCGGCGAGCGGCACGGGGACGGAGACCTCGGCGAACGTCTCGGGACTCCGGATCGAGGCGTTGACGATCGTGTCGGACGCGAGCTTCTCGTTCGGCACCACGATTCGCCGACGGTCCACCGCACGGATGAACGTGTACGTGAGGCCGATCTCCTCGACGACGCCCGGCGAGCCGTCGTACTCGACGCGGTCGCCGATGCGCACCGGCTGGGAGAGCGCGATCAGGATGCCGGCGACGAAGTTGCCGAGCGTCCTCTGGGCGGCGAAGCCCAGGACGATGCCGACCAGCGCCGACGACGCGAGCAGCCCGCCGGCCACGGCCCGCACCTCGGGAATCGCGAGCAGCGCCGAGAAGAGGCCGACGGTGAGGATGACGACACTGACGATCCGCCGGAAGACGCGGTAGCGCGTCACTGCCTCCGGGGCAGGCGGGCGGCGCTGCAGCCACCAGTCGATCGCGCGCGCGAACAGGGAGACGACGACGAAGATCGCCGCGGCGATCACGATGTGCTTCCAGAACGGGCTCATCCCCGGCCCGGACTTCGCGGCGAAGACGCGAAGTCCTCAGGTCAGAGGCTCAGTCGAGCGGGAGCGGGCGGCGGCCCGCGAAGCCGTCCTCGACGCGATGCCACCAGCCGATCTCGTCCTCTCCGAGCTGCCAGCAGAGGAGCACGGTCTCGCCGTGATGCAGCGCCGGGAAGTCGACGAGGCCGCTGTCGAGATCCTTCACCTGCGCGCCGTGGCTGGTGATCTCGTCGACGAGCCGCGCGAGACGCCGCGCCACACCGTCCACCTCGGCCGTCGCCGAAGCGAGCTCGGCCGGCGGGATGCCACCGCCGTTGCCGCGGATCTTGCGCTCGAGCTCTTCCTGCCGCTCGAGCGCCGCCGCATGCTCCTGCCGGGTCGCGACGAGCTGCTCGACGAGCGGTCGCACGTGCTCGAGCTCGGCGTTCGCCTCCTCGGGCGTGAAGTGGCGCATCGCCCGAACCCTATGCTGCGCGCTCGTGGAGGCCGAAGCGACCCAGCCCCGCCCGCGTCCGAACCAGATCCGCCTCGCCTGTTGGATCCTCTTCATCGGGCTGATCGCCGCGGTCAACTACGCGGAGCGCTTCGCGGGCGGCAACGGCGCCGGCAGCGGCGGCGTCTCGCACCAGGAGGTCTACTCGTACTCGACCTTCGCCGGCGGCACGATCATCTACGCGGTCTGGCTCGGAATCGTGCTCCTGATCGTCATCGACCGCTTCGACCTGCTGGCACTGCGGTTGCCGCGGAGCTGGGGGCGGGCGCTCGGTCTCGCAGTCGCCGCCGTGCTCGCGATCTTCGTCTGGGAGGCGGTCGTCTCCTACATCCCGCTGCCGCAGAGCCCCGGCAACGAGCAGGGGATCACGAACGTCCACTGGGAGCCGGCGCATGCCGGCGCCTTCGCGGCCAACTTCGTGCTCTTCGCGGTGATCGCGCCGTTCGTCGAGGAGCTGACCTTCCGCGGGGCCGGGCAGTCCCTGTTCCGGTTCCTCGGCCGCGTCCCCTCGATCCTCGTGATCGGGGTCGCCTTCGGGTTCGCGCACGGCCTCGTGGAGGCGCTGCTCGTCCTCGTGCCGTTCGGCATCGCGCTCGCCTGGCTCCGCGACCGCACCGGCAGCGTTCTGCCGGGGATGCTCGTGCACGCCGTCTTCAACGGCGCGGCGCTGGCGCTGATCGTGGCGCGCTAGCTAGTCGTCTTCGTCGCCGTTCTCGACGACGAACTGGTCGGGCGTGACGTCCTCGAGGAAGCTGCGGAACCTGAGCACCTCCGCCTCGAGCTGCTCCTCGTCGACCTCCTCGCCCTCGAACTCGATCGCCGACTCGGCGATGACGTCGTCGGCCGCGAAGATCGGCGCCTCCGCGCGGATGGCGAGCGCGATCGCGTCGGAGGGCCGGGAGTCGACCTCGATCTCCTGTCCGTCTTGGACGACGGTGATCTGGGCGTAGAAGGTGTTCTCGCGCAGCTCCGTGACCGTGATCCGGCTGATCGAGGCGCCGAGCTGCTCGAGCATCTCGCTGACGAGGTCGTGCGTCATCGGCCGGACGGAGGTCTGACTCTGCAGCTTCATGAGGATCGCCGCCGCCTCGGGGTGCCCGATCCAGATGGGGAGGAACTTGTTGCCGTCGGCCGTCTTCAGGAGAACGATCGGCTGCTTGCCGACCAGATCGAAGCTGACGCCGTAGATGAGCATCTCCTGCATCCGTCGGGCGACCTCGTCTCGAATATAGCTCAGGTCGCCGGGCCGGAAACCGAGGCGTATCCCGGGCGTGTCGGGTGGCGTTGGGTACTCGTGCACCAGCTGTGGCTCGAAGACCTCGAATCGCTCGAGGCGATCTCCCAGAACGAGGAGGCGCGCCGGATCTTCCTGCGCATGGCCGCCCTCTCGCAGTCGGGCCGCACCTCGAACTTCGTGGTCGAGGTCGCGCTCGACGGGGAGCTCGACGCGGCGACGAAGGGCCGGCTGGTCGAGCTGGCGCAGGACGAATCGTTCCTGCTCGCGGTCGAGGACTACCTCGTCCGCACGCACCGCCTCCACTAGCGGGGCATGGGCGATCCTGGCCTAGAACGTCCCTGTAAACAAAGCGTTCTCTTCCCTCGGGGATAGCACGGGAGTAGTCACGCCGCGAACGCGGCCGAGCAGCCTGGCACGGTCGACCTCGCGTGGATCGACCATGACGTGCGTGTAGACATTCGCCGTCACGGCAAGATTGCGCTGCCCGACCCTGTTGCCAATTTCAGCCCAAGAGAGACCCTGCTTGTGCAGGAGGGAGATCCGGCGGTGCCGGAGATCGTGCGGGGAGAACATGGGCACGCCGGCGTCTCGACAGGCCCGCGCGATAGCGGTGCGCAGCCGGTCGGCGGTCACCCCGCTAAATAGTGGCGCACCAGGGTCCCGGTCCTCATGAACAGGAAGCCCGGCGATGAGCATCGCGAACAGGTCGTCGGGCAACTCGGCCCACCTCGCCTGTCGGGTCTTGCAGACGGCTGCGCGGACTAGCCACGCCTTTCGATCTTCGTCGAGATCGCTGGTTCGTGCAGCCTCCAGCTCTCCTACTCGAGCACCGGTGTAATCGAGACCGAGTAGACCGAGCAAGTAAGGGGCCGCCAGCAGATGTGCGACCCGCTCGACATGGTCCGCGGTGGGAGGTTGAAGCTGCTCGGGCTCCTCTCGCGGCAGCCTGACGACAACTCGATCTCGGGCAGCATTCACCGCCGCGCCCCGACTGTCGCGACCGCTTAGCGGCGCGCCTGCGAGGTCGAGCACCATCGCCAGCGCAGTGATCGTCTTGCGGATGCTCTCGCGTTTCAGCCCCTTCTCGGTGAGCTGGACGACGACCCTCGCGACGTCGGCGGGCGCGATCTCGTCGACAGCCCGACCTCCTAACATCGGCAGCGCACGAGCGAGCGCCACCCGATGTTGCACCTTTGTGCTCTCGCGAACATCGACTCGGCTCTCGCGCCACCGCTCCGCTTCCTCCCGCAAGGACGGCGCGGCGACGACTTTTCCCGTCAACGAGCCGAGGTCGGGCATTCGCATGGCCGCGAGCTCGCCGAGGATCCATCGCTTGCGAGCGTCGGCGTCCGCCTTTCGCTTGAATGAGCCGCCGTACCGAACGCGCGAGTCGCGGCCGCCGTCCCGGTACTCGACGCGGTAGCGGTTCTCGCCGTTCTTCGTCTTTCGGATGACGTGCCAGGCGCTAGCCACGGCCGCCCCCTCTCAGCGCCGAGGCCGCCCGACACGGTGATTCGGGCACCGGCCGGACGGCCCACGCGAACGTAGCGCAGAGGACAGATGCTCGCCCGAATCGAGCACGGCGCCAACATAGACCGTTTGTGGCCCGGCAGGAAGCCCCGCAGAAGCGGGTCACGTCGGCCTTACCTGATTGTCGCGGTAAGTGGAATCGGCTATCACGTCCTGGAAGACTCCGACCCGGACCATGGGCCGCGAATAGCCAGGAAGCACAATGACGCCCTCCCTTCGTCGGCACTCGCGGAAGATGGCATCGATCGCCCGTCTCTCCAGACCAAGGAGGCGGAGGTCGGTCCGACTGAGGAATCCCTCCGGGTTCTCGAGGCGCTGGCCCAGCTTCTCCGCGCTTCCGGTCACTAGTTCCGCTCTCCTTCGGACTTGTGGCGCCAGCGGCCGCCGACGAGGTACTCGACGACCCCGGCCGACCGGCCCGTGAAGACCCAGTTGCCCGCCTGGTAGATGCCTCCGTGGTGGTCCTGCGCGGGGCCCGCGAACGAGACGACGAGGCGCAGGCCGGGGCACTTCCGCCTCAGCATCCGGAGCGCGATCGCGACGATCCGCGAGACCGGGGCGTCGTGCTCGCGCAGGGCGACCCTGGTCAGCTCGCAGACCTCCGTGTGGTCGAGGTCGTACTTGCGCCCGAGGTACGGCGACGCGCCCCGCGAGAAGATCACGACGCCCATGTCTGGCCTCCGAGGACGCGGCGGATTGTTCCTTCTGAGACCGAGAAGTGCTCGGCGAGCGTCTTGGTCGTCTCTCCCCTCGCGCGGCGCTTAAAGATCTCAGCCTCATCGTCAGCGGAGAGCTTCCGCCTCCGCATGGAGTACCGGACCGGCAGAGCTAGGCCGCCGACGTGCTTCCAGACGCGACGGTGGACTACGGCAGCGATGAGACTCGGGGAGACCGAAAATTCGGCGGCGAGCGCCACTTGCGTCTCGCCCTGGGCGTATCGAGTCCGGATCTCGAGGACGGCTGCGTTGGTGAGCTTCGCTACAGGGCTCTGCTCACCCTTTAGCGCCCGCGTGCGGCCTTTCCGAGCAGCGTCGGCCATGTTCGCCTGCGCGTCGCCGGCCCAGAGGTGTGCCGGATTGCAACAGGGTGGGGAGTCGCAGTGATGGCACACGAAGAGTCCGTCCGGAATCGCGCCGACGGCGAGTTCGTAGGCAACCCGATGTGCGAGGAGTTGTAGTCGGCGTCCTCGTCGCCGCAGCCAGACCCGACCGTAGCCGTTCGGATCGCGCGTCCCGATCCAGGGCCAGCACTCGTACGGCCGCCCGATCTCGACGTGAGACCAGAACCGCTCCGCAGCCGGCAGTTCTCTCACCGGTCCTCTCCATGCGGCCGGTGGACATTTGCTTGAAGGCCGTGCCAGCGCGGATGCTCCGCGACGGCGATAAGTTCCCGGCCTAGGTCAGCTGATGGGTCGTCTCGACCCGGGGAGCCGCGCGAAGACCGCGATGTCCGACGGACGCCGCGGCGACACTCCCGGGGCCGCGTCCGACGCCTTGGTGGACGGGGAACGTTGCGACGAACTGGCCGAATAGCTGCGGAGGCACGCCGACGTTCGACGTAAGAGGCACGGCGCTCGACGAAGGTCGCGAACTCCGCCCTGCCGATCTGAACACAGAGCTGCTCCAGCCGCATTCGCGCTCGAGCCGCTTCGTGCGCGTTCAAGCACATCAGAACGACGATGTCCTGCGCCGCCTCGCCCGCCTCTCCCAGCAGCAAGGAAGCAGTGACCGAGCGAAGACCGAACCGGTGAGCGTCCATACGAGTCAGCTCCGCCTCGGGGTCATCCAGGGCCCAGGCGACCAGACGGTCTGCCAGAGAGGAGGAGCGGGCTGGCACGGCGCGCTCGCTGTCGTCCATGCTCTGCATCTAGCCGCGACCGTAGTGGGGCGAGCGGACAGACCCCTAGTGTCGACCGTCGACTCGCAGGAGCACGCGCCAGGGGCCGCCGCGCCCTTCGTTTGATCGTCGTTTGTTCTCGACGAGTGACGGGACCCGAAGACACGGCAGGCAAAACGCGACATCGTCCTCATGCCGGCGCTGGCGACGCTGCTGAAGCAGCACCGACTCACAGAGCCCATGAACGACGTGCCGATACGGAAGCATTCATCGACCAAAAAGACGGCGAGCGAAGAATCGCATGTGCGCAGAGCCAAGTACCGCCGATACCTGGAAGGTCCCAGGACTCGCAAAACAGTGTCCTGGAAGTCGTTGAGGGCTGGCCGAGTGTCATCCCGCGTTCACCGGTCGAGCAGTAGGCGCGGCTCCCCAGAAGTACGCGCACGGTGGCCCCCCCGCAGGTGTTGCTCGACCCATCCTCAGCGGGCTTGTGCCGCGACGAGAGCGGTGCTTGAATCGGCCGGGTGAGGGATGCCGTCCGCTGCGGGGTCGGCCGTCGGATTGCTGCGGCGGTACTGGTGCTTGGGCTTGCGCTCGTTTTGGGGGCCGCGGGCTCCAGGGCGTCCGTAGCCGCGCCAGCCGGCAGTTCAGCCCCGAATTCCTTGGTGCCCTCAGATGTGACGTGCGCGGGTGCCCAGGGGCCGCAGTGTGCGTCCAACCTGTACGGGTACCCGTATCCGAACGCCCCTGACTGCAACGAAACGACCGGCGCTAACTGCGTCCTTGATAAGTGGGACTTCTACCAAGGCCAGTGCACCTCATGGGTTGCTCATCGCCTCAACCAGCTGAATGGAGTCCCTTTCTCTGATTCCTATGCCGGCAAGGGCCAGTGGGGGGATGCTGTGAATTGGAGCGCCCACGCTCAGAGCCTCGGGATCCCAGTGAACGGAACGCCAGCACCTGGTTCGGTTGCCTGGTACAGCAGCGATCACGTCGCCTACGTCGAAGCGGTGACCTCGCCGACGTCGATTGTCATTTCGGAGATGAACTACGACTTCCACAATGGCTTTCGAGTTCACACCGTCACGACGTCTTCCGGGTGGCCGTCGGCGTTCATTCACATCCATGACCTGAGCTCGGGACCGCCGACCACAACCCCCGACCAATCGATGGCCCTTCTCGGCCAGTGGAACCGTTTCTACAACGGGAGGGATCACGACGCGATTACGGGCGTGCCGGCGTCGGGCTATCACTTCGAGTCGACGCTGGGCGATCTGTACAGCACGCAGGTCTCGGGCACGAGGCCGCTCTATTCCTGTGAGAACGCGGGCTGGGACGAGTTCACGTCTCAGAGCTCCACTTGCGAGGGCCAGCACGTGAACGGGTTGCTGGGTTACATCTACAGCTCGAAGCCCGTCGGGATCCCGACCCGGGGGATTTATCGCTGCACGGTCAAGAGCTCGGGAGACCATTTCGACTCGCCGGCGTCGAACTGCGAGGGCCAGAACGTCGAAGCACGACTCGGGTACGCGGTCGAGCGAGTCGTACCGGTAGTCCCGCCGACGAACGCCTCCCTCCCGGCCATCACGGGCACCGCCCAGGTTGGCTCAACCCTGACGTGCTCTAACGGCTCGTGGTCGAACTCTCCGACCTCCTACACGAAGTCGTGGCTCAGGGATGGGTCTGCTGTTTCGGGCGCGACTGCCTCGACCTACAAGCTCGTCTCAGCCGACGCAGATCACCACCTCTCCTGCAAGGTCACGGCCTCCAACCCAGGCGGATCCGCAAGCGCCACGTCAGCCTCCCTACTTGTGAAGGCAGCCTCAGCGGGCGGCTCCGGCTCCACCGGGGGCGGGGGATCTACGTGCGTCGTCCCCAAACTCAAAGGCCGGAAGCTTGCCCGGGCGGAGAGCCTTCTCCTCGCGCACCACTGTCACCCCGGAAGAGTCAGGCGGCGTCACTCTTCGACGGTGAAGAAGGGGCGAGTGATTTCGACCAAACCCAAGGCCGGAGCTCATCGGAAAGCCAATACGAAGGTCGCTCTACTGGTGAGTCGCGGACGCACAAATCGCCGCTAAGACTCTCGGCGCTCGCCGATCCGATTTATGTAGCGCGACCTCTAACTCCGCGTGAGGGCGGTCGCGCTGGGGTGACAGTTGCGAGATAGGCGTCGCGGCTGGTCGCCGCTGTTAGTCACGAAGCCAGTGCGTCCGTCGGGCGCGGTTATGCATCCGTAGTTGATCGCCGTTGTTCGCCACGGCCGCGTTCCACGCGCGTTCCATTCATGTCCTGGCCATCCACCACGTCCGTGCCTGGCGCTGGGCGGCCTGGCTCCTCGTGGCGCGTTCTGCCGGAACCGGGATCGGCCAGGGTTCCCCGGGTGATGGGTGCACCGCGAGGCTGGTCCACGGCCTGTACGAAGGTCTGTTGTTTCTCGTGCGACGGAGTCCTAGACTCGCCGTGTGCGGCGAGGTTGGGGGCGAATCAGATCGCGGTGTGGTCATCTATGACCCCTCGCTGCTCTACGCTCTTGCGCCTGAAGTTCGGCGTCCGTTCCCGTGCCGTCGCAGAGCAGGCAGCGGTAGGCGGTCGAGCCTTCCGCGTTCTGCTCGCTCTCATGGTCGCTTGCGCCTTACCGCTGGTCGGCGGGAACGCTTTGCTCAGGCCTTCGGTCGCGAGAGCGGACGTCGGTGCGCCTCCGTGGTGGAACGGCGACTGTGATGCGAATCACTGGAACCCGGCTGCGGCTGCGATGGGTTGGACCGGCGCGGGAGCTCACAGACTCGGGGCGTCGTATCTTGGCGTGCCGGTTTGCGGACCGCGTCCTCTCGTTGATGGCGCGCCCGACGTGCGTTGGACGAAGGGCGGCTGGGGTGAGTTCGAGTGGGAGTGTCCGGAGCTCGTTTTCCGTTTTATGGCGCAGATCTATGGCGTCTCGGCCTATTCGGCGAACGGTGACACCGTGGTTTCGAATTACTCCACCGCCGACGGCGGAGGGCTTGTCAAGGTAAGCAACGGAACTGTGGGGGTCGCTCCGCAGCCCGGTGATGTCATTTCCTTTAACGGGCCCGGAGGCGGCCACGTCGGGGTGGTCGCGTCGAGCAGTGTCGACGGGAGCGGTAATGGGTCCATCACGATGATGTCGGAAAACGACACTGCAAATGGTTGGCGGACGCTTACAGTCTCGTCCTGGCGCGTCCAGGGCTTTGGGACGAGGACGCCCTATGGTTGGCTGCACGATCCACTCGGTCGTGGTTCGGCGGGCGGACCTCCACCGCCTGATACGGATGGGGATGGCGTTCCCGACATAGCGGATGTCTGTCCAAGCGTCCCCGGACTACCGGCGTTTGCCGGTTGCCCTGCGGATCTAGGGGAGATCCAGCCGACGTCGCGCGTCGACTTCAACGGTGACGGCAGGGCGGACTACTGCCGCGTGGTGGGAATCCCTGGCAACGGCCACGTCTCGTGCACGCTCAGCACCGGCACTGGTTTCGGCTCCACGATCACCAGCCCGGCCCTCGACTGGGGCTACGACACCGGCCGGGCCTGGGTGGACGTCAACGGCGACGGCAAGGCCGACTACTGCCGACGGGTGGGGGGCACGAACCTGACTAGCAGCTACGTCTCCTGCACCCTGAGCGCGGGGAGCGCCTTCGGCGCGACGATCACCAGCCCGCTGCTCGACTGGGGATATGACACCGGCCGCGCCTGGGTTGGTGCCTCGCCTCCGCCGAGGCGGCTCAGCGTCTCAAAGTCCGGGTCAGGCTCCGGCACCGTGGCGAGCTCACCCAGTGGAATCAACTGCGGCAATGCCTGTTCGCACAACTTCAGGACCGGCACCACCGTAGTACTGAAAGCCATAGCGGCTTCGGGGTCCACGTTCGCTGGCTGGTCAGGAGCATGCAGCGGCACCGGAAAATGCACACTGACCCTCACTTCAGCCGCTGCCGTGACGGCGGGCTTCACGAAGGTGGCTGAGGCCAAGCGCACGCTGAGCGTGAGTCGGTCGGGTAACGGAACAGGAACGGTAACTAGCTCGCCCACTGGGATCGACTGTGGCACAGCCTGCTCACACACCTACCCGAGCGGAGCACGAGTGACCTTGAAAGCCTCGACGGCTAAGGGTTCCAGGTTCGCTGGCTGGTCGGGAGCCTGCGCGGGTAGCGGAGCGTGCACGCTCACGATGAGCGCCTCTAAGTCGGTCAAGGCGAGTTTTTTCAGGACCTGCGTGGTGCCCGCTGTCAAAGGCGAGACCTTGAGAGCGGCCAAGAGGACACTTACCACCTGGGGTTGCCGAGTAGGACGGATCAAGCGCGTCGACTCAAGAACCGTGAAGAAAGGCCGCGTCATCGCACAGAAGCCACATCCACATAAACACCTCGGGCCTCGCGCCAAGGTCAGCCTTGTCGTCAGTAAAGGCCGACCCTGATCTACGAAGGTCGAGGCGCCTGGGTCAGATCGAGCTGGCGCAAACACTTGTGCGACCTCTGGCTCCGCGTGGCGGTCGCGTTGGGGTGAGAGTTGTGGCAACGGGTGTAGCGACTACTAGTCGCGGTGGCTAGTGGCTAAGCCACCGGATCGTCTATACGACCCGAGACGTTCACCCCCGGTCGCCGTGGGTGGGCACGGCTGCGTTCCTGGCCCGGGGGGAGACGCTGTAAGGGTGGCCGTCCTGCCAGCAGTGCGGGCTCGCGGGGCGCGTCAGTGGGATACGCGGTGCCAGGTGCCCGCGATACGACCGTAGGGCACCGCCCCGATCGCCCCCTTTGGGATGCTGAACTGAACGAGCACCTCGCTTCCGTGACCAGGGAGCCAGCGCAGCCTGAGCTTGAGTCTCCGCTTGGAGTGAAGCGCGATTTTCTTGATTAGGCGGGCGGCTGGACAGCGGCCGGTGCACCATTCGTGGTGTCCGGGTGCCCAGCACTTGCCGCGACAACCGAGGTATACGTGAAGGATGAGCAGGACGCGCTGACCCACGAATGGCGGCTTTGCGCGGATTGTCGTGCTTAGGACGCCCCTTCGGACTCGCAGTGGCGAGAAGGTGAGGTATTGGCCGGTGGCTATCGGGAGCGAGACGGCTTCACACTTCGTCTCTTTCGTGTAGCCGCTGGCGCCGCCGCCTGAGGAAACGCAGGCGCGATATGCGCCGGGCGGAACGGCGTTGAGCTGGGCGACGTAGTCCTGGCCACGCGCTTCAAGTGGTGGTGTGAACGTCCGCGCTCCGCCGGTCAGTGTGAGCGACGGGTCAGGCGACACTGATTTGACCACTACTCGTACCGAACCGTCCTTCTGGGCGTGGTGCTGGATGCCGACCGTGTTCGTGAGGTACGCGGTCGTAAAGGAGAAGGTCTGGGTGTAGTCAGTGCCGCAGTAGTCGGCGTTGGTGGCGCCGCAAGAGGGATCGCCTCCCTGCCAATCGACGTCGACCTTGTAGATGGTCCCTCCGTGCAGGGGCTGCATCGGAATGACATCGCCTGTCCACGGAAACATGATCGGTGAACCCTTGTACGGCGTGGTGCCATCCACGGTCTTTACGGCGACCCCTCGGCCCCCCGAGGCGGTCACCCTGGCTCCGACGATGTGAGGCGTCGAGCCGATCCCGAGGGCATAGACGAGCAGGTTTGGCCCGGCAGTCGCCGGCAAGCCGACCATCGCGTTCGGGGTCGTCGGGTCCTCAGCGACAGTTTCGGAGGTCGGGACTTGGTCGCGTCCCCGATCCGAGGTGAAGGCAAAGAACGCGGGTTCCCCGGAGGAGCTAGAGGCCGTGTAGTCCCATGTGAACCACATGCAGGTCCAACTACCGCTCGTGCCTGGGAACGAGGACTCGCTTGGTCCGTAAACCGCGTAAGACGCGAGCTCGTCAGCCGGGTTGTACAGGATCGACTGGTGCAACGGCGCATTGTCCCAAGGCGAACTTGACGCGGACCAGTTCGTGTTGTCTTCGGAGGCGATGTGGTGGTTTTGGAGCGTGCATTCGCTCTTTAGAAGCGACTGATCCAAGCTCACCGCCGGAAGCCCGTTGGCCGCGCGCTGCTCGTTGAGCACGCTGATCGCTTGTGTTGCGCCGCTCGTGTTGTAGGCCCAACCAGACGAGGGAATCGCGAGCGCGACGGCAAGTAACGCAACCGCCAGGAGGAATGCTGTTCTCGTCCGCCGACGCGTCATCGCCGCCAGGGTGAGTAGGTCTGCGCTCTGGCGGATGAGCTACTCGCTGAAGCGACTACTGGGAACGCGCATGTAGCGCAGATCGCCACGGTGAGCAAGGCAGCGTTCCGCAGACTCCTCATTTCCGATTTCTCCCTTTCCCCTGGGAGTAGACCCCGCCGACCGAAACCCAAACAATCGGATTACGACCTAGCCAACTTATAAACGAGGATCCGGACGTTGACAAGAGGCCGCGCGGCGGAAACTCGTCAAGTTGCTACTTGGGTGCCGCTCGTAGCAGAGACATTGCCAACTCAGCGGGCGGCGCCGCACCCGCTGGATAATGAGCGGACCCTTCGCGCATACGGACCGCCCACGGCACGAACCGCTTCCCCTTCACCGGTCGCGTCAAGAGCCGCCGGCCGGCCCCCGGCGCTACCGCCTGCGGGCGGTCGCGAACCTCGATGGACTGTCGAGCAATCGGCCCCCCGCCCAGCTCCGTATAAAGAAGAGCTGAGCCACACCCAAGCACCGGAGCGGCCACGGCCCGAGCTGTTGTTTCGTCCGCGAGCCCGAGCCCACGCTAAACACCTGTGCGACCCCTGGCTACGCGCCGAGGTGACAGTCGCGAGATCGGTGTAGCGGTCGAGTTAGTCACCGAGTCAGTCCTGTCGCTCTCCGCGATGCGAAGTTCTGGCGGTGTCGCCGTTGTTCGCCACGGCTACGTTCCAAATGCTTTCCCCATCTGAGAGAGAACCGCTTACGCGCACTCCGTCCACTCCTTCAACCACGACCAAGGCCCGGCTGCCATCCACACAACCTTGTGATGGGCGACGGCGAAGTCAAGCGTATAACGAACGCCAGCGGCTGTCTGGTCGACCGCGTACTCGGCCTGCACCGTCTTGTCGACCCGGCCATACCCCCCTACGCCGGTCCGGGTGGAGCGAAGCCGACCGGGGTAGGCGGCGCGAAGCTTGGCGAGCGTGTCTCCGACTCGGATGCCGCTGTTGGCGGCGACGCTCGGCGGTGGGAAGAAGAGCGTGAGCTTGCCGCCGATCGCCACCGCTTGGCTGCTCCCGAACAGCGGATTCGGAGCGAGTCCGGGGAAAGCCCAGAAACCGCAGTCATTCACGCTCGGATAGACCGAGATCGGCTTATCCCCCAGCGCGTGTTCGGCCTCTGCGAGCGTCATACCGAAGCGGACAGGGCCGTAGCCGCGCGGCGAGAGGGTGAGCAGGCCGAGCCACTTAGCGACCGTGCGAGCCGCCGCAGCGGGCTCGCCGAGCTTGTCGTAGTTGTCGTGCCAGGTGAATAAGGCGATCGGCTTCGCCGTGTTCTGGCAGACCGGATCGTTCGAGTGGCAGTAAGAGAGGACGTGGCTTTCGGTGAAGCGCGGACGTTTCCCCAACCCGCCGTTCACGCCTGTACGGAAGCGCGGGTGACCGCGATCAACAGGGTCCCGACCGTTGAAGTACGGGTCACCGAAAAGCACGGTCGCCGCGACATTCGGGAAAGGCCCGTAACGCTGGAGCACATCGCCAGCCACCTGCGCACCCTGGCTGTACCCCGTGAGGATCAACTTCGTCCCCGGACAATCTCGGCTCTTCTCCGCAATTTCAGAGCGGAGCCACGCTTTTCCACTTTTCACGGAACGGAAGTACGCGCCTGGCACATGGAGCTTGGCCCCGAGGAGGACCCTGAAGCCTCCGCGTGCGGGATAGGGGTTCCCAAGCCGCACAACCTTCGTCGGAGCCAGCAGACTTCGAAGAGCAGCGGAAAAGGCAGCACCCGGTGGGCTGAGCGACCCTAGAGGTTCGCCCGATCCGCGCGAGTCGATCAACAGAAATGCCGGACAAGCAGTGGAGACGCCACCGGCGCTCCGCGAGGCTAAGAGACCTGCCCCAGTCGAAACCAGAACGACCATGCCTGCGAGCAGTGGGAGTACGCGCCTCACGTCACCCGAAGGCTATGAGCATCGATTTACAACTTCAAGACCCTGCAGACCGTCGCGCCGGCTCGACCGCGCAAATGGAGATCAGGCTCTCAGTGATCCCGAATCAGGTTTCGCCTCTCCGCCCAGTTGAAAACCGGGGGGTCGCGTTCTAGCTTCATCCAGGTGCGTCGAGGTTTCTTGGTCCTGGCCGCCGTGGCATTGGCGTTGATCGTTGCGGGGCTTAGCCGTGCCGGAGGTTCGCGGAAACCGCTGCCTGCCGGTTGGGTCCCCAGTGGAAAGGCGCGCGATCCCCACTCACAGGTCAAGGCGGACACGATGTGCGGCCCGAACAGCGTGCTTCTCTTCTCCGCACGCGGCTCCGGCGAACGCTACGGCGCGGAGTTCGCCGCAACCGCATCGGCCAGTAGACACAGCTGGCTGGACACGTGCTTGGCAGCCGCGGCTGGTCAGTCCGTGACCTGCAGGCCATCTACCCAGCGCCGCCCGTGCCGTCCTTCAAGAAGATCGCGGCGGCGGCACTAGTGAGCGAGATCCTGGATCGCCGTCGTTGCCTGGGGCCGCGTTCCACTCTCGTTCCATTTGGCCCGGAGGGTTCCCTCATCCGGCTAGCAGCGATGTGCTCGTCTTTTGTGCCGGGGCTCTCTCACGTGTTCCGTTTCGGCGGACTTGGCGTCGGTTAGCCGGCGAAGTCGATCTGGAGGTTCGATCGCCAGCGGCTCTTGCTAGCTCCTCCGCTTCCCGCGCGATACGAGGATTCCGACCCGATGTCCTCTGGGATAATGCGTGCCCGCTTTCTGCGTGAGAGCGATCACTTTGCCTTTCTTGACTCGGCGATTGAACTTGTGGCGGATCCTTCCGACTGTGCAGTGGTGAGCGGTGATTGCCCGCTCCGCGACGAGCAGAGACCGGCCCCTTCGAACCTTCGGGACGATGCATGCAGGCGGTGGCCCCAGGACCGTGAACGATTTGCTGGTCTTTGCTGTAACGACGGATGGTGTGTAGCCGCTGTCAGCGCCGTCGTCAGAGACCGATTCGAGCCAGGCGCAGATTGCGTAACTTCCCGCCGCTCCGGCGGTGAAGCTGGCCGAGCTAGTGTCTTTGCCGGTATTGACCTCGGCCCCGTCGCTGTTGCCGAGCAAGACTGCGCGCGACCCCACTACCTGCTGGTCGGCGCCGAAGGTGGGCTGGCAACTCCCAGCACTCGCGGGCTGCACAACGGCATACAGGTAGGGCCCGTCGCCGAAGGCATCGATCGGCGTCGCGTTACTCGCCAATACAACCGTGAACGGGATGTGGGGTTCCGGAGACCCAGTCGACAGCGAGGCCGAAACCGCGTCGGTGTTGACCGCTGTCAGAGAGGCGCTCGCCGTGGCAGTAACGACGGACGGCGTGTAACCGCTGTCCGGACCGTCATCAGAGACCGTCTCGAGCCACGCGCAGATCGTGTAAGCACCGGCGGCGTAGGCCGCATAGCTGTATGGCGTGCTGTCAGCGCCGGTGCTGACCTCGTCCTCCCCGAGCGTGGTCGCCTGCGACCCCACGACCTGCTCATCGTCGCCGAAGGTCGGCTGACAAGCCCCAGCGCTCGCGGGCTGCGCAACCGCATAGAGATAGGGCCCATCACCGAAGGAATCGATGGGAGCCGAGGTGGTGCTGAACACCGCATTAATCGGTACGCCTGTGGCCGGACCCGTACTGGAGAGGGCAATACTGATGGAGTCGCTCGCTGCGGCCGCCCCCGGCGCCCCGGCGGCAAGCAGGCTGCCAGCTACCAGGGCCATGACCAAAAGGAACCGCGTCATCAGCGAACGCCGATTACTCGCTGGAGCCGTGCTGGAAGACATCTCAACCCCCTTGCGTGACGCGGATTCCATATAACGGTGGACGACGTGACCGCCGCTCAGCCTCCGGTCGGATTCAGGCACTTTCGTACTGCGATGTCAATAGGCCGCTCGGTCTCGAGTCGCGGGCTTGGCCTGCTGGTTCCAGGGCGGACTGGACGATCGGCTAGTGGAGCTTCACAACCCGATGCTTGACAGCCGCAGCAAGACGGGTCCAGGATCGTCCGGATGCCACGGGCGACTGCGGACGGAGGGCGGCATCGGACGGTGCGGACCATTGGCTGGCGCGCGGCGGCCGCGTTCAGCGTCCTCCTGTCTGCCCTGACCTTGATGTTGGTTGCCGGACCGGCGGCAGTGGCCGGGCAGTCGACGCGCTCGGGGGCAACTCACTGCGTCGTACCGAAGCTGAAGGGCCGCCCGCTCAGCGTCGCGAAGGAGCGGATTCGGTCGGCCCATTGTCGCGTCGGAAGGATTCGGCACCGGGTGTCGAGTTCTCGAATGGCAAACCATGTTCTGAGTCAAAGCCCACATCCGCGGCGACGGCTCCGGCGCGGGAGTGCCGTCAACTTGGTCGTAGGGACGCGGCGGCCAACAGCCCCGGGGGGCGATAAGACGCCCCCGTCAGCTCCGTCCAAGCTTCACCTGACCGCCCGCTCGACGACCTCCGTGAGGGTTGCTTGGACGGCTTCGAGCGACAACGTGGGCGTCGCCCGCTATTTCGTCTTCCGCGATGGCCGCCATGTCGCGAGCGTGACCGCCACGGCCGCCAGGCTGACCGGTTTGAGTTGTGGGCACAGTTACACGATCGGTGTCAGCGCGTACGACGCGGCCGGCAACCACTCAACGACAAGAAGCATCAGCGGATCGACGAGCCGCTGCCCCGACACCAGAGCTCCGACAGCACCGTCGAATCCTCACGTGACGGCGCATACGACTACAACGCTGACGCTCGCCTGGACAGCTTCAACAGACAACGTCGCGGTGGTCGGCTATGCCGTCTCCCTCAACAACAGCCATCCGATGACGGTGACCGGGACCTCGGCCACGCTCGGTGGTCTCTCGTGCGGCCAGAGTTACACCATTGGCGTGAGTGCGTTCGACGCGGCCGGCAACCGCTCCACGACGACCAGCACGAGCGCCTCGACGACCGCGTGCAGCACGCTCTCTGCAGGTCAGTCACTTCATCCAGGCCAGTCCCTGCTCTCTCCCGGCGGCGCCTACCGCTTGGTGATGCAAGGCGACGGAAATCTCGTCGAGTACCAGGGGGGCACCCCGCTATGGGCGAGCAACACCGCAGGCGACAGTGGCGCCGTCGTCGAGATGCAGTCCGACGGCAACCTCGTGATCTATCTCAACGGGGTCGCCAAATGGGCGTCCGGCACGAACGGCTTTTCCGGCGCGGTACTCGAACTACAAACCGACTCCAACCTCGTCATTTACCAGGGGTCGCACCCACTCTGGGACCGGCACTCCGGATACATCGGTTACCGGCTGACACACGGAACCGCCCTGAATGCAGGACAGGTGCTGGTTTCTCCTAACCATGTCTACAGGCTCGTGATGCAGGGAGACGGCAACCTGGTCGAGTACAAGGGCGGAACCGCCGTCTGGGCTACCAACACGGATGGTGACAGCGGGGCAGTCGCAGACATGCAGTCGGACGGCAACCTGGTCATTTATCTCCACGGGTCGGCCAAGTGGGCCTCGGGAACAAACGGTTTCTCAGGCGCCGAGCTCGACTTACAGAGCGACTCCAACCTGGTCATCTACCAGGGAGCGAATCCCCTCTGGGACAGGAAAGCCGGGCGCCTGTTTCACGGCCGGCCGAGCTGGTGGAACGGAAGTGACTGTGACGCTGCGCACTGGAACGCCGCCGCCGCCGCTCTCGGCTGGACCGGGGCGGGAGCACACGAGCTTGGAGCCTCCTACCTCGGCATTCCAGTCTGCGGCCCGCGGCGGCTCGCTGATGGCGCCCCTGATGTGTGGTGGACGAAGAGCGGCTGGGGCGAGTACGAGTGGGAATGCACGGAGCTCGCCTTCCGATTCATGGCGCAGGCCTACGGCGTATCCGCGTATTCAGCGAATGGCGACACCGTCGTCGCCAACTACGCGAGTGCTGACGGTGGCGGACTCGTGAAAGTCAACAACGGGACTGCCGGCGTCGCACCAATGCCAGGCGATGTCGTTTCGTTCAATGGGCCAGACAACGGACATGTCGCGGTGGTCGCATCCAGCAGCGTCAACGCCAGCGGCAACGGCTCGATCACGCTCCTGACAGAGAACGACACCTCTAACGGCTGGCGAACGCTTGCGGTGTCCTCCTGGGTTGTGCAGGGCTTCGGGACCAGGACTCCATACGGATGGCTTCACGACCCCAAAGGACGTGGCGGACCGGGACTCAAGGGATAGGCAGGAACCTGCGTTGGGTGGTCGGGAGCAGGGCCTCCCGAGTCAGTTTCTCAGCTGCAGGGTGAACACCTGGCGTGACCCTGGCTCCGCGTGGTGGTCGCGCCGAGGTGACAGTTGAGCGATGGGAGTCGCAGTTAGTCGCCGTCGAGAGTGTTAGCGATGATCGTCGCGGCCGGCGGAGTCACTCTTGCTTTCGCGCTCGGCACCCTGTCGGGTCTCATAGGCACGGTCCTCGCCCTCTAGGGCTTTTTGCCGGGACCGGCCCAGGCTGGTCGGCTGGGCATCATCGATCGCCACAGCTCCGCCCATTGGCGGGTCGGCCCGACAAACTTCAAGCAGACCTGGCGCAGCTAAGTAGCCTGAATCCGGCTACGCCTACCTCACGAATGTGGGCGGCGCGGTTCGAGAAACAGAGTCAACCGCAGCCAGAAATCGACGGACGGACTGTCGGCAGGTTGAGGTGCTCTCGCGCCCAGTGAGCTACGGCGGTGACCATGCTCGTACCTTCACTGAAGGATCCATTGGAGGGGAGGGCGAGGATGCTGAGGACGTAACCTCGCCTTCCTGAATTAACGATCCCGGTCTGTCGGACTTGATAGCGGCCGGCTGTGTCTGGACCCCAGCCGCCTTTGAATGCGAGCTGGAAGGAGCTTGGATAGCCGGCCGACCCTACGCCCCAGCGCTCGGAGGGGATGACTTTCCGCATAAGTCCGAGAACGTACGCGGTGTCTCGGGTGTTGAGGAGACAGCCGCGGGCGAGGGCTGAGTAGAAGAGGACCTCGCCGCCGGTCGACCACTGGGTCTGGCCTTCAGTCGTGAACCCGCGGTCGTTTGGTGCGGTGTTCACTATGGTCTTGCGGTCGCCTGCTTCACGCAGAATCTGTTGGATCGCGAGGCTCGCCGCGACGAGCCCGCCGTGGATCTGTTCGAGGCGAACGAAGAGAGCGTCGATCGCCGCATTGTCAGAGTTTTCGAGCGCCAGCTTTGCATCCTCGCGGCCCTGAGAATTGAGGCTTCCACCGTTGCGCTCGTAGTCGCGTAGGAGAGTGACCACGACAGGGACCTTGCTTGTGCTCCAGGCTGCGGCGACCTGATTTCGGCCGAAGACGTGGACCGCTCCTCCTCCGAGTGGTCCGATCGCGATGCCGATGGCCCCTGGGAGCCTCGCCTGGAGAGCAGAGAAGCTTGCAGCTGATCCGCTCTTGACGAACCTAAGGCGCGGCGAGGTGCGTCGGTGGCGGGGTTGGCGAGGGTGCGACGTCGGGTTGTGCGCCGTTGGGGCGGCCAGTGGTCCGGGGCCGCTCTGTCTCGTTTGGCTCGGTGCTCGACTTACGAGCCAGCCGATGCCGCCGCCTACGCCCGCTCCCGCTACGGCGACAAGCGCGAAGCGTCGAATGAGGACGCCGCGGCGGCGTGCGGTTCGACGGCGCGCTCGGTCTGGAGGGACGTGGTACGGGGGCTGTGTCACGCTCGCGGCTAGTAGTTCGCAGCCGCGCTGAAGGGGAACGTTACGAACGCCTTTCGACCCCCTGTGCAGTCGACTATCTGCCGGCCGGTTAGGAAGCAGTCCATGCTGTACTGGCGGTGCGTCACTGGGCTGAACGCCCTCACTTGGACGTTGGCTTGTTTGCCGTTGAGGCGGTAAAGGCGGACGTACGCTCTAAATACGTTGCCGGCGAATGGGCAGCTTGTTACTGAGTCGACCGAGATGTTTTGGTCGCATGCTGTGAGTCCCCCTACTCCGCCCTGTGGGTGCGGGATGTTCGTGTGAGACGGGATCGCGAAAACTGCGGGGGCGGGCAGCTCCGAGGCGTTTGGAATCGCTGTCCGTGCAACTCGGTCGGCGGCAGCGACTGCCGCAGCAGCTTTCGCCACTACTGGCGACGTGGTCGCCGACGAGGAGTCGTGCTGCAGAGCAACGCCATACCGATGGTTGCTGGCAAGAAACCTCTTCACTAGCTGCAGCTCACCAATCTGTGCGGCGGTTAGATCCGTAGAGGACGGCAGTTCAGTCATCGCCTCGTTCGCATACGCCGAGATCGTGGCTCCATCCGCATCGATTCTGTTGGTGGACGAAGCACCGGAGTGCGCGAGATCAGATTTGGCCTCGGCGTCCGACTGGGACAGACCTCGGCCGGCCTTCGTGTTGAGCGCTAGCGCGAACGCAGAGTCACTCAGCCGACGGGGGCCGCTCTTCGGTGGTAGGACGCCAGTCGCAAAAAGGGCCCCTGTCGTGCCGCCCACAGCCAGGAACACAGCAATGGCCGCGACGATCCATGGCCACCGCCTTTTTCGGCGACCGCCCGTCTCGGTGTCCACCTCGCCGCGCGGGATGGACGTGGGCTGTGCATCGGGCGTTGGCTCGAAGGTAGGTGGCTGCGGCCAACCGGCGTCGCTCGCAGCAGCTCGTTCAGCGCCAGGATGCACCAAGGTCTCCTCCGCCGCAGCGGTCTGTCCGTGTGTGACCGGCCGGGCGTCAAAAGCGGTTCCGCATACCCCACAGAAGCGCGCTTCGTTCGCCTCACGATGCCCGCAGTTGCTACAGGATTTCACGAGATCCTCGAGCACAAGTCGGTGTGGGCGTCCCGATCAAAAAGCCTGCCCGCACGATGAACAGAAGCGCATACCACTGGATCTCGGAGTGCCGCAATTCGAGCAGAATGAGACGACTTCAGCCCCCTCCTCACCGCTCTGGGCAGGTCTAGGCACAACCGGGCCATCCGCCGCTAAGGAACCCCGTGTCGTCTGCGCACGTCGCGACAGGAAAAAGCCGACAGAGACGCACGCCGCCGCGGCGAGTTCTACCAGCGAAGAGACTCCGTCGAGCCATGCTCCGGCCACACTCTTCCCGCTGCTAAACCCGGCGCTCGAGAGCCCGCCGGCGTAGACCATCTTCCCGATTCCCGTGAGGAGGAAGGAGAGGGCCAGGACTGCTGCCGCCACCGCCAGCAGGCCGTCCCGCGGCGCAAGCCACCCCTGCGCACGGTTCCGCCTCTGCTGGGACAGAAAGAACGCGACAGCTACCAGTACGGCTGCCGCGATTTCTACCGCATCACCGGCAACGGCCACTCCGATGCCGCTCGTAATTCCGCTCGGCAGGAAGTTGTCGGAGTAAAAGACGAGCAGCAGAATCCCGCTGACCATCGAGAAGACGCGTGATGCTGCGAAAACGCTTGCCGCCCAGCCGAGCCTGCCGTCCCGTCGAACTCCCGACAGGGGCGATGAGGCCGAGAAGAAGGCGATCGCACCGATGACTGTCGCGATCACGACGCCTACATCAGCGACTGCGGCGAGGAACGCTTGCGCTACGTAGGTACCCGGAGCGTGGAGGACGGCATATTCGACAGCCCTAAGAAGGTCACTTGTCAGCATGGCGGCGGCAGTTGCCGCGACTAGAGATAAGGCCGCCCCCAGTAGCGTCGCCCGCCGCGACCTCGACCGGGCCAAAAATGTGGGGACCAAGATGGAGAAAGCGGCGAGACCCAGGCACGCGGCAAGGAGGTCGGTTCCGCTAGACGCCTTCAAGGCGGCAGGGTCAGAGCTTTGAAGCTCGTCAACCAAGGAGAGGATCGCCTCGATCAGGACGAAGATCCAGGCACCTGCGAGGGTGGCTCCTCCGGCCAGCAGAAGCGTGTCGCGCCGCGAGCGTGACCGTTCGCTCACCGTCCTCGCCGCATAAGCCGCGCTCATCCGCTTCTCCTCTCGGCACGCACTGCGCGCCCGACTTGCCATGGATCCCTACTACCACGAAGATCGAAAACCTTCGCGTCGACTTTGTCAATAGCAGTGCGAACTAACCGGGACCGGCCTCTCTCTCTCGGATATGTCTCGGCGATCCGTCGCGCAAAGCGGACTCACACCCACGGAGCTTCCCTGCTGGAGCCGAATATCGTTCAGACGCGGCGCGCGGACTTAGATCTCAAGGTACGCCTCGATCTGCAGCAGCCCGGCGAATGGCGACTCATCCTCTTGCGACGCCGAGCATTAGAAGTCGCCCGGTCGCGAGGATCTCCTCGCCCGGCCCTGGCCACCACCACCCATAAGTCGCCTCCCCGAGATCGTCCCGTCCGGCGAGTGCCTGTATCTGAGCACCCGCTTTGCGAACGGTGAGCGTGGGGAGCAGAGCGTTGAGGCTACCCAGGAGTTGCTCGTCGGGGTCTGATCCGGCCAGGACGACGTAAAGGCTCGGCCAGCAAGGGTGAAGAATCTTTGTGTTCCGCAGCCGTGCGCGCGTCTTCGCTCGACGCGATGACGCGTCGCCACCTCCGCGAGAACGCCGCGCACCTCCGCTAGGTCGGGCTCGATGGTAGGCCTCGGCTTCACCCGCGGCTGGGTAACTACGGTTGCTGAGCTGACGCCCGAGCGCTCGGCTGGCAAATCCGAGCCCACACCGGCACCGGGCCAACTAGCGAACACCCGCTCTTCGGTGGCTTCAGAACTATCCATCCGGCGTGGGGCCAGAGGCTCGGAAGATTGGGCCGTTGGGCCTATTGAACCGCAGGGTTCGAAGTGTCACAAGTTACGTGCGTCTCCGACGGTCTACCGAAATCAAGGGACAGGGGGGAAAGTGGGTACACGCAACAGCCGCATGCTGGCCGCCCTCGCGGCCACGGCGATCATGGCCGTACTGCTGGGTAGCGTCGGCGTGGCCCATGCGGCAGCCACTGGTCGGGCGTCCACGCCCACGAGTCGAGCTAATGCGGTGCGAGATGCCAAGGATTATTTGCGGTTCGAGGCATTCTCTTTGAAAGGGCTCGCGCACCAATTGAGGTTCGACGGGTTTTCCGGATTCGACGCCCGTTATGGCGCTCGCCATTCCGGAGCCAACTGGATGAAACAGGCTGTGAGGGCAGCCAAGGATTACTTGCGAACGGAGCCCTTCTCCCGAAGCGGCATGGTTCGGCAGCTCGAATTCGATGGCTTTACGGCCCGTCAGGCGCGGCATGGCGCGATACGTGCGGGACTCTGATGCTCTCGTCCCTAACGCCCGTCCGTCTTGTCGTCGATAGGACAGGGGGAACCACGAACAAAGGATCGACAGATGAGTGACTTCGCAGCTCCCGGAGAGCCGACCGCGTCGAACGAGCTTGCTACGACCGGTGCTGCCGCCCCTCCGGCTTCTCATATTCCGGCCGGTGCGGACATGGTGCAGTCGGTCACGGTGCTCGACCGCGCCATCAAGCAACGGCGCGACACGGACACCATCCTCATGAACTGGTGGCTGTACTTCTTCCTTGTCTCCTGGGTGACATTCGGGATCTACACGCTCGTCCTGTTCTTCAAGCGGATCAACAGAATTGACGGGTTCATCGCGCGCAAGCACAGCTACTACACCGCTCTTCTCGAATGGACCGAGCGCTACGCCCAGCAGGAGGGGAAAGAGGACAGCGTCCATCACGATCTCGCCGACATGCGCAGCGAGGTCGACGCCGCCTATGCGGGTGACATGCGTCCGATCAAGGCTGGCCTCTCATTCCTCCTCACCCTTGTCACGTTGGGCATCTACGGCCTCTACGTGCTCTACCGGCTGAACCGCTATTGGTGGGACGCGCAGGTGCTTGAACAAGACTTTGACGACAAGCTGTCACAGGTCTGGATGCGGCTGGACATGATGCGCTACCCGATCAGCTTCACGGTGGATCAGTCGAAGCGGCGCGGCTACGTGCTCTACCTGATCCTCTCGATCGTCACGTTCGGCATTTGGGCACTCGTCTGGGACTACAAGATTCAGACAGATCCCGAAAACCTCTACAACTCCTTCCATTCCGTCGAGGACACCGTCCTCCAGACCGTCCGCGCGCACTAGTCACGGGCGACCGGACAGGTAGGAGCGCGTTTGCGCAGGCCGCCGACGAGCTACGCCGAGCACTCGGCGACCTCCTCGGCGGCTTGCGGGCCACCGGCCGCGACCTCAGCGCCGAAGGCAGGCTGATGCTATCCGAGGCGGATGCGCCTCAGGTCAAACAACCTGGATTTTGGCGCCGCGGCTGGCGGCGGTTCCGGCGCCGCCCGGTCGCATTCCAGTTGGCCGTCGGCTTGGTTCTATTCGCAGCGTGGTTCTGGATCGTTATCAAGGGCTGATCGCGCACGATTCCGACCCCGCGCCAGCCGGCGACGCGGATAGGCGTTGGCCGATCACACGACGTTCGGGTCGCCGCACGCTTCAGCCGACTCCGCGATGGCTTGACCTATTGCCCTCGCCGCGCTAGAAGCAGAAGAACGTGAAGCGATTGATCCTCCCAGTGGCTGCGATCGGCGCACTCGTAAGCGCAGCAGTCGCATTCAGTGCTCCCAGCATTACGGCGACGGCTCGGCTGGTCAGCGTCACATCGCCCGTCAGGCGGAACGCGCACGCAAAGCTTGTCGCGCATGTCGTTCCTCGACGGCTCTGCCGGATTACCGTCCACTACAAGAGCGGCCCTTCAGTCGCGCGGGGCCTCAACCCAAAGCGGCCCAGGCACGGGCGCGTGTCGTGGACGTGGATGGTCGGGGGGAGAACGACGACTGGTAGGTGGCCGATCACGGTGAGCTGCGGCAGCGCAGGCTCATTCCGGACACATTTCGGGGTGATCCGCTGATGCGCCTTCGTCGGAATTTCTACCGCTTCAGCTAGACACCGCCGAGCGGGACGGATTTTTCGTGGGCTGGAGGGATCGTGATTACGCCAAGTGGACGGCCCACGAGCGGCGTCGCTTCTATGGCGACGGATCGACGCCCTCGACTCGCGGCAGCTCGCTCGGGACGCGCGTCCGGCCGGTGCCCAGTGCGCTGACTGCCGTGCTCGTGTCGTTGGTGGTGGCGCTCGCGCTCGGCCAGCTTCCGCGCGAGCACCCGCTCATCCCGGCGCTTCACTTCAACCTCCAGTCGTCTGCCCCGAACTCGGTGCCCGCAGGGGTCGGCAGGATTACGATCGCGCGCAGGCTTCCCGTAGGTTCGTTCCTGACCCTGCATGGCGGAGTTCCGTCAGGAGAGTCGGGCACCGTGACGGTCGAGGGCGCCTACACGCGCCCGCCCTGGAACCTGCTCGCCGCCGTGCCAGTCAAAGACGGCACTTATGAGGCCCGAATACAGCTCAATCACAAGGGCCTTCTCCACCTGCGCGTGACGTACCCGGACGGCCACCGATCCGTGGGCGAGACCAGGGTCCGCTGACCACGCCGCGCTCACCCTGCTACCGAGAGGAGGCGAACGATGTCGGACTTCATGGCGTTCCGCTGGATGCTGACACCAATCCTCATCCAGATCATGTTTGTCGTCGGCAGCCTCGCGGCGATCGCAGTCGGATTCGTCGCCATTGGGCATGGAGCCGCGCATCACCACTCAGGCGAGGTGGGAGCGGGCATCGCCCTCGTCCTCCTCGGCCCGATCGTTGTCCGGCTGTACGCCGAGCTGCTGATCGTCGTATTCCGCATCAACGACTCCCTCACCGATATCCGCTCCCTCGCTATCTGGACCGCGGAACGGGAGCACGAGTACAACGCAACGACATTCGAAGGCGAGGATGACTAACGCCGTTCGTAACGTTCGCAAGGGGTTCGTTATCGTCGACCACGCCGTCCGGCCCCGGATCGGAGGAGAGATGTTCAGGTACAGGCTCCATTCGCCGGACGGGGACGATCTCGGTGAGGCCGTCCACGCGGTCCTGATCAAGCCGGGCGAGGAGATCCACTCAACGGCGGCCGCCGGCAACATGCACTCCGGGCGACATCACCAGTCATGGGTCAATGCACCTTCCTGGCTCTTCACTGCGGCACTTGTGGTTCTGATCGTGACCGGAGTTGTGGCACTACGGCGGCGACGCCGCAGTCACAACCTCAGTGGCCATTCCTGAATACTGGCCCAGCCGAGCGCCCTACGGCCCTGAGTTGGGGGCGAGTTCGTGAAGAGCGGCGTTCACGGTCGACCGCTGGCCGTCAGCGTAGGCAACCCACACGTTCCCGCGCTGGGCGGAGCGCGGGCCATCGCGGACGAAGACCAAGAACTGCTTGACCGATGACTCCCCACGGTCGATGTGCTGGTAACCGAACGGACCATCCCACTGCGAATCCTTGAGGATGACAAGGTGGTGGCCACCCGGAGCCATCATTTTCTGGAGCCTGATCCCCTGCGCAGCGAAAGCCGCCTTGATCTGTCGCAGCGTGTAGCTAGGACGCGGCTGACGCTTTTTCTCCCGGGAGCCTGTGCTTGACGAGCCGCAACCCGCTGCGACGCATACCACGGCAATCGCGGCGATGACCTTGGCCACATCCAAGTTATAAGCGAGAGGGGGAGCACCCCCAGGGCTCATTCCGGAACACTGGCTCAATCGAGAATCCCGACGCCTGATCAGCAGGCAAACTCCGGCACATGCGCATCGTCGCGGTCTTCGATCCCCCAGAAGCCTAGAAGCAATTCGAGGAGTGCCGCGATCAGCAAGCCGAGGGTGCGTTCCCTGACCTCTCCGGCGACGCAATCGATCCGATCGTGCAGCGGGTGCTGCTCGAACTACTCGACGAAGGACTGATCCGCTTCTACTGGGGCGAATGGGACAGCGGAGGCGACCCCAACGCTCCCGAGCGTCCCTCCCGAGCCGAAGTGGAAGTTGATCTTGGACGCGGGGGCCGCCGAACCGATGCCGCGCACAGTCTGGTTCACGTCGACCGAGGCAGGCCTAGCCAAGCTCGCGGAGATTCCACGCGAAACGCTGTTCGGACACGAAGACCGTCAAGAATGGGATGCATTCGCAAACCGACACCCCGAGTTTGAGCAGAGAGGGAGAAGTGGTTTAGGGACACGACGCGCTGGATCGAGAAAGGCGCGACCGAGTTCACCATCGAGCTGGTACGACGACTTCCCGGGCGGACGCCAACCATGGAGCTGGCGTGACTCGCTGCCGGGGTCCCGTCTAGGCAACGTTCTCGGCAGCTACTTTCGGCTCCTTCGACTCGTGCGTCGCCAGATTCACAGGGTTCGGCTCAGGGGACATTCGTAAGCACTCGCCCAGGCGAGCGTGCTATTGCCCGCTTTCGGCCGGCGGGGTGACGGCCGCTCGCGCTACCTCGAGCGCGCGCCCGGTTAGCAGCCATGCCTGGGGCACGGCCTTGACGATCGTCGCCCAGTGACTGCTGCGCAGCGCCGCGAGGGTAGCCTCGTGGCGCTTCGTATCAATCTCAGCCATTTCGACAAGGGCCATTCGAGCTGGACTTCTTGGCCGCGCGGCGAGGTTAGCTCGCGGTCGGGTCGCCGCGTTCAAGCTACAGCTTGTGACGGCCCGCGCGGCACGAGCGCGAGGGGAGCGAGCGGGTCAAGCGGTTCACCTACGACGAGCTCCTCGCCCGCGACAAGGTGAGCCTCGACATCACCTGGCTGCGCGACGAGTCGCTCGGGGACGTCGACAACCTCCCGCCGCCCGCCGTCATCGCCCAAGAGATCGTGGAGGATCTCCAAGCGGCGCTCGCAGAGTTCGCGGCAATCGCCGATGGTCTTGTCGGCGCGGCAGATCAGCCGAGCTGACGCCTCTGCTAGAGCGGTGCCTACCCCGGTGTCTACCTCGCGCTGAACTCTTGCGATTAGCAGGGAAGTTCGGGGTCGGCCCGGCCTAAATGGGGGCGGCGGCCTTAGGCTCGGGGGCGTGCGTCGCATACGCCGCGTTGTGTCTAATCGCCTCGCGCTCGTTCTGCTCGCGTTGGTCGCGGTCGCCCTCGCCGCTCTAGGAATAGGCCTAGCGCTCGGCGCTCGGGCGTTCGTTTCGAACTTCCTTGCGGGACTCGTCGGGTGGGCGATCAGCGTCCTTTTCGCGGTGCTTCTAATCGACGTCCTCCTGGAACGACGCCGTGCCGAGCGATGGGAAGCTGTGCGCGAACTGACGCTGCGCTCGATCTTCATTCAGGTGACCGACATGGCCGTTGACCTGCTGATGGTCTCGCACGTGACCGACCTCATGGACGGCGAGGATGCAATGAGGTACTACGACACGATCAACGGCGACGATCCGCGAAGTGAACGGAGCGTCGAGGCGCTCCACGAACTCGCCGACTTCGTTCGAAAGCATGCGGAGGACCTCGCCGACGCAACCAGCGAGTTCGGCCAAATAGACACGACGAGCCGCTCGCTCTATCGCGAGATCCAGCAGGAGCTCGCGACGCTGCGCGATGTGCTTACGCCTCGGGTCCTCGAACTCGGAGGCGACCCGAAGTTGGCCGAGTTGTTGTTCGAAGTCGAGCGGTCCGAGCGTTACTGGCGTCACGCCGTGTGGCTGATCGAGAACGACTGGGGCATGCCGGACAAGTTCGCATGGAACTCGGCCGCAACTGTTTACAAGGCCGTGGCGAATCTCGCCGGGAGGGTCACCTCAACATTCCCGGCAGAAGCAACCACGCATGCTGATCGCGCGAACCCGTGGCGGTAGTCGAGACACGAAGCGGGCACCGCCGATCGAGCGCGATCGCGCCTAAGGCGAGCCGTCGGCACGGTTGCTGATCGTCGTCGTCAGATCGGCGCAGAGCGGCCAGAAGCTGCTCTCGGCTCGTTCGTAATAGACGCGCCGCTCACCGCCGACGCTTGGGAGGGACACGAGCAAGCCGGCGGCCTCGAAGGTTCTCAGGTGCGGCGCGACCCGGTTGTCGGTGATACCGAGTCGCTCGGCGATGTTCCTGGCATAGATCGAGCCCGCCTCGGCTTCCGCTACAGCGGCAGCGACGAGCAGACGGTCCTGGTTCCCGAAGACGAGCTTCGAGACCCGAAGGGCCTCTTCGAATGCAGCCGATTCCTTCTCTAAGATCATTGAATCGTTGATCGTTGATCGCGAAGGAACTCATTATGGCTATCGCGCATAGGAACGGGAAGGGCAGGCTGGACATGGTCGACCTCGTCGGTCTCCTCCTTGCCGCCGGAGGCCCTATCGCCATTCCCGCGCGAGTGGCCTGGCCACTGCATCAAGCACTTCGGGAACTGGATCGAGAGATCAGGCGTGATGGACTGCTCGCAAGATTCCCAGCCACCCTGGACTTTCGACCCTCGCCAGATGTGGGACTAGCCGCCGCTGGCGTCGGTGGCGCTCTCTTGACGCTTCTCCAGACGGGCGCTCTCGTGGCGGAAGGGAACGGGACACGTGCTCTCCTACGTGCTGACCAGTCGGAGCTGACCCCTTACCGCCGGCTCCTCATGGGACTCCACCCCGACATCGCTGAGGTCCTTTACCGAGCAGGGATGCGTTGGGCTGCTCTCGTCGCCACGTCAGCGAAAAACCGCTCGACAGCGGGGCGGTCGTCAGGAGGAACACCTCCGTCGGGAACGCCGAAGCGCCTCCACGCACTTCCGGGCAACGCCTCCATCGCTTCGAGGGCCCGCGTGCCAGTCTGCAGCCTCCGGCTCGTGACGCGGTAGCGCCTCCGCTGGTCGTCGCGCATGTGCGGCGGCCACCCGCCGATCCACTCTCCGTCGAGGTCTTCACCCCGACCAACGACGCGCCTCCAGTCGATACATCGCACTCGTCCGAGCTCCATCCTGAAGAAAGCACAGGACTGATGGCGATCGTCGGGTGAGCGGCGGATGGCCTTTCGGACAAGGGTACGGAGGTCGCTCGGCACGCACGGATCCCAGTGCTCGAAACCGCTGTCTGGCAAGGGTCGCCGGCCCTCCGCGAGTCGTCGCTCTGCATCCTCCGGTGAGATGCTCGCGTACGGGAAAGGCCCGTTGAGCATCTCGTACAAGGTCAAGCCGGTTGCGTAGACGTCGCCCGTAGTCCCCATCGCACCGTCGTCGGGACCACCTTCCGGCGGTGTGTACAGAAGCGTCCCGTGGATCGCGGCGACCCGGCCACTGTCATCCATCCGTGCGGCGGATCCCCAGTCCCCGACGTAGACGCGCTCACGCTCTGCGTCGAGGAAGACGTTGCCCGGCTTCATGTCGCGGTGGACGTAGCGATGGTGCACGTGCACATGCGCGAGGGCGTCGAGCGCCTGCATCGTGAGCTTCAGGGCCTGGTGGATCGAGAAGACGTAGCCCTCGTCGAGCGCGTCGGCGATGCTGCCGCCCTCGTAGTAGGGCATGACGAACGTGATCGCTCTGGCCATCTCCGGGTCGAACTGCGCTTCCAGGATCTCCGAAACGTGCGGATGCTCGATCTCGCCCATGAGTCGCGGTTCCTCACGAGCTACGGCATCTTCGAGCCCGATCGTGCTGTACCGCTTCTGGACGACCTGGCGCTCGAAGATCTCGTGGAACCCGACCCACGCCTGGCCGACGTTGCCGCCGCCGAGCGACCGGAGAATCGCGTAGGTCGGCTTGTCGAGGTACTCGCCGCGTAATGGCACTAGACCTCCCTCCCCGCGAGGGCGGCCACAGCGGCGTACTTCCGACCAGCGTTCCAGTACTTCCCGACCACGGCAAGTCCGGCGATGTGGCTGTCGAGGGAGCCTCGCCGGTCGAAGCCGAGGCGCGAACGGGCAGTAGACCGATGGAGAACCTCGACGGGGATACCCCGCTCCTCGCAGACGAGCCGCACAGCCGTCTCCAGCGCCACCCGTGGTGCGAACTCCGAGTACGACGCGGAATACGTCTGCTCCGGCTGCAGAATCCGTACTTCGTCGGGCGAGAGTTCGTTCAGAGCGTGGCGAACGGAAGTGATGAAGCCTCCGAGCCGCTCATTCGTTTCCATGATCGACGGAGCTTCAATTCGCTGGGGGTCCGCGTCCGAGACCTCGCCGTCCTCCGCTACGGCGAGATAGATCTCCTGCTTCTTCGCCCAGATTCCAAGAGCCCGCGACATGGCCGACGAACGATAGGCCGAGCCGTGTACGGCGGCAACGCCCGCGCCATGAAGGATGGCACCGGGGGTAGCACCGCTCGGACTGCGCCGGAAGCTACGAACCGCCCAGCCCGCGCAACCAAGCGAACATCGACAAGGGTGCGCGGACTCTCATGGGCGATCCTGGATTCGAACCAGGGACCTCCGCCTTATCAGAGCGGCGCTCTAACCAGCTGAGCTAATCGCCCGCGCGGAGCTCGATTGTAGCCGCCGCGTTCTCGATCGCTTCGGCCAGCTCGGCGAGGTCGTGCTCGTCGCCGAACGGCAGCTCGACCCGCCCCGGGAGGACGCGCGCGTGGCGGCCGAGCACCTGCTCGGCGGCAGCGCGCACGCGGTCGGCAAGCGCAGGGTCGACCGGCGTCGAGCGTGTCCGCGGCCGCTGTCTGGCGCCGGCCCACTTGGCCCGCTGCTCGGCCGCCCGCACCGAGAGCCCCCGCCGCACGATCTCGCGCGCGAGGCGGCGCCGGCCCTCTTGGTCCGGGACCGCGAGAACGGCTCGCGCATGTCCCTCGGTCAGCTGCCCGCGCTCGACCATCCCGAGCACGTCGTCGGGTAGCTCGAGTAGGCGGATCCGGTTCGAGACCGACGGCTTCGAGCGGCCGACCCGCTCGGCCACCTCGCCGAGCGAGAGGGAGAACTCGTCGATGAGGACCGCGTAGGCGCGTGCCTCCTCGATCGGGGTCAGCTGCTCGCGGGCGACGTTCTCGACGAGGCCGAGTAGGAGCGTGTCGCGGTCGTCGGCGGTACGCACGACTGCCGGCACGGTCTCCCGGCCCGCCTCCCGCGCCGCGCGCCAGCGGCGCTCGCCCGCGACGATCTCGTAGCCGCCGACCCCGCGCGGACGCACGAGCAGCGGCTGGATCACGCCCTGGCGCCGCACCGACTCCGCCAGGCCCGACGCCGCTTCGGGCTCGAAGCGGCGACGCGGCTGGCGCGGGTTCGGGTGGATCGCGGCGACGGGGATCTCGAGCAGCTCGCTCGGGACCGGCTGGCCCCCGATCAGCACTTCCAGGCCGCGACCCAGGCCGCGACCCGGGCGGGGGGCGCGCAGGGCGTCCCCCGCGGTCTTCTGCTGGGGGCCGGCGGCTTTGCCGCCGACGCTTCCAGCACTCGGTGAGGACTCAGGCGCGCTCGACAAGCTCCATCGCCACCTTCCAGTAGGCGTCGGCTCCCTTGGAGCGACGGTCGTAGGCGATCGCGGGCAACCCGTGGCTCGGCGCCTCGGCAAGGCGCACCGAGCGGGGGACGGAGGTGCGGAAGACGAGCGGGCCGAAGTGCCGGCGCACCTCCTCCTCGACCTGCTGCGCGAGGCGCGTCCGGCCGTCGACCATGGTCAGGAGGAGACCGCCGATGCCGAGATGCGGGTTGAGCCGGCGGCGGATCAGCTCGACCGAGTGGAGAAGCTGGGTCAACCCCTCGAGCGCGTAGTACTCCGCCTGCACCGGGACGAGCACGCGGTCGGCGGCGGCGAGACCGTTGACCGTGAGCGGCCCGAGCGAGGGCGGACAGTCGAGGAAGACGAAGTCGTACCGGTCGCTGCCCGAGGCGAGAGCCTGCGCGAGGTAGCGCTCGCCGTCGGAGCGGCCCGAGAGCTCCACGACGGCACCGGCGAGATCCGGCTTCGCGGGGACGAGGTCGAGGTTCGCGAACGCGGTCGGGTGGACGAGCTCTGCCAGCGGCGCCCCGTCGAGCAGGTCGTAGCTCGAGGTTCCGTTCGCGCGCATCCCGAGCCCCGAGGTCGCGTTCGCCTGCGGATCGAGGTCGATCACGAGCGCACGCTCGCCCGCTTCCGCCAGACAGGCGGCGAGGTTGACGGCGGTCGTGGTCTTGCCGACGCCGCCCTTCTGGTTTGCGAGGGCATAGATCCGGGACATCGCCCGGCCATTGTCGCTAGGCCAGCGGACGCTTCTTCGCAACCCCGACGCGGCGCGGGAAGCCCGGCGGGGTCGGCGCCACCTTCCGCAGCACGGCCAGGCCGTCGCGGAGCTCGGGTGCGCTGCCGCCGAGGCGCTCCGACGCGGCCGCGAGCGGGGCGAGATCGGCGTGCTCGCCGAGCCAGAGGATCGCCACGCCGCCCACACGCACGAGCGGCAGGCAGAGCTCCGCCGCGACCGGCGGCTGCGCGAGCGCCTTCGCCGCGGCGACGCCCCACCGCTCGAGGGGCTGCTCCTCGGCCCGGCCCCAGACGACCTCCGCGTTCGGCGGCGCCCAGCGTCGGAGGAAGTCGCACTTCCGCCGTTCGGCCTCGAGCAGCGTCACGTCTCGTTCCGGCAACGACGACGCGAGCGGGATGCCGGGCGAGCCGCCGCCCGAGCCCACGTCGATCAGCGCGCCGTCATAGGTCTGGATCAGCTGAAGCGCCCGCAGCGCGTCGTCGAGCAGCATCTCCCGTGCCCGGACGGGGTCGCTGAGCGCCGTCAGCCCCGGCGTCGCGAGGACCGCGGCGAGCCAGTCATTCAGGTACGACGACGACGTAGCGATTCGGCTCCGTGCCCTCGGAGGTCGTGCCCACGCCGGCGACGTCCTTGAGGTGCAGGTGGACGACCTTGCGCTCCACGGCCGTCATCGGCTCGAGCTCCTCGCGCTCGCCGGAGTCGCGCACGCGGTCGGCGACGCGCACCGCGAGCGTCTCGAGCGTTGCCTTCCGCCGCGCGCGATAGCCAGCTGCGTCGACGACCACCTCCTTCCGCTCCTCGCGGTGCGCGCGCCACGCCACCGCGTTGAGCAGGTACTGGATCGCGTCGATCGTCTGGCCGTGGCGGCCGATGAGCAGCCCGACGTCCGGACCGGAGTACGTGACGACGATCGCGTCCGCCTCCTCGCGCGCGACGATCTCCGCGTCGACGCCGATCGTCTCCACGATCCGCGCCACGAGCGAGCGCGCCTCGGCGGCCTGGTCGCTCTCCTCCCCCACCGAAGCCGCCGCCGACTCGGCAGCCTCCGCCGGAAGGTGCGCGACGACGCGCGCGGGCTCGTAGCCCACTCCGAGGATGCCCCGCTCGCCTTCGGCCACGATCTCGAACTCGACGGCGGTCTTGTCCAGCCCCGGATGGCGCCGCTCGAGCTCGCGCAGCGCCGCCCACTTCGCTTCGCCGACGGTCTCGCCGGTCGCCTCGGCGGTGAGGTCCGCCGGCTCGCTCATCTCCGGCTCGTGCGCTTCTTCTTGCGCCGCACCTGGCGGGGGCGCTGCGACGCGGAAGGAGCCGGCTTCGGGGGAGGCGACTCGGGCTGCGCACCGTTGCCGCTCGAGCCGTCGTCCTTCGGCGGCGTGCGCGAGCTGCGCCTCTCGACGGCCGGGGCGGGGGTTCGCGCCACCAGGCGCCGCGTGATCAGCCCCTGTCCGACCGTCCACAGGTTCGTCGTCACCCAGTAGAGGACGAGCCCCGCCGGGAAGCGGGCGATGACGAAGACGAAGAACAGCGGCATGACCATGAACAGCACGCGCTGCGTCTTGTCCGTCGTCGTCATCATGAAGAACGACGACGCCATCTGGCTCGCGACGTAGACGAACAGGAGCACGTAGCCGCCCCAGTGGCTCGTCGTGTGGTCGGCGATCGACGGGATGAAGTGGAGGAACGAGAGGTCGCCGTGGAACTTGGCGTGCCGCAGCGTGTAGTAGAGGGCGATGAAGACCGGCAGCTGTAGGAGCATCGGCAGGCACGAGGCGGCCGGGTTGATGTTGTTCTCCCGGTAGAACTTCATCAGCTCCTCGTTCTGCTTCTGCCGGTCCTGCTTGTACTTCTTCTGGATCTCCTTCATCTGCGGCGCGTACTTCTGGAGGTTCTGCATCGAATGGATCTGCTTGATCGTCAGCGGGACGAGGATCATCCGCACGACGACCGTCGTGACCACGATCGCCCACGCCCACGGCAGCCCGAGATTCGTGTGGAAGAAGTTGAGAACGTGACGCATCACGGTCTCGAGCTGGCTGATGATGGGGATCGTGTAGAGAATCATCGGACCGGGTCGAAGCCTCCCCGGCTCCACGGGTTGCAGCGGAGCAACCGCCAGCCGGCGAGGGCGCTGCCCTTCACGAGGCCGTGGCGGCGAAGCGCCTGCACTGCGTACTCAGAACACGAGGGGTGGTACTTGCAGGTGGTCGGGAAGAGTGCACCCAGCGTCACCCGGTAGAGCCAGACCAGGCCGATCCCGAACAGGGCCGGCACACGCGTCACGACGGTCACGCTGCGACCGCTCCGGTCTGCTCGAGCAGCTCGTCGACGCGTTCGCCGAGCCACTCGAAGCCGTTCGCCTCCGCGGCCTCCACCAGACCCGGACGGACGATCAGCACGTAGTCGTTCCCGGGCGGGACGCGCTCGAGCCGCTCGCGCCAGACCTCGCGCAGGCGCCGCTTGATCCGGTTCCGCTCGACCGCGCCGCCGGCTGCCCTCGGCACCGCGAACCCGATCCGCGGTTCCGCCGGGTCGTCCTGTGGGAGCCAGTGGAGGACGAGGAAGCGGGACGAGACCGAGCGGCCGCGGCGATGCACCGCGTCGAAGTCCCGAGAGCGGGACAGGCGGTTGGCGCGCTTCACGGGCTCAGCTTAGTGGCTCGGTCCCGCCGAGCCGACTACGCGGAGAGGCGAGCCCGGCCCTTGCCGCGGCGGCGCTTCAGGATTGCCCGGCCTGCCTTCGTGGCCATGCGCGCACGGAACCCGTGCTTGCGCTTGCGGCGGCGGACGTTGGGCTGGTAGGTGCGCTTCACGACTGCGAAAAGGCTCGTCTTTGCCAGAAAAATCCCCGCGGGCAGCGGGGCGCGGCGGTCAGTATAGACGAGCTTCGTCCACCGCTTTGTCCACAGCCGCCGACCGCTGGGGAATGCGGCTGGACCGAGTTCCCCCCACTCCTGTCCACACCTGTGGAGGGATCGGCAGAGTCACGAAACTCCCTGCAAAAGGGGCTATTTTGTCCGCGTCGAAGTCACTGTTATGCTGGCCGCCGGGCCGGACACGGGAGGATCTGGGCGTCGGTGGAGCACCAAGTAGAGCTGTCTGCGGAGCACCTCTGGGAGGAGATCTCGAGGCGGCTCAGGGAGGCGCTCAGCGACGGGACGTACGGCAAGTGGTTCGGTGACGTTCACGGCCGGGAGCTCGACGACGACACCCTCGTCCTGACGGTTCCGAGCGAGTTCACCCGCGACTGGATCGAGAGCCACTTCCTCGGGCTGATCGGCGCCGCCGTCCGGGACATCCTCGGCGACGAGCGCTCGCTCGAGCTGCAGATCGCCGGCGACGGTGGCCAGCCGACGGAGGGTCGCGCGGGGCTGGACGGCGTCGTTCCCATGGTCCAACGCGTGGCCGGACGTCCCGAGAGCGGAGGCTTCAACGTGAAGTACACCTTCGATTCGTTCGTGATCGGCTCGTCCAACCGCTTCGCGCACGCGGCTGCGCTGGCCGTGGCGGAGGCGCCCGCGCAGGCGTACAACCCGCTCTTCATCTACGGCAGCACGGGCCTCGGCAAGACGCACCTCCTGCAGGCCGTCGCCCAGTACGTCGCCGAGCACTCCTCCGCGCTTTCCGTCCGCTACGTGACGAGCGAGGCCTTCGTCAACGACTTCATCAACTCGCTCCGCGACAAGCGCACCGAAGGCTTCAAGCAGCGCTACCGGGCCTACGACGTCCTGCTCATCGACGACGTCCAGTTCCTCGAGGGCAAGGAGCGATTCCAGGAGGAGTTCTTCCACACCTTCAACTCGCTGTACGAGGCCGGCTCGCAGATCGTGCTCTCCTCCGACCGGCCGCCGCGCGACATCGCGACGCTCGAGGAGCGCCTGCGCAGCCGGTTCGAGTGGGGCCTGATCACGGACATCCAGCCGCCCGACCTCGAGACCCGGATCGCGATCCTCCGCAAGAAGGTGAAGGTCGACGGCATCCACGTCCACGACGAGCAGGTGCTGACATTCACCGCCAGCCGCGTCTCGACGAACATCCGCGAGCTCGAGGGAGCCCTGACGCGCGTCGTCGCCTTCTCCTCCCTCACCGGCCGGCCGATGACGGTCGAGCTCGCCCAGGACGTGTTGCGCGACGTCTTCCCCCAGGGCGAGGCTGCCGAGGTCTCGATCAAGCGGATCCAGGATCTCGTCGCCGAGCGCTTCGACCTCAGCCACGACGAGCTCTGCGGCGACAAGCGCTCGCAGAACATCGTCTATCCCCGGCAGGTCGCGATGTACCTCTCACGGGAGCTGACCGACTCCTCCCTGCCGAAGATCGGTAAGGAGTTCGGCGGCCGCGACCACACCACGGTCATCCACGCGACGTCCAAGATCGCCCGTCTCATCCGTGAGGACAGATCTGTGTACAACCTCGTGCAAGAGCTCACCGCACGTGTGAAGCAGGTCCGCTGACGCTTGTCTCCTGTGGGACCCTCCGAATCGTCCACAATGGGGCTCCACACGCCGGACGCAGGAGCCAGGCGCCCCCGAGCACGTCTTCCCCGTCGTCCACACTCCCTATGACTTCTACGAGAATCCCAAGATGATCGAGAGTGACATCGCAGTCGGTGCCGGGTTGAGGATCACCTGCACGAAGGAAGAGCTCGTGCAGAGCCTCACGCTCGTCGGCCGCGCGGTCTCGAGCCGTACGGCGATCCAGATCCTGTCCGGGATCCTGCTCGAGGCCCACGGCGACGAGCTTCGTCTCGCGGCCACCGACATGGAGCTCTCGCTGCGCGCCACGGTGCCGGCGCGGGTGGAGGGAGACGGGGCCGTCGTCCTGCCGGGCCGGACGCTCGTCGACATCGCTCGCCTGCTGCCGGGGGAGGACGTGACGATCGAGCATCGCGCCGCGGAGTCGGTCGTCCATGTCGGGTCGGGAAGCGCGAGCTACACGCTGCACACGTACAACGCGGAGGACTTCCCGCGCCTGCCGGAACCCGCGGAGGCGCAGACGTTCACGGTCGATCGAGAGGCGCTGCTCGAGACGATCGCCCGGGTCGCGCGTGCCGCTTCGCGGGACGAGGCGCGACCGGTGCTCACCGGCGTCCTCGTCCAGTTCACCGGCGACAAGCTCGTCATGGCGGCCACCGACTCGTACCGCCTCGCGGTCAAGGAGACGCAGCTCGGCTCGCCGGCCCCCGACCTCGAGGCCATCGTCCCGAGCCGCGCGCTGCAGGAGCTGGCGCGGATCCCGGCGGACGGGGACGAGATCACGCTCGGCGTCCAGGAGAACCAGGTGCTCTTCTCGATCGGCGGCGTCTGGCTCACGACGCGCCGGATCGACGGGCAGTTCCCGAACTACCGGCAGCTCCTGCCGGAGACCTTCGAGCACGAGCTGACGATCTCGCGCGTGGAGCTTCTAGAGGTTGTGCGTCGCGCCTCGGTGATGATCCAGCGCGCGACGCCGCTCCAGCTGCGCTTCGCCGACGGAGAGGTCACCGTCCTCGCGCGGACGCACGAGGTCGGCGAGTCGACGGAGTCGATGCCGGTCGCCTACAGCGGCGAGCCGCTCGACATCGGCTTCAACGCGGAGTTCCTGCGCGAGGGCCTCGAGTCGGTGGAGGGCGACGACGTGCGGCTGAAGCTGATCAGCCCGCTGCGGCCGGCGATCCTGACGGACGAGGGCGACGACTTCACGTACCTCGTCATGCCGATCCGCCTCCCCGGCTGAAGCCGGCCCGACGGGCACAGCCTGATCGTCGAAAGCGTCTCGCTCCGCAGCTTTCGCTCCTACGAGCGGCTGGAGCTCGCTTTGCAGCCGGGTCTCGTCCTCGTGGTGGGGGAGAACGGCGTCGGGAAGACGAACCTCCTCGAAGCGGTGCACGTCGCGACCCAGGGCTTCTCACCGCGAACGCGCGCCGACTCGCAGGTGGTGCGGTTCGGGGCGGAGGGCGCGCGTACGGCGGTCTCGGGCCACCGCGGCGAGGTGGCACTCGAGCTCGAGGTGACCGTGCGCAAGGGAGAGGGCAAGCGCGCCCGGCTGAACGGAGCGCCGCTCCGAGCCGCCGAGCAGCTCCGCGGGACGGTCTCGACGCTCGTGTTCACTCCCGACCGGCTCGGCGTCGTCAAGGGCCCGCCCGCCGCGCGGCGCGCGTACCTCGACCGCGTTCTCGGCCGACTCGCGCCGGCGCGGGCGGCGCTGCCGGCGGAGTACGGAGCGGCGGTTGCGCAGAGGAACGCTGCGCTGCGGCGGACGGCGGTGTCCGGCTCCGGCCGGGACGCGATCGAGCCGTGGAGCGACCGCGTCGCGGCGCTCGGCGCGGAGCTCGTCGGCGCCCGCCTGGACGTGCTCGAGCTACTGGAGCCGTCCTTCGGTGCACGCGCCGCAGAGCTCGGCCTCGGCGAGGTCTCGTTGCGGTACGACGGCGAGCCGCCGACGGCAGAGAGCCTTGCCGCCTCGCTCGAGCGCGACATCGAGCGCGGCGCGACCTCTCTCGGGCCGCATCTCGACGACGTCGTGCTCCTGGCCGCCGGCCGGGATCTCCGCAGCTTCGGCTCCCAGGGCGAGCAGCGGCTCGCCCTCCTCGCCCTGCTGCTGGCAGAGTCGGCGACCATCGCCGACCGGACGGGAGTCCCGCCGCTGCTCCTCCTCGACGACGTCCTCTCGGAGCTCGATCCCGGCCGCCGGCAGATCCTGGCGGCCAGGGTGCGGAGCGCCGGGCAGGCTCTCGTGACGGCGACCGACGCCGCGATGCTGCCCACCGCTCCGGATCATCTGCTCGAGGTGACTCCGGGAACGGTGCTGGAGGCCGCCGCCTAGTGGAGCCTCTCGGAGACCAGATCCGCGCCGAGCTGCAACGAGTCGGCGCCGACAGCGGCGCCGGAGACGCCGTCTCGGCCTGGCCGGCAGCCGTGGGCGACGAGATCGCACGCAATGCCTGGCCGGCACGCACGCAGCCCGACGGGACGCTCGTCGTCCACGTGCGCGACTCGATCTGGGGCTTCGAGCTGACCCAGCGCGCAGGCGAGATCTCCGGCCGCCTGCCCGGCCGCCCGAAGCTCCGCTTCACGCTCGGCCCGTTGCCTGACACCCCTCCGGAACTGCCGCCGGAGCCGCCCGCCACAGCCTCGCCGGAGCACGCGCGGGCGGCCGCCGCGCTCACCGCCGGGATCGTGGATCCAAACCTCCGCGAATCTGTCGCGAAAGTCATAAAGGCGGCGCTCGCGCGAGCGCCTGACGGCCGCTCCGTCTGATACACTTCGATCTGCCCGCAAATGCGGAATTTGCAGGGCTTTTTTCATGACCGAAACGGACTACACCGCCAAGGACATCACCGTCCTCGAAGGACTCGAGCCGGTCCGGCTCAGGCCGGGCATGTACATCGGCTCGACGGGCCTCCGCGGCCTCCACCAGCTCGTCCACGAGCTGCTCGACAACGCCGTCGACGAAGCGCTCGCCGGCCGCAACGAGCGAATCGAGGTCACGCTCCATCCCGACCACTCCGTGACGGTCCAGGACTGGGGCTCGGGCATCCCCGTCGACGTGATGCCCGAGCAGGGACTGCCTGCGCTGACGGTCGTCCTGACCAAGCTCCACGCGGGCGGCAAGTTCGGCGGCGAGGGCTACAAGGTCTCGGGCGGCCTGCACGGCGTCGGCGTCTCGGTGGTGAACGCGTTGTCCGAGCACTTCGTGGCCGAGGTGCGCCGCGACGGCAAGGTCTATCGGCAGGCGTTCGAGCGCGGCGAGCCCACCGGCGACATGGAGGTCGTCGGGACCATGGCCAAGGGCGACCCGACGGGGACGACGGTCACCTACCTCCCCGACTCCGAGATCTTCGAGGAGCTCGACATCGAGGCGGGGGCTCTGACCCAGCGGCTGCGCGAGACCGCGTTCCTCACGAAGGGCCTGCACATCAAGCTCGTCGACGAGCGCGCCGGCGGCAAGACGGTCGAGTTCCACTACGAGGGCGGGATCCGCGACTTCGTCTCGCACATCAACGACGCGAAGGACGCGATCCACAAGCACATCGTCTACTTCGAGGGAGAGACCGAGGAGCAGGGCTCTGCTGGCATTGCGGGCAGTGTCGAGGTCGCGATGCAGTGGAACGCCTCGTATCAGGAGTCGGTCTACACGTTCGCCAACAACGTCAACACGATCGAGGGCGGCTCCCACCTCTCCGGCTTCCGCAGCGCCCTCACGCGGACGCTGAACGCGAAGGCGCAGGAGCTGAAGCTCCTGAAGAAGGAGGAGAGCCTCGACGGCGAGGACGTGCGCGAGGGTCTCGCCGCGGTCGTGTCGGTCAAGCTGCGCAACCCGCAGTTCGAGGGGCAGACGAAGACGAAGCTCGGCAACCCCGGCATCGAGGGCCTCGTCCAGACGACGGTCAACTCGTCGCTGGCGCGCTTTCTGGAGGAGAACCCCCAGGACGCGAAGGCGATCTGCAACAAGGCGATCGCGGCCATGCGCGCGCGGCTCGCGGCGCGGAAGGCGCGCGAGCTGACGCGCCGCAAGTCGGCGCTGGACGGCTCCTCCCTCCCAGGCAAGCTCGCGGACTGCTCGATCCGCGACCCGGCCGCCGCCGAGCTCTTCATCGTCGAGGGCGACTCGGCCGGCGGCTCGGCGAAGACCGGCCGCGACCGGACCTACCAGGCGATCCTGCCGCTGCGCGGGAAGATCATCAACAGCGAGAAGAACCGGATCAACAAGGTGCTCTCGAACAACGAGATTCAGGCGATGATCACCGCGATCGGGACCGGGATCGGCGACGAGTTCGACATCGAGGGCCTCCGCTACCACCGGATCATCGTCATGACCGACGCCGACGTCGACGGTTCGCACATCCGGACGCTCGTCCTCACCTTCCTCTACCGGCACATGCGGGAGCTGTTCGAGTACGGCCACGTCTACATCGCCGTGCCGCCGCTCTACAAGGTGAAGCTCGGCAACCAGGAGTTCTATTTCGAGAAGGACTCGCAGCTCGAGGAGCTGCTCGTGCGCGAGCGTTTCGGCGAGCTCGACGTGCGCGACCGCGGCGACAGCGAGGTGAAGCTGACGGAGGCGCGCTGGAAGCGGTTCACGGGCGCGCTCGCGGAGTTCGAGGGCTGGTCGGCCCGGCTGCGCGCCGATTACGGGCCGCACGCGGCCGATCTCGTCGTCTCGCACAGGCTGGTCGAGCTCGACGTCACGACGCCGGCGGCCGCGGAGAAGGCGATCGCCGCGTTGCCGCCGAACGGCTACAAGCTCTCCGTCCTCGAGCGCGACGAGAGCGGCCTGCAGGTCAAGGTCGTCGAGGAGGAGACGTCGGCCGCGCAGACCGTCGGCCTCTCGGCCGAGCTGCTCGCCTCCCCGATCTACGCGAACCTGCGCCGCGCCTACGAGAAGCTCGTCGAGGTCGTCGGGCCGCCGCCGTTCACGCTCGCGCTCGGCAAGCACACCGCCGCGTCGGGGACGTTCGCGGACCTGCGCCACGACGCGTTGGAGCTGGCGAAGGAGGCCGGAGCCCAGCTCTCCCGCTACAAGGGTCTCGGGGAGATGAATCCCGAGCAGCTGTGGGAGACCACCATGGATCCGGCGAAGCGGCTGCTCGTTCGGGTCGACGTCGAGGACGCCAGCGCCGCCGACCAGCTCTTCTCGATGCTGATGGGCGATCAGGTCGAGCCGCGCCGCGTTTTCATCGAGGAGAACGCGAAGGACGCGTTCCTTGACGTCTAGGGGCACGGATGTCTGAGGTCGACACGGGCGCCCTCGGCCCGGGCCGCATCGAGCCGCGCGAGCTCGAGCAGGAGATGCGCTCGAGCTTCCTCGACTACGCGATGTCGGTCATCGTCTCGCGCGCGCTCCCGGACGTGCGCGACGGGCTGAAGCCGGTGCACCGGCGCGTCCTGTACGGGATGCACGAGGCCGGGTTGCAGCCGAACCGGCCCTACAAGAAGTCCGCCTCGACGGTCGGCGCGGTGATGGCGAACTACCACCCGCACGGCGACTCGGCGATCTACGACACGCTCGTCCGGATGGCGCAGCCGTTCTCGCTGCGCTACCCGCTCGTCGACGGCCAGGGCAACTTCGGCTCGATCGACGACGATCCGCCGGCGGCGATGCGGTACACCGAGGCGCGCCTGTCGCGGATCGCGACGGAGCTGCTGCAGGACATCGACGCGAACACGGTCGACTTCGAGCCGAACTACGACGAGTCGCGGCGCCAGCCGTCGGTTCTGCCGTCCCGCTTCCCGAACCTGCTCGTGAACGGCTCGACGGGGATCGCGGTCGGCATGGCGACGAACATGCCCCCGCACCACCTCGGCGAGACGATCGACGCAGTCGTCGCGATGATCGACGACCCGGACATCTCGGTCGACGGGCTGATGAAGCACATCAAGGGCCCCGACTTCCCGACAGGTGCGATCGTCGTGGGCCGGAGCGGCATCCGCGACGCGTATCGCACCGGCCGCGGCCGCGTCGTCATGCGTGCCCGCGCGCACATCGAGGAACTGCGCGGCGGAAGATCTGCCGTCGTCGTCACCGAGCTTCCCTACGGCGTGAAGAAGGGCGGAGAGACCGGGGTGATCGTGAAGATCGCCGATCTCGTCCGGGACAAGGTGCTGACCGAGGTGTCGGATCTCGCGGATCACTCGGACCGCACCGGGATGCGCATCCAGATCGAGCTCAAGCGCGACGCCGTGCCGCAGGTAGCGCTCAACAAGCTCTTCAAGCACACGCCGCTCCAGTCGACGTTCGGCTACAACGCCGTCGCGCTCGTCGACGGCGTGCCGCGGACGCTGTCGCTCCTCGAGCTCGTCCGTCACTACCTCGAGTTCCAGCGCGAGGTCATCACGCGCCGCTCGAAGAACGAGCTGCGCAAGCTCGAGGCGCGCGTCCACGTGCTCGAGGGCTACCTCAAGGCCCTCGACGTCCTCGACGAGGTCATCGCGCTCATCCGTGCGGCCGCCGACACGGACGAGGCGCGCACCGGCCTCATGGATCGGTTCGAGTTCACCGAGATCCAGGCGCAGGCGATCCTCGAGCTCCGCCTGCGGCAGCTGACCGCGCTCGAGCGGACCGAGGTCGAGCGCGAGTACAAGGACAAGACCGAGCGCATCGCCGAGCTGCGGGAGATCCTCGGCGACCCGGCGCGGATCGACGCCCTCATCCGCGAGGAGCTGCTCGAGATCAAGGGCATCTACGGACGCAACGACGACCGCCGCACCGAGATCGTCGCGGCCGAGGAGGAGCTCGAGCTCGAGGACCTGATCGCCGAGGAGGACATGGTCATCGCGATCACGCGGTCCGGCTACATCAAGCGGCTACCGGTGACGACGTACCGCGAGCAGCGGCGCGGCGGCATCGGCGTGATGGGGATGGAGCTCAAGGAGGACGACTACATCGAGCACCTCTTCGTCGCCTCGACGCACGACTACATCCTCTTCTTCACGAACGTCGGCAAGGTCTACCGGCTCAAGGTGCACGAGCTGCCACTCGGCTCCCGCCAGTCGAAGGGCCGCGCGATCGTCAACCTTCTGCCGTTCCGGCAGGACGAGCAGGTGCGGGCCGTGATCCAGACGCGCGACTTCGAGGAGGCGAAGTACCTCGTCTTCGCCACCAAGAACGGCGTCGTCAAGAAGACCGAGCTCGCCGCGTACAACACCCCGCTCAGGGCCGACGGGATCATCGCGATCAAGATGCGCGACGGCGACGAGCTCGTCGGCGTCCGCCACTCCTCGGGCCAGGACGACATCCTCATGGTTTCGAGGAAGGGCCAGGCGATCCGCTTCCACGAGACCGACGCGCGGCCGATGGGACGCGACACGTCCGGAGTCGCCGGGATGAAGCTCCGCAAGGGCGACGAGGTGATCTCGATCAACATCGCCGAGGACGACGCCGACCTGCTCGTCGTGACCGAGAACGGCTTCGGCAAGCGCACGCGCGTCGGCGAGTACCCCGTCAAGGGTCGCGGCGGCATGGGTGTCAAGACCGTGCAGCTGAACGAGGCGCGCGGCTATCTGGTCGGCTCGCGCGTCGTGCGCGACGGCTACCAGGTGATGCTCATCTCGACCGCCGGCACCGTGATCCGGATTCCGGTCGACGAGTTCAAGCGGCTCGGCCGCTCGACGCAGGGCGTGATCGTGATGCGGCTCCGCGGCGACGACGAGACGGTCTCGGCGCTCGCACCGGTCGTCGAGTCGGACGAGACGAACGGCGACTCCGACGCCGACGGGACGCAGCCCGCCGCCGGCTGACCGCGGCGCGCTCTTCCCAAATTCCGCGCCGACCTCTATAACTCTCAAACGGGGTCAGCACCCGACGTGGTGAGGGCAAATGGCGGTAAGCCGGCAAGTCGATCTTCTCGAACCGATCAATCTGGCCGAGCATCTCGGCAAGGTCGAGCTCTACCTCGGCCAGGTCTGCCAGATCGCGGGCATCTCAAAGATGCAGCTCGACTACTGGACGAACAAGGCCCAGATTCCCACGAAGGGGAAGAAGCAGCGGATCTACGACATCGACGCGCTCGAGACCGTGATGCTGATCAAGCAGGCGAAGGACAAGGGCCTGAACCTCGGCGCCGCGATCGAGGCCGCGCGGAACTTCCGCGAGCAGCGTCCGGTCTAGCGGTTCGTGTGCAGCCGCTGCCAGTCGTCGTAGCGGCGCTCGAGCTCGAGCAGGATCGCGGCGAGCAGCGGCGCGCGCGGCCATTCTCGCTCGGTCTCGTGCCGTAGCGAGGTCGCCGGCTTCGGCGTCTCGGCCGGCAGGTCCGCGGCCGTCTGGTTGACGTTGACGCCGATCCCGAGGACGACCTTGCCCGAGCTCGCCTCGGGCAGGATTCCCGCGACCTTCCGCCCATCGATCACGACGTCGTTCGGATGACTCAGCTGCGCGGCGACTCCGGTCTCGGCCTGCAGCGCAGCCCCGACGGCGTCGCCGGCGACGAGGGAGAGCTCCGGCCACAGCGCCATCGGCGGGCTCGGCCGCAGCAGGACGGAGAAGAGGAGCGCCCGACCAGGCGGGTCCTCCCAGACGCGGCCCAATCGGCCGCGTCCGTGCGTCTGGTGATCAGTCGCAACCGTTGCTCCCTCGTCCTCGCTGTCGTCGAGCAACCGCTGGGTCGACGCGCACTCCTCGACGAACCGGTACGGGCGGCCGAGACGCCCCTGGAGCAGCGGCTCGACAGAGCCGGGAGAGAGATCCGACACCCGCATTTATGCTAACCCGGCCGTGGGGAGGATCAGCCAGCCGCTGCGTGAGCGCAGCCTCGACTACGCGAGCCTCAGCGACCCGATCCTCGTCACGCGCGCCAAGGCCGGCGACCGGGAAGCGCTCGAGGCGCTCTGCGTCCGGCACGCGCCGCGGGTGGAGAGGCTCGCGCGGCATCTCCTGCGGGATCCCGAGGACGCGCGCGACGCGGCGCAGGATGCGCTCGCCAAGCTCTGCGTGCGCCTGCGGCAGTTCCGCGGCGAGTCGCAGTTCTCCACCTGGCTGCACCGGCTCGTCGTCAACACGTGCCGGGACGCGGCCGAGCGCCAGCGGACGCGCGTCCACGATCCGCTCCCCGACGAGCTCGGCGTGGATCTCGAGCACGACCCGACTCGCGGCGTCCGCATCACCGAGCTGCGCCGGGAGCTGTGCGACTCCCTCGCCGACATCTCGCCCGAGCAGGCGCAGGTGATCGTCCTCAAGGACGCCATGGGCTACACGTTCGAGGAGATCGCCTCCGCGGCGGGCATGCCGGTCGGGACGGCCAAGTGTCACGCGCACAGGGGCCGCAACCGGCTGCGCGAGCGGCTCCAGCAGCGCGACGTGGCATGAGCGCTCCGGCAACCCCGTTCGGCCGGGAGACGATCGAGGCGATCATCCCGCACCGCCCTCCGTTCCTGCTCGTCGACGAGGTGCTCGAGCTCGATCCCGGACGCCGCGTCGTCGCGCGCTTCCTCGTGCCGCAGGACGGCTGGTGGTTCCAGGGCCATTTCCCCGACCGTCCGGTCATGCCCGGTGTGCTGACGGTGGAGGCGATCGCCCAGTGCGGCGCGGTCGCCGTGCTCGCCGACGAGGCGAACCGGGGCAAGATCCCCTTCTTCGCCGGGATCGACGACTGCCGCTTCAAGCGCGTGGTCGGACCGGGCGACGTGCTCGAGCTCGAGTGCGAGTTCGTGCGGGTTCGCGGGCCGATCGCGAAGGGACAGGGTCGCGCGACCGTCGGCGGGGACGTGGCCGCCGAGGCCATGCTCACGGTCTTCGTGGGAAGCGATCGGGAATGATCGGCGACGCCCGCAGCGACGCCCACGTCACGGTCACGGGCCTCGGGGCGTATGCACCGGAGCGGGTGATCACGAACGACGAGCTGGCGCAAATGGTCGAGACGTCGGACGAGTGGATCGTGGAGCGCACCGGCATCCGCGAGCGCCGGATCGCGGCGGACTCTCAGGCGTTGTCGGATCTCTCGCTGCCGGCGGCGCGGCAGGCGCTCGAGCAGGCGGGCAGCGACGGCAAGGACGTCGACCTCCTGATCGTGGCCACGGTCACCCCGGACATGATGTTCCCCTCCACGTCGGCGATCCTCGCCGACCAGCTCGGGGCGAAGGATGCGGCCGCGTACGACCTCTCCGCCGGCTGCACGGGCTTCATGTACGCGATCGCGCAGGCGTACGGGATGGTCGCGGCCGGCCTCTCGCGGCGGGCTCTCGTCGTGGGCGGAGACGTGCTCTCGCGGATCCTCGACTGGACCGACCGCTCGACCGTCGTGCTGTTCGGCGACGGCGCAGGAGCTGTGGTGCTCGAACCGGCGGACGAGGCGGGATTCCTCGCCTTCGAGCTGGGCGCGGACGGCGCAGGCGGAGAGCATCTGTGGCTGCCGGGCAGCGGTTCGCGGACCTTCGAGGATCCGGAGAAGTTCGTGAAGATGAACGGCCGCGAGGTGTTCAAGTTCGCCACGCGCGTCCTCGTGTCGTCGGCCGAGGCGGTGCTCGAGCGCTGCGGCAAGAGTGTCGAGGAAGTCGACGTGTACGTTCCGCACCAGGCGAACGTGCGCATCATCGACCACGCAACCAAGAAGCTCGGCATCCCGTCGGAGCGGGTGGTGATCAATGTCGACCGCTATGGCAACACCTCGTCCGGCTCCATTCCCCTCGCGCTCGAGGAGGCGCAGCGTGACGGCAGGCTTCGGCGTGGAAGCCTCGTACTGATGACGGGAATGGGCGCCGGTCTGACCTGGGGAAGCGCGCTGATGCGCTGGACGATCGGCGGCGCGGCTTGAGCAAGGTCGCCTTCTGCTTCCCGGGACAGGGCTCGTTCGAGGCGGGCATGGGCCGCGACTTCGCGGAAGCGGTGCCCGCCGCGCGGGAGGTCTTCAAGCGCGGCAGCGCGGCGACCGGTCTCGACCTCGAGCGCCTCTGCTTCCACGCCGACGCCGAGGAGCTCGTCGACACCGCGGTGCAGCAGCCCGCGCTCGTCGCGACCTCGCTCGCGGTCCTCGCGGCGCTGCAGGAGCGAGGGATCAAGGCCGACTTCGTGATCGGCCACTCGGTCGGCGAGTTCGCCGCTCTGGCCGCGGCCGAGGCGATGACGCTGGAGGAGGCCATGGCGCTCGTACGCGAGCGCGGCCTGGCGATGGCGGACGCCGCAGCACGCAACCCCGGCTCGATGGCCGCGATCCTCGGTCTCGCCGACGAGGTGGTCGAGGCGCTGTGCCGCCGCATCCTCGGGGTGTGGCCCGCGAACTACAACTGCCCCGGGCAGATCGTCGTCTCGGGCGAGAACCTCGCCGTCGACGAGTGCATCGAGCAGGCACAGGGCGAGGGCGCCCGCCGGGCCGTCAAGCTCAAGGTCTCCGGCGCGTTCCACTCGCCGCTCGTCGCGCGCGCGGCGGATCGGTTGCGGCCCGCGATCGAGAAGGTGCGCTTCCAGGAGCCCGTCGCGCCGTTCATGTCCACGGTCACCGCCCGCGTCGAATCGGCGCAGCGTATGGGCCCGCTGCTCGTCGACCAGCTCACGGCGCCGGTGCGCTTCACGCAGTCGGCGACCGAGCTCATGCGCGGCGGCGTGCGCACCTTCGTCGAGGTCGGGCCGGGCAACGTGCTCTCCGGCCTCGTCAAGCGGATCGACCGCAGCGTCAAGGCCGTCTCCGTCAACAGCATCGAGGCCCTCGAGCGGCTCCCGGAGCTGCTCGCCGACACATCGTGAGCTTCGCCTCCCTCGAGGGCAAGCGTGCCCTCGTCACGGGCGCCTCGAAGGGGATCGGCCGTGCGATCGCGGAGGAGCTCGCGCAGGCCGGCGCGGACGTCGTGATCGGCTACCGCACCGGCGCCGAGGAGGCTCAGGCCCTCGCGGACGAGATCGGCGCCCGCGCCGTCCAAGCCGACGTCTCGAGCGCCGAGGAGGCCGCGCGGCTCGTCGAGGAGGCCGGCGACCTCGACATCCTCGTCAACAACGCCGGCCTCACACGGGACGGACTACTCGCACGGATGCCGGACGACGACTGGCGCGCCGTGATCGAGACGAACCTCTCGTCCGTCTTCTACACGTGCCGCGCCGTCTGCCGCCCGATGATGAAGAAGCGGGCCGGCTCGATCGTCAACGTCTCGTCGATCGTCGGCGTCCACGGCAACTGGGGCCAGACGAACTATGCGGCGTCGAAAGCCGGGATCATCGGCTTCACGAAGTCCCTCGCGCGCGAGCTGGGCAGCCGCGGCGTTCGCGCCAACGTCGTCGCGCCCGGTTACGTGCGCACCCAGCTCACCGACGTCCTACCGGAGGAAGCGACGTCCGCGATGCTCGGCAACACGCCGCTCGGCCGGCTCGGGGAGCCGAGCGACGTGGCCGGCGCTGTACGCTTCCTCTGCTCCGACGAGGCATCGTTCATCACGGGGGACGTGCTGCTCGTCGACGGCGGACTCGGAATGTAGTGACCACAGGGAACGGTTCTCTCAACGGACGCAGACGCGTCGTCGTCACCGGGCTGGGCGCGGTGACGCCGCTCGGACTCGATGTCGAGTCCACGTGGTCGAGCCTGCTCGCGGGCGATTCCGGAGCCGCCGAGATCACGCAGTTCGACCACGACGACTACCCCGTCCACTTCGCGTGCGAGGTCAAGGACTTCGACCCGACCGAGTGGATCGACCGCAAGGCCGCACGGCGGATGGACCGCTTCACGCACCTGATCCTCGCGGCGGCCCGGCAGGCCGTGGCCGACTCGGGCCTCGAGATCGAGAAGGAGGCCGACCGGGTCGGGGCCGCGATCGCGACCGGCATCGGCGGCCTGCAATCGTTCCAGGACTGCTACGACCAGCTGCTGGAGCGCGGGCCGGACCGGGTGAACCCGTTCTCGATCCCGGCGATCATCCCCAACCTCGGCGCCGGCTGGGTCTCGATCGAGCTGGGGACGCGCGGGCCGCTCCTCTCCGAGTGCACGGCGTGCGCCGCCTCGAACATGGCGATCGGGGACGGCACGGACGAGATACGGCTCGGCCGCGCCGACGTGATGCTCTGCGGCGGGACAGAGGCGGCGGTGACACAGGTCGGCATCGCCGGCTTCGGCGCGATGCGCGCGCTCTCGCGCCGCAACGACGACCCCGCCCGTGCCTCGAGGCCGTTCGACGCCGAGCGGGACGGCTTCGTGATGGGCGAGGCGGGCGCGCTGCTCGTCCTCGAGGAGCTCGAGCACGCGAAGGCCCGCGGCGCGAAGATCTACGCCGAGGTCTCGGGCTACGGGCTCTCGTCCGACGCGAAGCACATCACGGACCCGGATCCGACCGGCCCCGTGACGGCGCTCAAGATGGCCCTGGGCGACGCCGGTGTCGGCCCCGGCGAGATCGACTACATCAACGCGCACGCCACGTCCACTCCGGTCGGCGACTCCTCCGAGACCCAGATGCTCAAGTACGCGCTCGGCGAGGAGAACGCCTACAAGACGCCGTTCTCCGGGACGAAGGGCGCGACGGGCCACTGCCTCGGAGCGGCCGGCGCCGTCGAGGCGACGTTCACCGTCCTCTCGATCCGCGACGGGAAGCTGCCGCCGACGATCAACTACGAGGTCGAGGATCCGACCTGCGATCTCGACTATGTGCCGAACGAGGCGCGCGACGCCGATGTGAAGGTCGCCGTCTCGAACAGCTTCGGCTTCGGCGGGCACAACGCCTGCGTCGTGTTCAAGCGCTTCGAGGACTGAGCTCCCGCGCTCGATAGGCTCGCGGCCATGCAGGGCGGCGAGCGCTGGGCGACCTTCGACTGCTACGGCACGCTGATCGACTGGAACGGCGGGATCGGGCGCGAGCTCGAGCGGCTCTTCGGCGCCGCCCGCGGCGGCGAGCTGCTCCGCGCGTACCACGAGCTCGAGCCGCAGATCCAGCGCGAGGATCCCGGCAGAAGCTATCGAGAGGTGATGGCCGTGACGCTCGCGCGCCTGGGCGCTCCCGCCGACGAGGAGGATGCGCTCGGGCGCTCGCTGCCGGAGTGGAAGACCTTCCCCGAGGTGTCCGCCGCTCTCGAGGAGGCCCGCACCCGCGGCTGGCGTCTCGCCGTCCTATCGAACACCGATCGCGACCTGCTCGACGCGTCGCTCACCCGGATCGACGTCGAGTTCGAGCTGAGCGTTGCCGCCTCCGAGATCGGGTCGTACAAGCCGGCGCCCGGCCACTGGGAGGAGTTCTTCGCCCGCAGCGGAGCCGCTCGCGACCGGCACGTCCACGTCGCGGCGAGCCTCTTCCACGACGTCGCGCCGGCAACGGCGCTCGGTCTCCGCACGGTCTGGGTCAACCGGCTCGGCGAGGACGCCGACCCGCAGCCCGACGTCGAGCTGCACAGCCTGGCCGGCCTCGCGGACAGCCTCGACTCCCTCGTGCCGTGAGCGCCCGCGCGATGACGGCCGAGGACTTCCCCGCGGTTGCGTCGTTCCTCGCGGACGACGAGACGCGCCTCTTCGGCCGTCCCTCGCGGCTCGGTCTGGCCGACGTCATCGGCTGGCTCGCGCCGGTGGACCTCGAGCGCAACACGTGGTTGTTCGAGGAGGAGGACGGGCAGATCGTCGCTCTCGGCTGGGCGGAGGTCCACGACGACGCAGGTGTCGCCGTCTGCGTCGTCCGTCACGACCGGCAGGGGCTCGGCTTCGGCTCGCGGCTGCTCGACCTGAGCGAGGACCGGCTGCGCGAGCTCGGAGTCGCGCGCATCCACAACGTCACGCTCGCTCCCGAGACGGCGGCGCCGCCCCTGCTCACCGCCCGCGGGTATCGCGAGGTGCGGCGCTTCTGGGACATGACGATCGAGCTCGGCGACCGGCCGCCGCCCGAGCCGGTGCTCCCGAACGGCTTCCGGGTTGAGCCCTTCTCCGAGGACAACGCACGCGCGTTTCACGCCGCTCTCGAGGAGGCGTTCGCGGAGCACTGGGAGTACCGGCCGGAGCCGTTCGACGTGTGGTGGAAGCGACAGGTGGCGAAGCCCGATCACGATCCGTCGCTCTGGTTCGCCGTGCGCGACGGGGACGAGGTCGCCGCGGCGGCGCGAAACGATCCCGAGCGGGCGGGCGGCGGCTGGGTCGGGTCGCTGGGCGTGCGACCCTCGTGGCGCGGCCGCGGGCTCGCGAAGGCGCTGCTCCTCCACAGCTTTCGTGAGTTCCACCGGCGCGGACAGCGGCGGGTCGGTCTCGGCGTGGACTCGGAGAACACGACCGGTGCGACCCAGCTCTACGAGAGCGTGGGCATGTCCGTCGACCAGGAGCAGATCGTGTGGGAGAAGGCCCTGCGGTGAGCCTGCTCCGAGCCCGGTGCCCGCGTTGCCGCACGCTGACGGCGGTCGCGGTCGGCGAGGGGTACGAGTGCCACAGCTGCGGCCGTTCCTTCGGTGCCGGGCTCGTCCGCGTGCCGCGCGCGTGGGGCGACGGGGGCGAGCCGATGGTCGAGGCGGCCTCGCTGGCGCTCGACTATCCCGAGGTGGCGGTGGTCGAGGAGGACACGCTCGCGATGCAGACGCTCGCCGTCGCCTCCGACCTCGCCGCGCGCCCGATCGTGCTCGGCGGGTGCTGCTGCTCGCACGTCGGCGCCGTCGAGGGGCTGCACGCGCGGCACGGGCGGGTCGCGGTGCTCTGGCTCGACGCGCACGGCGATCTCAACACGCCGGAGACGTCCCCCTCCGGCAACGAGTGGGGGATGCCGCTGCGCATGCTGCTCGACCGCGGCACGATCGCCGCGGACGACGTCGTCCTCTGGGGGGCGCGCAACCTCGATCCGCCCGAGGAGGAGTTCATCGCCGCCGCCGGGATCGGGGACGACCCCGGGGCGCTGCTGGACCGGGCGCCCACGATCTACGTCGCTCTCGACTGCGACGTCTTCGACCCGGACGCGCTCGCGGTCTTCATGCCCGAGCCCGGCGGGCCGCCGCTCGAGGACGTCGAGCGGCTCCTTGAGGAAGTGCGGGACAGCGGCAAGCTCGTGGGCGTCGGGCTCACCGGCCTCGCGCCCGACCCGGCGAACGTCGAGACGCTCGCGCGGCTCGCGAAAGCGCTCGGTTATTGACCGCGACGCCTCGCAACTCGGCGGACGGGCACGAGGTCTAAGCTGGCGACGATGGCCAAGATCGACGTTTCCGTCGAGACCGACGACCAGCCCAGCCCTCCTCCGAGCCACCCGAACACCTGCCCGAGCTGCCACTCGCACTACCGCGACGACGAGCTCGAACGCAGCCTCTGGGTGTGCGAGCAGTGCGGCCACCACTTCCCGATGCGGGCGCGGGCCCGGATCGCTTCCCTCGCCGACGCGGGCTCCTTCTCCGAGGAGGCTACGGAGCTGCACTCCGAGGATCCCCTCGGCTTCTTCGACCTGCGGCCGTACACCGAGCGTCTCGCCGAGGCCGAGATGAAGACCGGGCTCGCCGACGCGATGGTGATCGGCCGCGCGGCGATCGAGGGCCGTCAATGCGAGCTCGCCGTCATGGACTTCGCCTTCATGGGAGGGTCGATGGGAAGCGTCGTCGGCGAGAAGCTGTCGCGGGCCTGCGACTCCGCCGCGGAGGCGGAGATGCCCCTGGTCACCGTGACGAGCTCCGGCGGCGCCCGGATGCAGGAGGGGATCCTCGCGCTCATGCAGCTGCCGAAGACCGTCGCCGCGGTGGAGGATCTCCACGATTCCGGCCAGGCGCTCCTCTGCGTGATGGCGCATCCGACGACCGGAGGTGTGCTCGCCAGCTTCGCCACTCTCGGCGACGTCGTGCTCGCGGAGCCGAACGCGCTCATGTCGTTCGCCGGCCCGCGTGTGGTGCAGGAGATCACGCGCGAGAAGCTGCCCGACGACTTCGGCCGCGCCGAGCAGAACCTCCGCTACGGCCAGATCGACGCGATCGTTCCGCGTCCCGAGCTGAAGTCGACCCTGTCCCGGCTCCTGAGACTGTTCGATGCCCCCGACTGAGCACGAGCTGCGGCTACGCGAGCGGCTCGGGAGGCTGAGGAACCTGCCGCTGCTCGGGGGAACGCGGATCTCCGGCGAGCTCGAGCGGCTGCAGCGCCAGATCGCCCGGATCGGAGAGGAGGCGACGGACGAGGAGATCTGGCGCAAGGTGGAGCTCGCGCGGCACGACGAGCGTCCGTACACGCTCGACTACGTCGGACGCCTGCTCCAGGACTGGTTCGAGCTGCACGGCGACCGGGCGCTCGGCGACGACGGGGCGATGATCGCCGGGCTGGGCAAGCTCGACGGGCGCACCGTCGTCCTCGTCGGCCAGCAGAAGGGGCGCGACATCCACGAGCGCGCGAGCCGCCGTTTCGGGATGCCGAACCCGGAGGGCTACCGCAAGGCCTGGCACGCGATGGAGCTCGCCGACCGTCACGGCTTCCCGGTCATCACGCTCGTGGACACGCCGGGTGCCTATCCGGGAGTGGTCGCCGAGCAGCACGGGCAGGGCGCAGCAATCGCGCGCTCGCAGTCGATCATGGCGCGGCTGAAGGTGCCGACCGTGACCTGCGTGATCGGAGAGGGCGGCTCGGGCGGGGCGATCGCGATCGCGCTCGCCGACCGGGTTCTGATGCAGGAGAACGCGATCTACTCCGTGATCTCGCCGGAGGGTTGCGCGGCGATCCTCTGGCGGGACGCCGGCCAGGCGAAGAAGGCCGCGGCCGCCTTCCGCCCCGACGCGGTTCACTGCCTCGAGCTCGGGGTGATCGACGAGATCGTCCCCGAGCCGGTGGGCGGAGCGCACATCGATCCGGACATGGCCGCCCGGCTGCTGGGGCAGGCACTCCGCGAGGCGCTGGCCGACCTCGAGGGGATTCCGGGCGACGATCTTCGCCGCCGTCGCCGCGCGCGCTTCCGCTCGCTCGGCGTCTTCGCCTGAGCAGCTTACGACAGGTTTAAGCAGGTTGTGGTCGTGTCCCGCGCCGCGCTGTCCACACCGTCCACAGGCTTATCCCCGCCATGTATTCGTTGTGTAAACGAGAGGCATACGACTCGAAAACCCGGAAACGGGCTGCGCGGGAAGCTGTTTTCGAGCCCGAATCGAGGGGGACGAGCACGCCATGGCACCACGTCCGATCTGGAGCGGGACGATCTCCTTCGGTCTCGTCAGCATCCCCGTCCGGATGTTGACGGCCACCAGCTCGAAGGACCTCCGGTTCCACTTCGTCGACCGGCACGACCTCGAGCCGATCGGCTACGACAAGGTGCGGAAGGACACGGGCGAGCACGTCGACCCCGACGACGTCGTGCGCGCGTTCGAGCTCGAGAAGGGGCGCTTCGTCCCCATCGACCCCGAGGATCTCGACCGCCTCGACGTCGAGCTCACGCATTCCGTCGACATCTGCGACTTCGTCTCGCTCGACGAGATCGACCCGATCTACTTCCGGCAGGCGTACTACCTCGTGCCGCAGGAGGGCGGCGAGAAGCCGTACCGGCTGCTCGTGGAGGCGCTCGACGAGACCGGACGCGTCGGGATCGCGAAGGTCGTGATCCGGAACAAGCAGCACCTCGCCTGTCTGCGTCCGTACGAGAAGGTGCTCGTGATCGAGACGATGTACTACGCCGACGAGGTGCGGCGGCCGGCCGACGTCGCCGGCGAGGCGGTCGCCGAGAACGGACTGCGCAAGGCCGAGGTCGAGATGGCGAAGTCGCTCGTCGAGAACCTCAGCGCGGAGTTCGACCCCGAGCGCTACGACGACACGTACCGCTCCGAGCTCCTCGAGCTGATCCGCTCGAAGGCAGAGGGCCAGCCGCTGCCCGAGCCGCGCGCGGAGGAGCCGGAAGTGATCGATCTGATGCAGGCCCTGCGCGAGTCGGTCGAACGCACGCAGCGCTCACGCGCTAGAAAAGCTTCGTGAGCAAGAAGCTCTCGGAGTACGAGCGCAAGCGAAACCGCAAGCAGACACCGGAGCCCTTCGGAGGAGAGCCCGGCGAGGGCGAGGCATTGAGCTTCGTCGTCCAGCGGCACGACGCAAGGCGCCTGCACTACGACTTCCGGCTCGAACGCGACGGCGTCCTCGCCTCCTGGGCGGTGCCGAAGGGCGTGCCGCTCGAGCCCGGCGAGCAGCACCTCGCCGTCCACGTCGAGGACCATCCGCTCGAGTACGGGAGCTTCGAGGGCGAGATCCCGAAGGGCAACTACGGCGCCGGGACCGTCGAGATCTGGGATCGCGGCACGTACGAGCTGCTCGAGGAGAAGCGCGACGGCGGTCTCACGGTGCGGTTGCACGGGGAACGTCTCGACGGGACGTGGGCGCTCGTGCCGGCCCACCTGTCGGGCGACGAGAAGAACTGGCTCATCCTCCGCAAGCGCGACGACGGCGCCGCGCCGAAGCGTGAGATGAGGCGGTACTCGCCGATGCTCGCGTCGCCTGTGGAGAAGCTTCCGTCGGGCGACGGCTGGGTGTTCGAGCCCAAGTGGGACGGCTATCGCGCGCTCGGTTACGTCCGCGGCGGCGAGGCGACGCTCTGGTCGCGCCGCGGGAACGACCTGACGAAGCGCTTCGGCGTGGTCGCCAAGGAGCTGCCGAAGGCGCTCCGCTCGCCCGACGCGGTCGTCGACGGCGAGGTCTGCGCGCTCGACGAGCAGGGCCGCCCGAGCTTCTCGGCCATGCAGGAGGGAAAGCCCGGAACCCGGCTCGTCTACGAGATCTTCGACCTGCTCGAGCTCGACGGCGAACCGATCGTCGACCTTCCGCTGACCGAGCGGCGTCAACGGCTCGAAGCGCTGGTCGCGCCGTCCGGCGTCGTCCAGCTCTCCGGCGTCTTCGACGACGGCGAGGCGCTGCTCGAGGCCGCGCGCGAGCAGAGGCTCGAGGGCGTGGTCGCGAAGCGCGCCGCCTCGCGCTACCAGGAGGGCAGGCGCAACCGCGACTGGCAGAAGATCAAGATCCACGGCAGGCAGGAGTTCGTGATCTGCGGCTGGACGAAGGGCCAGGGCCGCCGCGAGGGACGTTTCGGCTCGCTCGTCCTCGGCGTCCGGCGCGGAGGAGAGTTCGCGTGGGTCGGCAACTGCGGGACGGGCTTCAGCGAGCGGGCCATCGACGAGCTCCTCGCGAAGCTCGAGCCCTTACGGCGGGAGACGACGCCGTTCCCGGCCGTGCCGAAGATGGCGAAGGTGCGGAAGGGGGACGTCGTCTGGGTCGAGCCCGAGCTCGTGTGCGAGGTCGAGTTCGCCGAGTGGACGCACGACGGCCACCTGCGTGCTCCGTCCTTTCAGGGCCTCCGCGACGACAAGCCTGCACGCGCGGTGCGTCGCGAGGGTCCGGTCGAGGCGACCGAGCACGGGGTGCGGCTGTCCAACCTCGACAAGCCGTTCTGGCCGGACGAGGACCCGAGCGGCGGGCTCACGAAGGGCGACTTGATCGACTACTACCGGGCGGTGGCGCCCGTCGTCGTCCCGCACCTCAGGGACCGGCCGTTCACGATGCGCCGCTATCCCGACGGGGCGTACGGCAAGGCCTTCTTCCAGAAGGACGCACCGAAGGGCATGCCTGAGTGGGTCCCCCGCTTCCACGTGCAGGTCTCGACCCGCGAGCGGCCGCCGCGGCGCCGGTGGATCGACGCTCCGCTGGTGAACGACGAGCGCACGCTCCTCTGGATGGTGAACATGGGCTGCATCGACCTCAACGCCTGGTACTCGCGCGTCGACAGGCCCGACCGGCCCGACTTCGTGCTCTTCGACCTGGATCCGTCACCCGACGTCGGCTTCGCCGAGGTCGTGCAGGTGGCGCTGCTCGTCAAGCAGGCGCTCGACGCGCTCGGCCTCGCCGCCTTTCCGAAGACATCGAGCGCGGAGGGGATGCACGTGCTCGTGCCGGTGGAGCGGCGCTACACGTATGCGCAGGCGCGCGAGTTCTGCGAGATCGTGGCCGGGGCGCTGGCGCGCACGCACCGCGGACTCGTGACGACGGAGTGGTCGAAGGCGAAGCGCCGCGGCGTCTTGATCGACGCGAACCAGAACGGCGAGGGGAAGACGATCGCCTCGGTTTACTCGGTGCGCCCGCGCCCGGGAGCCCCGGTCTCGACGCCCCTCCGTTGGCAGGAGGTCGACGAGTCGCTCGATCCGACTGCGTTCACGATGGACGTCGCGCTCGAGCGGGTCCGTCGCCACGGCGACCTCTTCGAGGGCGTCCTCACGACGCGCCAGCGGCTCGAGTCGGCGCTGCGCGCGCTTCGCTGACCTCACTCGGCTAAGGCCTGCGCCCACCGCTGCCGATGAGTCCCTGAGATGGTGGGTCACTGGTTTCACGCTGCGGCGGACTTCGCCATGAACTACATCGGGCTGGCCTTCCTCGTGCTCATCGCCGTCATGTGCTGGCTGCTCTGGAAGACGGTCGGGATGATGCCGCGCACCACGCCCGCGAACATGATCCAGGGGAGCAAGTCGCGGACGAGCTGGTCCGAGGTGGCCGGCGTCGAGGAGGTGCGGGGCGAGCTCATGGAGGTCGTCGACTTCATGCGCGACCCGAAGCGCTTCGAGCGGCTCGGCGCGAAGGTGCCGAAGGGTCTCCTCCTCTATGGCCCGCCGGGCACCGGCAAGACGCTCCTCGCGAAGGCCGTCGCGTTCGAGTCCGGCGCGAACTTCTACAGCGCCTCCGCGTCGTCGTTCGTCGAGATGTTCGCCGGTCTCGGCGCGGCCCGCATCCGCAAGCTCTTCATCGAGGCGCGGAAGAACGCACCCGCGATCATCTTCATCGACGAGCTCGACGCCGTCGGCGCGCAGCGCTCCGGCCACGGCTTCAACCGCGAGCAGGATCAGACCCTCAACCAGCTGCTCGTCGAGCTCGACGGCTTCGAGGGCGCCGAGCAGGTCGTCGTGATGGGCGCCTCCAACCGGATCCAGGATCTCGACCCGGCCCTGCTGCGCCCGGGCCGATTCGACCGCCAGCTGCTCGTGCCGCCGCCCGACCTCGCCGGCCGCGAGGCCATCCTCCGCGTCCACACGCGCGGGAAGCCGCTCAACATCGACGACGTGGATCTGGCGACCGTCGCGCGGCAGACCTCGGGCCTCACGGGTGCCGAGCTCGCGAACATCTGCAACGAGGCGGCGATCAGCGCCGGCCGCCGCAGCGACCTCACGATCAGCCAGGCGGACTTCGACTGGGCGCTCGAGCGGGTCGTCGCAGGCCTCCAGCAGCGCAAGGTGCTGACCGAGAAGGAGCGCCGCATCCTCGCCTATCACGAGGGCGGGCACGCGCTCATGTCGCATCTGATGAACGAGCTGTCCCCGCTGCAGAAGGTGACGATCGTCGCGCGCGGCGACGCGCTCGGCTACACGTACCACCTGCCCGAGGAGGATCGCTACCTCCACACCAAGGAGGAGCTGATCGACTGGATGATCGTCACGCTCGCCGGTCGCGCCTCCGAGGAGGTCGTCTTCGGACACGTCACGAACGGCGCGGCGAACGACCTCGAGAAGGTGACCTCGCTGGCCCGCTCGATGGTGTTCGAGTGGGGAATGTCGGACGGTGCCTCGTCGCGGACGATGCGCGCCGACAACTACGCGCTCTCCGAGGAGACGAAGCGCCTGCGCGACAGCGAGCAGGCGCGGCTCACGGACGGGGCGTACGAGGAGTCGCTGCGACTGATCAAGAAGCACCGAGCGTCGCTCGACCGCCTCGCTGCGGCGCTGCTCGAGAAGGAGACGCTCGTGCGCGAGGACGTGCTCGAGATCCTCGGCGGCATCGAGCCGGAGTCGCGTGCGTCGGAGACGGTCGGCGTCCCCCAGGTCGTCGCCGCCAGGCCCGGCGAGCTGCCTGCCTGAGGCCGGCTAGCCGCCGAACTGGGAGATCGGGATCGCGCCCTCGGGCGCCGACAGCGACACGGACTTGTTCCAGTCGTCGAACGTGATTCGCCCGGACTGCTGCTTGTCGCCGCCGGCGAGCGCGAGCGGGTATGGCGTGCCGGTCGCCGCGACGTAGAGCCTGCTGTTGTCCGAGGTGTCCCGGAGCACGACCGCCGGTTGGCCCTGAAACGTCTTCTTGCCGTCGTTGACGAGCTTGCCGTGGCTCGAGCTGATCTTGGCGAAGAGCCCCGCCATGCTGGCGAGCGCGGCGAACGAGCGGAAACGCGGGCTGGTTGCCGACGCCTTGACCCATCGTCCGTGGAGGAGCTGTGCGACCGTGGCTCCGGCGAAATGCTTGTAGAACGCGTCGCTGCCCTTGATGTAGGCCGTGTCGCCGATCTTGACGAGGTCGAACTGGAGCCCGCTGATCGACACCGAGCCCTTCGCGCCTTTGCCCCGAACGGTCGAGAGGTCGAGCGTGAACGGCGTGCCGTTTGCGACGAGGCTTCCCGAAACGTGTGCGGAACTCGCGTGCGTCGCCGCTCTCCTCGCGTCGGCGAACACGCGGTCGGCCGGCTTCGACGCCTCATTGTTCGGTTTCGCGGCCTTGCTGTGGCTGCCGCAACCGGCGAGGAGCGCGGCCGTCAGGACGAGGACGAAGGCCGAGGCACGCATCGTCGTCGCGAGTCTTTCAAATACGATCGCCCGATGAAGACGCCCGGGGAGACGCCGAGCTCGGTGCACCACGTGGGCCTCGCGGTCGAGGATCTCGACGGCGCCCTCGACACGTACGAGCGTCTCTTCGGCGCCCGCCTGGAGCACCGCTCGCGCGTCGAGGAGCAGGGAGTCGAGGCTGCCTCGATCCGGGTGGGCGAGAGCAGGCTAGAGCTGCTGGGCGCCCTCGGAGAGGACACGCCCGTCGGCCGCTTCCTCGCGAAGCGCGGGCCCGGGATGCACCACGTCGCGTACGAGGTCGCGGACATCGGCGCTGCGCTCGCGCACCTGTCGAACGAGGGCGCCGAGCTGATCGACGAGACGCCGCGCCGCGGTATGTTCGGCCTCGAGGTCGCCTTCGTCCATCCCGATTCCGTCCACGGCGTCCTCTCGGAGGTGGTGTGCGCCGGTGGCTGACGAACGCGTACGGGTCGAGATCGGGTTCGCCGGGGGCCAGATCGTCGCCAGCTTCGTCGAGGCGCGCTCGGCGGACGAGCTCGAGTCGGCGCTCGGGTCGACCGGGGCCGGAAGGCCGGTCGTCGTGCTCGACACGGAGGACGGCCCGCTCCACGTGGTCGTCGGGCATGTCGCGTATTACAAGCGGATCGTCCGGGCGGGCCGAGTGGGGTTCGGGTCCTAGGGCGGGCGCTTCCCGCGCGTTAGCTCAGATGGGGTCTCGGGGAAACGAGGGTGGGATGGCTTCTCCCACCGAGCACGTGGCCGCGCGCGAGTCGACCGAGCATGTGCGGGAGCTCGTGGCCCGCGGCCAGCAGGGCGACCGCGACGCGCTCGAGGAGCTGTACCTCATCCACTTCGACCGGATCTACAGCTATCTCCACGTCAGCGTCGGCAATCGCCACGACGCCGAGGACCTCACGACGCAGACCTTCCTCAAGATGCTGGAGAAGATCGGCAGCTTCAAGTGGCAGTCGGCGCCGTTCTCGGCCTGGCTGTTCCGGATCGCCCACAACCTCGCGATGGACCACTTCCGCTCCCGGCGCCGCTGGCAGCCCGAGGAGGAGGTTCCCGAGCCGCCCGGCGAGGAGGAGCCGTCCGCCGAGCTCGCGGCGATGCAGACGATCGGCCGCGAGTCGATGCTGAAGCTGATCGACCGTCTCTCGCCCGAGCAGCAGCAGGTGCTGACGCTGAAGTTCGTCTTCAACCTCCCGAACGCTGAGGTGGCGGCGATCCTCGACAAGACCGAAGGCGCCATCAAGTCGCTCCAGCACCGCGCGCTCGTCTCGCTCCAGAAGCAGATCGCCCAGCAGCAGGAGGCGTAGTCCCCGCTAGCCTCCCGCGCGTGGCGCTGGAGGTCGGGATCGTGGGGCTGCCGAGCTCGGGGAAGACGACGCTCTTCCGCGCGCTCACGCGCGCCGAGACGCACGGCTCCGGCAAGGAGCACGTCGGGATGGCGCAGATCCCGGACGAGCGGCTCGACCGGCTCGCGGAGACGGTGGGCGCCCGGAAGGTCACGCCTGCGGCCGTGCGTGTCGTCGACGTCCCGGGGACGGGGCCGCAGCTGCTGGGCAACCTGCGGCAGGTCGACGCGCTGCTCGTCGTCCTCGACGGCTTCTCCGGCACGCGCGTCCCGGCCGACGACCTCGAGACGTTGAAGCTCGAGCTTCTCGTCGCCGACCGCGATCACGTCGACCGGCGGCTGGATCGCGTCGGGAAGCAGGCGAAGTCGGGGGACGCGCGCCTCAAGGCGGAGGCAGCCGAGCTCGAGCGCCTGCTCGCCCACCTCGACGCGGGCCGCACGCTCGCGGAGTGGGACGGCGAGCTGCCGCCCGAGCTCGAGCCGCTCACGACGAAGCCGTTGCTCGAGCTCGTCAACGGCGGCGGCGAAGGTATCGATCTCCAGCTCGAGGCCGAGCTCTCGGAGCTGGCGCCGGAGGAGGCTGCGGAGTTCCGCGGCGGCGGCGAGTCGGCGCTCGGCGAGATCGTGCGCCGGCTCGCGGAGACGCTTGACCTGATCACGTTCTTCACCGCGGGCGAGAAGGAGACGCGGGCCTGGACGCTCCGGCGGGGAAGGTCCGCGCTCGACGCCGCGGAGACGATCCACTCCGACATTGCGCGCGGGTTCATCCGGTGCGAGGTCGTACGCTGGGACGATCTCGTCGCCGCGGGCGGGCACGCGGAGGCCGCCCGCGCCGGCAAGCAGCGTCTCGAGGGCAAGACGTACGTCGTCGAGGACGGCGACGTGCTCAACGTCCGCTTCAACGTCTGAGGACTCGAAGGAGCCGACGGGTCGTACGCCCCGCCGGCACGTGCCGCTCAGCAGCAGCCGGTGTCGCTGCCGCAGCAGCCGTCGCAACAGTCGCCACGTCTCATCGCACGCCTCCTTTCATCGATCGACGTCGATGCACTATATTGACACAGATCGATGAAGAGATTGCCCGTCCTCTGCTGCGGCCCTGCGACCGAGTTGCTCGACTCCGAGGCGAGCGAGACGCTCGCGGCTCGGTTCCGCGCTCTCTCCGACCCGACGCGGGTCGCGATCGTGAACCGGCTCGGCTCGGCGGACGAGGTCTGCGTCTGCGATCTCAACGCGGACTTCGAGCTCTCGCAGCCGACCATCTCCCATCACCTGAAGGTGCTGCGCGACGCGGGCCTCGTCGAGTCGCGCCGTCGCGGCACCTGGGCGTACTACCGGCTCGTGCCCGACGCGGTGCGCGACCTGCGGCATACGCTGGGCGGGTGAAAGCCCTATTCGTCTGTGTCGAGAACGCGGGCCGTTCCCAGATGGCCCAGGCCCTCTACGAGCAGCGTGGCGGCGAGGCGCGCTCCGCAGGCTCCAGGCCTGCCGGCGAGTTGCACGAGGCGGTGGTCGAAGCGCTCGAGGAGATCGGGATCGACGTCTCCGGCCGCGTCCCCAAAGCGCTCACGCCGGAGGACGTCGAGTGGGCCGACCTCGTCGTGACGATGGGTTGCGGCGACGCATGTCCCGTGCTGCCGGGGAAGAACTATGTCGAATGGGACCTGCCCGATCCGGTCGGGCTCTGCCTCGAGGAGGTGCGCGAGCTGCGCGCCGTGATCGAGGATCGCGTGGCTAGCCTCCCGCGGTGATCAGGACGACGCCGGCGAGCGCGACGAGCACTCCGGCGTCCTGCGTTCGCTGCACGCGCTCGCCGAGCACGAGCCGCGCGAGCAGCACCGTCACCACCGGGTAGAGCGACGCGAGCACCGAGACGACGCTGAGCAGGCCGTGCGTCGAGGACGCGGCCGCGAAGAGCGCGTTCCCGCCGGTGTCGAGAAGTCCGATCGCGACGAGCCCCGGCCAATGTCCGCGCAGGCCCGTCGGCCGGATCCTGCGGGCGAGGACGACCGAGAGCACGAGACTGACGGACGTGCAGCGGAAGAGGAACGCCGGCCACAGCCAGTCGTGCGTCGAGGCCGCGTGCATCGGCACGAAGTACCCGCCGAACGCGAGCATCGCGAGCGCGGCCCACCCGACGCCGGCCGCGACCTGCCTGCGCTCGGGGTGCAGCTCGAGCGACGCCGCCACGCTCCCGCCCACGGCCGCGACGAAGCCGATCGCCTGGAGTCCGCGGACGTGGTCGCCGGAGACGGCGACGCCCCAGATCACGGGAACGCCCGCCGCCACGGCTGCGATCGGCGCGACCACGCTCATCGCCCCGGTCGCCATCCCCCGGTAGAACGCGAACAGCCCCACCGTGCCGAAAAGGGCCCCGAGCGCGGCCCAGGCCACCTCGTCGCCGGGGATCCCGGTTCCGCGGATAGCCACGGCGATGCCGAGCGCTGCGAGGCCGAACGGCTGGGAGGCGGCCAACACCATCACGCTCGGCAGGGCCCGCGCCTTCACGCCGCCGAAGAAGTCGCCGAGTCCCCAGCTGAGGCTGGCGCAGAGCGCCAGGAGAGCCGCCGCCAAGCCGGTCGAGCCCTAGTCCGGCACCGGTCGCGTCGCCGCGACGGCGTCGAGCTGGTTCGCGTGGTAGAGGACGGCCGCCTCGGCGGTGCGCGCGGCGCGGGCGTCGTGGTGACACGCGACGGCGTGCAGCAGCTCGGACGGAGCGCCGAGCTCCTCGAGCGCTCGCAGGCCGAGGTGCACGTGCCCGAGCAGGCGGCCCTCCTCCGTCGGCGCGAAGACCGGTGGGCGCCCGAGCTCGCGTGTCCGGCCGACGTCGTGGACGAGTGCAGCCGCGAGCAGCAGGTCGCCGCGCAGGCGAGGGTGGATCTGGGTGAGCTCGCGGCAAAGCGTCCCGACACCGACGGTGTGCTCGAGGAGGCCGCCGGCGTACGAGTGATGGCCGTCCGGAGTCGCCGGATAGGACCGCAGCGGAGCTTCGGCGAGCGCGCGCGAGACCACGGCCCGGAGCACGCCGTCATGGACCTCGCCGACCAGAAACTCGAGGAACCCCTCGAGCTCGTCCGCGTCCCGCCGCAGCCCCGGTGTCAGTCCCGCCGGATCGACTCCGTCGGCCGGCTCGAGCGTCCGCACCTCGACCTGGAGCTCGTTGCGGAACCGCTCCACCCGTCCGAGCACGCGGACGGCGTCGCCGGTCTCGAAGCGGCCGTCGAGCAGCTCGACGTCGTTCCAGACCCGTGCGCCGATCCGCCCGCTCGCGTCCACGAGCTCGAGCGCGAGGTAGCTCGAGCCGCTGCGGGTGCGCAGCCGTTCCTTGCGCGCGACCGCGTAGATCCCTTCAACCGTGCGGTTTTCCTCGAGCTCGGCGATGGTCGTCACGAGGGGGAGTTTCGCACGGCGGGGTAGCTGGGTACCGGGGCGTGATGGCGGTTGCATTGCGCCAGAGCAAGCGGTTCGACGCGTCGAGCCCCGTCACCCGGTACTGGCTCGCCCACTGCGTCGGTTTCTCGCTCGCAGGTGGAGCTCACGGCACGGTCGTGAGGATCCTGGCGGACATCAATCCGCACGATCCTTCCGTGCTCGAGGTGCGGACGGGGCGTCATCGAGTGCGGCGGGTGCCCACCTCCGCGGTCATCGCAGTCGTCCCGCAGGAGCAGGTCCTCGTGGTCGACCGGCGGCGGCGCCTCATGCCGGACCGGAAGCGCAATCTGAGCCTCCGACTGCGCTGGACCGGCCGCGTGCTGCGGCGCGTCCTCGTCGTCGGCCTGGGCCTCCTCGCGGCCCTCACGGCAGAGCTGCTGCGGCTCGGCGGTCGCGCCTGGACGGAGGGATCACCCGTCGTCGCGCGCACGAGCCGCCGAGGAGCTAGTGAGACGGCTCGGTTGGTACGGTCAGTGCCATGGCAGTCGTACAGCCGTTCCGCGCGCTCCGCTACGACGAGGCTGTCGCAGGCGCGCTCGGATCGCTCGTTGCGCCGCCGTACGATGTCATCGGACCGGAGGAGCGGGAAGAGCTCCTCCGACGAAGCCCGTACAACGTCGTCCACCTGACGCTGCCCGACAGCGAGGACGAGGCCGCGGCCAGTCTCGCGGAGTGGCGCGAGCAGGGAGTGCTCGCCCGCGATCCAGAGCCGGCGTGCTGGTGGCTCGCGCAGGAGTACGTCGGCCCCGACGGCGTCGCTCGCCGCCGCGAAGGCTTCGTCGCTGCGCTCCGGCTCGAGCCCTACGAGAGCCGCGTCGTCCTGCCGCACGAGCGTACGCATGCCGGGCCGAAGGAGGGCCGGCTGCGGCTGCTGCGCGCCACGCGTGCCCAGCTCGAGCCGCTGTTCTTCCTCTGGGACGGCACCATCGAGCTCGACGGTCTCGGCGCGCCCGAGGTCGAGGTCGAGGAAGGCGGCGTCGGTTCCCGGCTGTGGCGGCTCGACGCCGAGTTCTCCGACGCGCTCGTGACGGAGCTCGCGGACGCCCAGCTCCTGATCGCGGACGGCCATCACCGCTACGAGACCGCGCTGGCCTTCCATGCCGAGGACGGCACCGAGGCGTCGGCGTGGCTGCTCGCCGTCGTCGTCCCGACGGGCCAGGAGGGCCTGACGATCTTCCCGACCCACCGCGTGGCGCAGAGCGCGGGCAGCGGCGCCGGCACGCCGATCGAGCCTCCACGGGAGCACCTCCCCGGGCCGGTTCTGTATCGCGCCGGGCGCTACGAGCTGCTCGACGGCGACGGCTTTCTCGACCCGGAGGTCGTCGAACGGCTGGCGCCGAGCGGCGTCACCTACACGCCGCAGCGGGAGCAGGCGGTCGCCGCCGTGGATCGCGGGGAGGCGGAAGCGGCGTTCCTGCTCCGGCCGACGCGCATCGAGGACGTCTGGGACGTCGCGCGCCGCGGCGGCGTGATGCCGCAGAAGAGCACGTTCTTCTACCCGAAGCTCACCTCCGGCCTACTCCTCTACCCGCTTGACTGACTGGCTCGAGCTCTGCCGCACCGCCGTCGCTGACGTCGACGCGGTGCTCGAGCGGCTGCCCACGCGGGCCGAGCGCGAGCCGGTCGTCGGCGACGGTCGCGGCGGTGACGAGACCACGGCGATCGACCAGGCTGCGGAGGAGGCGATCCTCGCTCGGGTCCGCGAGGCCGCGGGCGCGATCGTGTCTGAGGAGGTCGGACGCGTCGGCGGCCCTGCGCTCCCGCTCGTCGTCGTCGACCCGATCGACGGCTCGCTCAACGCCAAGCGCGGCATCCCGTTCTTCTCGATCTCGATCGCGGTGGCGGAAGGGGAGACGATGGACGACGTCGTCTTCGGGTTCGTCCACGACTTCGGCTCGCGCGAGGAGTGGACGGCGCGGCGCGGCGAGGGAGCGTGGCTGAACGGCGAGCCGCTCGGCGCCGTACGGCCGAAGGAGCAGGTCGAGATCCTCTGCTTCGAAGCGACCAGGACGTCGCTCGTCGCGCAGGAGGCGCCCAAGGTCGCCGACCTGGCCTACCGGCTGCGCATCATGGGGTCGCTCGCCCTCTCGCTCTGCCACCTTGCGGCCGGCCGCGTCGACGCCGTCTGCTCGCTCAAGCCGGCGCGCTCGGTGGACATCGCGGCGGCGCAGCTCCTCTGCGGCGAGGTGGGCCTCGCGCTCGACCTGTTCGACGTCGAGGAGCCGTTCGGCGCCGCTCCGCTCGACCTCGAGCAGCGTTCGCGCGTGGTCGCGGCGGGAACGCCCGAGGTGTGCACGAGGATCGCTCGCGCCCTGTCCGCGTAGGACTCTCCGGCTGGAACTACGCCCACTGGCGCAACGGCGTCTTCTATCCGGCGCGGTTGCCGGCGTCGCGGTGGCTCGACTTCTACGCCGAGCGGTTCGACACGGTCGAGGTGAACTCGACCTTCTATCGGCTCCCCCGCACGGATGCGGTCGCGCGCTGGGTCGAGCAGACGCCCGAGGGCTTTCTCTTCTCGGTCAAGTCCTCGCGCTATCTCACGCACGTCAAGCGGCTGCGCGACCTCGCGCCGGGCCTCGAGCGCTTCCTCGAGCGCATCGAGCCGCTGCTCGGCTCGCCGAAGCTCGGGCCGCTGCTCTGGCAGTTGCCGCCGACCTTCCGGCGCGACCACGAGCGGCTCGCCGACGCGCTCGCACGGCTGCCGCGAGGTCTGCGCCACTGCTTCGAGTTCCGCGATCCGTCCTGGTTCGTCGAGGACACCTATGCCTTGCTCCGCGAGCACGGCGTGGCGCTGGTGATCGGCGACCGGCCGCAGGTGAACGGCTTCCAGACGCACGAGCTGACCGCCGACTGGGCGTACGTCCGCTTCCACGCCGGCACGCGCGGGCGGCGGGGCAACTACAGCGAGTCCGAGCTCCGCGCGTGGGCGGATCGGCTAGGTGCGTGGAGCACCACGCGCGACGTGTTCGCGTACTTCAACAACGACTGGGAGGGGTTCGCCCCGCGGAACGCCGCCCGGCTGCGCCGGCTGCTCGCGCGCTAGTGCTTCGGCGCCGGCACGCGCGCGCTCGGCTTGGAGACCGCCTTCCTGCTCCCGGCGGCGTTGGTGGCCGTGACGCGCAGACGCAGACGGTGCTTCGCGTCGCTCTTCGTGAGCTTGTACCTCGCGTGCGTCGCGTGGTGGATGCTCCGACAGCGGGCGCCGTGCCCGTTGCAGCGGAGCCACTGCAGGCGGTAGCTCTTCGGGGAGGACGTCCAGGAACCGTGGCTGCCCGACAGCTTCCTCCCGACCCGCGTACGGCCGGAGATGTGCGGAGCCTTCTTCGCGGTCGGGACGGCGACGACGACGGACGTGGTCGCCGACGCCACGGCCTGCGAGGCGCCGTTCACGTTGGAGGCGGCCACTGTCGAGAGCACGCTGTGGCCGGCGTCGGCAGTTGTCAGCTTGTACGCGGCCGCCGTCGCGCCCGGGATGTCGACGCAGCCCGTTCCGGACGCCGAGCACCGCTGCCACTGGTAGCGGAAGGCGGTGGGCGCTCCGGTCCAGGCCCCAACCGAGGTCTTGAGCGTCTTGTTCACGGCCGCCGTTCCGGTCACGGCCGGCGGCGTCGTGGTGCCCGGCGTGGGGAGCCAGTAGATGGCGTACGTCGTGTTCGTGCGCATCACCGGCCCGTGCTGGGGCTGGTAGACGAGGGGCCCGGACGCGCCTTGCGGCGTGGGTGCCGTGGGGTTGGGGTCATGGAGGAACTGCGTGCAGCCCTTCCCCGCCTTGATGTCTGCGTTGCTCCACTCCTGCTGCAGCTCGTAGTGGTGGGTGTTGATCACCTGGTTGTAGGCGTTGATCCCGAGGGTTCCACCGAGCGGGGTCCCGAAGCCGTACGCGCAGAGGTCGCCGTTCTCGTCTCCGGGAGTGCCGTTCGGGCCGTCGTCGGCGATCCACGCATCGCCGAGCGGGTCGGTGATCGCCTCGTTGTGCTCGTGGCTGATCGTGTTGATCGTCGTCTCGGCGTCCACGTCGTTGTTCGGGAAGCCCTGTTCGGTGGCGGTGCAATCCCCCTTGGGCAGCGGCCCCATGTACGGCTCGTTGGCGTAGATGACCGCGTCGGCGGGCGAGATGCCGAAGGCGCTGTGGTAGGCGCAGAATGTGTTCGTCGAGCACTGGTTGCCGGAGACGTCGAAACACGACCCGACGCCGTTCGGCGTCATGAGGAAGAAGACGTGATCGAGGCCGTGCTGCCACCCCTTCGCGTCCATCGCAGCCTGGATCTCGATCTGGAGCTGCTGGTCGGTCAGGCAGTAGGCGTCGTGGAGCCCGTTGTGGGCATCGTCGCAGCCGTTCGCCGGCAGCGGATCGTGATCGACGTACGAGCCTCCGAATGTCGACCGATACTGCACCGGCCCGGAGCCGTCGTTGTACTGCGTCGCCACGGAGTAGACGTTCGTGGTCTTGCCGCTGTCGGCGGCGACATCCGTGAAGTACTGGTTGATGAGGCTTTCGTACCGCGGATCGAAGGTGAGCGCCCTCGGGCCGGCTGCTCCGCGCACGGCCTTCGACAGCAGGTGCGCCGTCGCCGGGGCGCGCTGAGCTCCGTGCGGCACGACGCCGAGGATCCGGGCGTGCACCGAGCCCGCCGCGGTGCCGCTCGACGCGGTGGCGACGAGCGCAAGCGTCGCGAGCCCGAGCAGGGTGACGAAGCGCGCCGCGATTCCCCTCATACCTGGCACAGAGTGCCCGAAAAAGACACGGCCTGCCGCAGGCTCAACGGGACTTCAGCGCCGCGGCGTCGCGACTGAGCCTGCGCAGCGCGACCTCGAAGGACGCCGCGGAACGTCCGATGCTCCCCGCGTCGTCCTGGAGCCGCGCCAGCCGCTGGGCCAGAAAGGCGATCTGGCTTGCGATGTAGCCCGAATCCAGCTGTGCGGTGGGCGTGGTCGTGAGGTACGTGTCGAGCGTCTTCAGCTCGCTCGCGATCCGCGTGGCCGAAGCGCCGAGCGAGCCGGCTCCGGAGGAGATCGAGGCCCCGTCGCCGGCCGACGCGGTCGCTTCGTCGCCGAGCCTCGCGGCCTCGCGGGCGAGGGCGTGCTCCGAGGCGGAAGCCGCCGTGGCCGAGGAGCGAACCGCGGCGAGCGAGGCCCCCAGCGTCGCGATCCGTGCCTCCAGCCTGTGCGCCCGTGCGGTCGCGGCCGCGAGCGCCGTGCGTGCGGCCGTGTCCCGTTGCGCCTGGTGGCGCCAGCCGATCGAGAAGCCGGCGGCGCTGACGAGCCCGCCACAGAGAAAGGCGAGCCCGGTGAGCAGCCAGGCGGAGCGCGGGAGCTTCCGCCTGCCTACGCGGACCGTCGGCGTCTGGGCGAACGGAGCGCGTTCCCTGAGCAGCGGCCAGCGGGCCTCGGTGGTCGAGTCGGAGCTCATCGGCGAGCGCTTCGCCGCGGGTCGGCAGCCTCCTGCTACCGCCGCTTGCCGCGCAGCGTCCACCAAAGCCGCAGCGGGAACATCCCGAGCAGGGGAGCGCGCCGTCCGAGCTCGCTGCGGTCCTCGCGGTCGAAGGCCGCTGCGTAGCGCGAGGCCTCCTCGGCGCTCCCGTACTCCTTCTCGCCGTCCGCGCCGCAGCCGCGCTCGCACGTCCAGCGCATCGTCGCTCCCTCGGCCCGGAAGCGATAGCGGTGTCCGAAGAGCCGGCAACTCAGCACGGATCGAGCGTAACCGCGTCCGCGGATCGCTCGTTGACGTCCCACATGAGCAGCCAGACCGCCAGCGTCGAGACCGGCCGCATCGAGACGAACATCCCCGCGCGCCTCGACCGGCTGCCGTGGGCGAGGTTCCACTGGCTGGTCGTGATCGGTCTCGGGACGGTCTGGATCCTCGACGGCCTCGAGGTGACGATCGTCGGCGCGATCGCGCCGCGCCTCACGGAGAGCGGCAGCGGCATCACGATCTCGACCGCGCAGATCGGCACGGCGGCCGCCGTCTACGTCGCGGGAGCGTGTGCCGGCGCGCTGTTCTTCGGTCAGCTCACCGACCGCTTCGGCCGGAAGAAGCTCTTCCTGCTCACCCTCGGCGTCTACATCGTCGCCACCCTCGCGACGGCCGCGTCGTGGACGGCGTGGTTCTTCTTCCTCTGCCGCTTCTTCACCGGTGCCGGCATCGGCGGCGAGTACGCGGCGATCAACTCCGCCATCGACGAGCTGATTCCCGCCCGCGTCCGAGGCCGCGTGGACCTGATCATCAACGGCTCCTACTGGGTCGGGTCGGCGGCGGGCTCGGCGGTCGCGATCCTGCTGCTCGACAAGTCGCTGCTGTCCGCGAGCGTCGGCTGGCGCATCTCGTTCCTGATCGGAGCGATTCTCGGCCTGGGCGTGCTCATCGTCCGCCGCAACGTGCCCGAGAGCCCGCGCTGGCTCTTCATCCACGGCCGCGAGGAGGAGGCGGAGTCGATCGTCCGCGACATCGAGACGTCGATCGAGCGGGAGACCGACGGGCATCTCGACGAGCCGGACCAGTCGATCACCGTGCGGCAGCGCGAGTCGATCCCGTTCCGGGAGATCGCCAAGACCGCGTTCCAGCGCTATCCGCGCCGTGCCGTCCTCGGTCTCGCGCTCTTCATCGGCCAGGCGTTCCTCTACAACGGCGTCACCTTCAACCTCGGCACGCTGTACTCGACCTTCTGGCACGTCTCATCGGGGTTCGTCCCGGTCTTCCTGATCGTCTTCGCCGTGGGCAACTTCCTCGGTCCGCTGCTCCTCGGCCGGCTCTTCGACACCGTCGGCAGGAAGCCGATGATCGCCGGCACGTATCTCGGCTCGGCGGTGGTGGCGGCCGTCATGGCGGCGCTGTTCACCGGCAATGCCCTCGGCAGCACTGCGTGGAGCTTCCAGGCGTTCATCTTTGGCACCTTCTTCCTCGCCTCCGCAGGAGCGAGCGCCGCGTATCTCACCGTGAGCGAGATCTTCCCGATGGAGACGCGCGCGCTCGCAATCGCCTTCTTCTATGCCGTCGGCACCGGCATCGGCGGGATCATCGGGCCGCTGCTGTTCGCCAACCTGATCGCGTCGGGCAATCGCGGCGAGGTGGCCACGGCCTTCTTCATCGGCGCGGCGGTGATGGCGGTCGGCGGCATCGTGGAGCTGATCTACGGCGTCAAGGCCGAGCAGGTGCCGCTCGAGAACATCGCGAAGCCGCTGACGGCCGAGGAAGCGGAGCAGATGCCGGAGCGCGAGCGCGAGGGACGCCGGCGCTACCGGCCGGGGCCGGGCTCGGAGTATCCGTACTACTCGCCGGGACTCATCGGGACCTCTCTCCGGCGCCCGACGGCGGTGACCGAGCTGCAGCGCGAGGTCGAGGCGATCGGACGTGCGGTCGACGAGGGCGGGCCGATCTCCAGGGACGAGCTCTTCCGGGACGTCGGAGCACGTCGCTGGGGGCCCGGGCGTTTCCGCCGCGCGCTCGGCGAAGCCGTTGCTACCGGCCGGATCCGGCGCACCGCGCGCGGGCGCTTCGAGGCACCTGAGCCGGGCACCTAGGCGCTACGCTCGCTGTCGTGGATCCGTCCCGCGACGAAGTCCTGAAGGCCCTCGAGCAGGTGATCGACCCTGAGCTCCGGCGTCCGGTCACCGAGCTCGACATGGTGCGCGACGTCGAGATCCACGACGGCGTCGTCGCGTTCACGATCGTGCTCACCGTCGCCGGCTGTCCGTTGCGAGACTCGTTCGAGAGCCAGGTCGAGCGGGCTCTCGCGGGCGTGCCCGGAGTGACGGGCGTCGAGCTGTCCTTCGACGTCATGACGCCCGAGGAGCGGCAGGCGCTGACGCAGAAGCTGCGCGGCGGCGCACCCGAACGCGACGGCGTGATCCGGCTCCCGTCCGACTGCCGCGTGCTCGCCGTCGCCAGCGGCAAGGGCGGCGTCGGCAAGTCGTCGCTCGCCGCGAACCTCGCGGCAGCGTTCGCGCAGTCCGGCCACAGCGTCGGCGTCCTCGACGCGGACATCTACGGCCACTCGATCCCGCACGTGCTCGGCATCCGGCAGCGCCCGGTCGCGGTCGACGAGATGATCGTGCCGCCGGTCAAGGACGACCTGAAGCTGATGTCGATCGGCTTCTTCCTCGAGAGCAGCAACGAGCCGGTGATGTGGCGCGGGCCGATGCTCCATCGCGCGCTCGAGCAGTTCCTGACCGATGTTCACTGGGGCGAGATCGACATGCTCGTCGTGGACATGCCGCCGGGGACGGGCGACGTCTCGATCTCGCTCGGCCAGCTGCTCCCGCGGGCCGAGGTCGTCGTCGTGACGACGCCGCAGAAGCTCGCGCAGGACGTCGCGGCGCGGGCGGCGGCGATGGCCCAGAAGACGAACATGCGGCTACTCGGCGTCGTCGAGAACATGTCCGGCGACGTTTTCGGGAGCGGCGGCGGCGACGACCTCGCCGATGAGCTCGGCGTGCCGCTGCTCGGCACGGTGCCGCTGGATCCGGTACTGCGCGAGCAGGGCGACGCGGGCGCGCCGGTCGTGTCCGTGCAGCCGGCTGCGGATTCGGCACGGGCGATCGTGGCGATCGCGCAGGAGATCGAGGCACTCCGTCGCGAGCGCGGCGGCATCGTCAAATCGCTGCCGCTCGTCGGCTGACCCGGCCTAGTCCAGCGTGGCTGCGGCCGCCTTCTTCGACCTCGACCGCACGCTGGTGCGCCGGTCCTCGGCGCTCGCGCTCGCCGGCTCCTTCCGCGAACGCGGGCTCATCTCCCGCTGGCAGATGCTGCGCGCCGCCGGCTGGCAGCTCCTCTTCGTCGCGCGCGGCGCGAGCCACGAGGCGGTGCAGCGGGCGGCGGAGGGCGGCCTCCGCGTCCTCGCCGGCTCCACCCCGGAGGCGATTCGCGAGCTGGTGGCGGAGGCGATGGAGCCGGTGCTCAGGCCGCTCGTCTACGCGGAGCCGGTGCGGCTGCTCGAGCAGCATCGCGCGCGTGGCGAGCGCGTCTACATCGTCTCGGCGACGCTGCAGGAGATCGTGGACGCGATCGCGGCCGATCTCGGTTTCGACGGTGCGCTCGGCACGATCTGCGAGGTGCAGGACGGGCGCTACACCGGCAGGGCAGTACGTGCCCTCCATGCCGACGCGAAGGCGGAGGTCGTGCGGGAGGTCGCGCAGGCGGAGGGCTTCGACCTCGCCGACTGCACCGCCTACTCCGACAGCCACACCGACCTGCCGTTCCTCGAGGCCGTCGGCAATCCGGTCGCCGTCAACCCCGACCGTACGCTGCGCCGCATCGCGTCCGATCGCGGCTGGCCGGTTCTCGAGTTCAGGCTGCGCCATGCAGCCTGAGGAAGGGCTCGCGCGCCTCCGGGCGCTCGGCTTCGGCGAGGACGACGCGCGGGAGCTCTGGGCGCACTTCGACGGTGCCGAGCAGCGCGGCAAGCAGGGCCACGGCCACGCGCGGATCCCGTGGCTCGAGGGGCTCGAGGGCTACGACCCGACGGCCGCCCCGTCGCTCGTGGAGGAGGAGGACGGCTTCCAGCGCTGGCACGGCGGCGGCGCGATCGGGTACCTCGTGCTGGGGCGGGTCGTGCGCGCGCAGCTCGAGCGGCCGCCCGCGCACGCGCGCCTCGTCGTCTGCGAGCGGACGTTTCCCACCGGGATGCTCGGCCACCACGTGCGCCGGCTCGCCGACGGCGGCCTCGTCGCGTTGCTTACGGCTACGTCGCCGCGCCGGCTCGGCCATCCCTCCGGCGGCGCCAAGCTCGCGGGCACGAACCCGTTGGCCATCGGCATCCCCAGCAGCGGCGGCGATCCGGTCGTCGTCGACGCCTCGATGGGCGCGGTGACGTGGGGCGACGTCGTCGCCGGGTTCGCGCAGGAGGAGGAGCTCGTCCCGTTCGGCGGCGAGCACGCGCACAAGGCGTTCGCGCTCGCCCTCGGGCTCCAGCTGCTCGTGGATGCCCTCGTGCGCGACGAGGGCCACGGCGCCGTTCTCCTCGTGGCGCGGCCGGAGGCCGATCCTGTGCCGGCGCTCCGCCAGCTCGCGGCAGGCGTCCGCTTGCCCGGGGACCGCTAGTGCGCGACTAGGGGGTCGCCGCGTCCTCGCGCGTCTTCGGCCGCGAACAACCCGATCCGAGCGGTGGCCTCGCATCCCGGCCGGTCGCATTCGCACGCGAGCTCGACCTCGCCCGGGTCCTCGATTCCCGCGTCGTCGACGTAAAAGCGCCACTGGCGGAGCCGGACGTCGTTCTCCTCGCGGCGGCGCGCCGAGACGTCTCCATGGTCGTGCTCGAGCCAGCTCTCGAGCAGCGGCAAGAGCCGGCTCTCGACCGCGGGCAGCGTCTCCTCGACCTCGGCCACCTCGACGAGAGTCAGCCCGTGCTCGGCTGCGCGCGCCCGTAGCCGGTCCACGAGCACCTGGTCCCGGCCGAGCCGGTTCGCGACGGCACGTTCCGGATCGCTCGTGCGGCTGGAGACGCCCGATCCCCGGGCCCTCACCAGACGCTGCTGCAGCTCGGGCCGCGCGACGACGTAGATCGCGCGATCCGGAGCGGGCAGGAGCGGGGCGACCAGATCGGGCAGCAGCTGCGGCCCCTCGACGAGCACCGGGGCGTCGTCCTCGACTTTCTCGAGATCGCCGAGGATGAGCTGAAAGCGGTCGCGTGAGACCTCCTCGAACCAGTCGGCCAGCGCCTCCGGTGTCGTGTCGACCCAGATCTCGTCCAGCGTGCGCGGATCGGCCGGCAGCTTCGCGTGATGCTCGTATGTGCGCGCGTCCACCGTGTAGAGGCGCAGGTCATAGCGGTGCGCGAGAGTGAGCGCGGCAGTGGTCTTCCCGACGCCGGACATCCCGCCGAGCCAGAAGACGTCGCTCAGGACGGGAAGCGCGGGTCGTCGCGGATCGAGGCGAGGTCGTCGTCCGTCTGCGCGTACTCGCGGAAGCGCTCGTCGGCGGCGACGGCCTCGTTCAGCAGCTCGAGCGCCTTGTCGTTCTCGCCCGCGAGCGCCTCCACGCAGGCGAGGTCGTAGAGGATCGGCGGGCTCCCGGGCTTCGCTTCGAGCCCCTCGTGCAGCAGGCGTCTCGCCTCGTCGTAGCGGCCCGCACGGACGTGGGGGCTCGCGAAGAACGTGTACTCCCACGCCGACACCTCGTGCGGCTCGCCGGGCTTGCCGCCGACCGCGAGGACGGCGGCGTCGTCGGTCAGCGCCACCGCACCCCGGCGGAGCGACGGGTCGCGAACGTGGACGAGCTGCCCCGGACCGAGCTCGTGTTCGTCGCCGTCGACCGTGAACCGGACCCGGCCGCGCAGGACGAGGTACATCTCCTCGTGCTCGAGGGTCCCCTCGGTGTGCTCCTCGACGATCCGGCCGGTCGCTCCCGGCGTGTACACGTTGGTGCCGAACGCCTGGATGCCGAAGTGCCGGCGCACGGGGCGCCAGACGAAGCCGTCGGGCATCTCTATGCGGTCGAGCTCGTCGATGTGTGCGAGGTTCATCCCAGCAACTCCTGGAAGCGAGGATCGCCGCGGAGCGGATCGAGGTCGCCGTCCTCGCGGAAGTACTGCGCGGAGTCGCCGCCGGTATCGAGCTCCTTCGCGCGCCGCAGGTGCTCGAAGGCGGCATCCGCGTCTCCGCCGAGGGACTCGAAACAGCCCGCGTTGTAGTGGACGGCCCAGTAGTCCGGGTTCTGCGCGATCAGCTGCTTCATGATCGTTCTGGCGTCGTCGAGCCGCCCCGCCTCCCGGTACGTGTTCGCAAGGGCGAACGACTCCCAGCCGCCGGAGTTGAACGCCTTGCCGACGGTTCCGCCGACCGCGAACACGATCGTGCCGTCCTCTGCGGCGACGGCGGTGCGGAAGACCTCGGGCGGCACGAAGACGAGCGTCCCGGCGGGCGCGTCCGCCTCCTCCTCGCCTACCGTGAACGTCGCGCGGCCGCGGACGACCGCATAGAGCTCCTCGTTGCCGCTGTCCTCCTCGTGCGGCGGGATCAACTGCCCGTCGCTGTCGGCGATCCAGGCGTTCACGCCCGCGGGCCGGAAGCCGAGCGCGTGGCGGACGGGGATCAGAGTGCTGCCGTTGTGCGGCGTCGTCTCGACCTCGTCGAGGGAGAGGATCGTGTAGCGGTCGCTCACGAGCTCGCCTCGCGCAGGGCGTCGAGGACGATCGGGTCGATCTCGTCCTCGCCGTCCACCCGCTCTTCGAGGTTCTCGACGCCCGCCCAGGCGTCGAGCGTCTCGTAGCCGAGCCGGCCGAGCCGCTCGTCGACTTCCGCCCGGAGCTCGCCCTCGAGCGGCAGCCAATCCTCCCGCGGGCTCACCTCGAACAGACGCTGGTGGAGCCCGTAGATGCGGCGCAGCTCCTGGATCGGCCGCTCGTGGTCGTCGACGCGGAGATCGACCAGGATGTCCGACAGGCCGGCATAGCCGCCGTTCCGCTGCACGACGAGGACGGAGGCCGACTGCTGGCCGCGCCGGTCGCCTCCCGCCGCCTGCGCCGCCACGAGACACTCGATCAGCCGCTGCACGAGCGGCAGCTGCGCGTTCTCCTCGAACGTCCTCGCCAGCGCGGCCACCGTCTCCTCGCCGACGAGGATGTTGCCCTGGGCCGCGTAGCCGGGGCCGGTGCGGCCGCCGGCCCAGTCGTTGCAGCCGGGGCCGGTCCAGCTTGCGCTGCCACCTCTTGCGTCGACGACGCCGAGCTGGCGTTCGTCGCGCCCCTCGTCCTCGCCGGTGAGGCGCTCGACGACCTCGGTCGCGCTCAGTCCCTCACGCAGGAGCACGAGCCCGTTGGGGCCGTAGCTCGGGTTCGCGTACGCCTGCGTCGCGACCGCTCCCACCTCGGGCTCCGCCCACGGGACGACCGAGCCGACTGCCAGGAACTTGGACTGGACGGCGACGCCCCATTGCTTCGCCTCGAGGTCGCAGCCGACGATCGAGTACGTCGCGACGAGCGGCTCAGCCATACGTCAACTCGGTCAGGTCGAGCTCGAGCAGGTCGCGCTGCTCCTCGGGCACGAGCACCGCCGCCACCTCGGGTCGCGCGAGCGCCGCGCGCACCTCCTCCGCCGACCTCGCACGAACGACGACGGGACGGCCGGCCTCGAACGCCGCCACGATCGCCTCCAGGTCCGCGACGCCGTCGGCGACGAGCGCCTCCTCCACCGGTACGGCTGGATCGCCCTCGACCGCGAGCTCCGGTACGCGCCGGCCGCTCCCGCCCCACCAGCGCTCCCTCATAGGCTCACGGAGTCGCCGGGGTCGATCTCGTCCACCTCGACGTCCGGAGCGAGCTCTTTCAGCGCCCGAGGCGTGCCGGTCAGAGCGGGGAACGTCCCCCAGTGACACGGGACGCAGCGCTTCGTGCCGAGCAGCTCGAGCGCGACGGCCGCCTCTCGCGGGCCCATCGTGTAGTGGTCGCCGATCGGGAGGATCGCGACGTCCGGCGAGTAGATGCGGCCGATCAGCTGCATGTCCCCGAAGACGCAGGTGTCGCCGGCGAAGTAGAGCTTGGTCCCGTTCTCGACCTCGGCCACGATGCCGCACGGCTCGCCGGTGTACTCGCCGTCGTTGTTCGAGCTCGAGTGGTGCGCGTTCGTGAGCGTGAACTTGACGCCCGCCGCTTCGACGGTGCCCCCCTTGTTGGGATCGAGGACGTTCTCCACGCCCTGCTTGCCCTGCAGCCAGTCGGCGAGCTCGACCGGCGCGACGACCGTGCAGCCGTGCTTCTTCGCAAGCTCGACGGTATCGCCGACGTGGTCGCCGTGCCCGTGCGTGAGCGCGATCACGTCGATCCGCTCCGGCTGGAGCTCGGACTCGGGACACTTCGGATTCCCGTTCAGGAAGGGGTCGACGTAGACGCGCTTGCCGCCCGGGGTGTCGAACCGGAAGGTCGCGTGGCCGAGCCAGGTCAGAGTGGTGTCGGGCATTCGTACTCCTTGGACTGGGTCGCCGCGAGCCTACTGAGGAAGGACCGTCCGATGCGGGCACGAACCTACGGTCGTGGGTTCACGGCTCCTGCCCCTGGTGCTCGCGACGGCTGCTCTCGCGGCCGGGGCCGTGGGCCTCGGCGGGCTCGCGCTCTGGCTCGGACTGCTGACGGTTCCCGCCGCGGCGGCAGCGGCCTTCGTCGCCGCCGGCGACGCGCTCGAGGGACGTCCGGCTAGGTTGCGCGCCGCCACGAGTGTCGCCGCCCTCGCTCTCGTCGTCGTCGCGTCGGCAGCGCGCTCGAACGCCCCGACGGGATCCGCGCCCTCGCCGGTCGCGACGTGGGCGCTGGTTCTCGCGCTGCTCGCCTACGCCGCTCCGCTTCTCGTCTGGGTGCTCGAGCCGGTACGCGTGCCGCGCAGGACGCGCCGGCAGCGTCGCCTGCGGCCGGCCGAGGTGGACGAGCTCCTCTCCCGCGCCGCCTAGGGCGGGAGGCGGCACCCCGCGCTGGCAGGGTGCCGCCGACGTTCCGTCCCGCTACGGCAGGTTCACCCGGAAGGCGACCGTGCGGCGGGTCGACACACCGCCGAGCACGGGGTCACCGGGCCGCGAAGCCCTGACGAACACCGCGAGCAGGTGCTGATGCCGCCGCCGGGCGGGGAAGCCATGCCGCCGCTTCTGGGTGAGCGTGACGGTGCCGTCCGCTCCAGTGGTCTCCTCCGGTCCGGAGAACTGGTTGAAGGGGATCGGCGTCGCGAAGACGCTCGCTCCCTGCACAGGCCGGCCGCCGCAGGCCGTGATCTTGAAGTGCAGCTGGATCCTGTGCGTACCGAGCGTCACGAGCTTCGGCGTGATCGTCGACCTGTCGACGCTCAGGCGTGCCGGCAGCTGCAGGTCGCCGACCTGGATCGTGCCGGTACCCGAGGGACAGCCGTTCGAGGCCGGAACCGCTTTGGTCGGATCCGACGTGAACTGCGTCGAGCCGTTGGCGTTCGTCGCAACCACGGCGACCCGGAATGTCCCGCCTGCGTCGGCCTGGGTCACCGTGTACTGGGTGCTCGTCGCGCCGTGGATCGTCGCGCAGCTGTCACCCGTCGCGTCGCAGCGCCACCAGGCGAGGCTGGTCGACGTCGGACTCCCGCTCCAGGTCCCTTCGCTTGCGGTGAGCGTCGCGCCGACCTGGGGAGTGCCCGAGATCGTCGGCGCGGCCGTGTTGGTCGGTGCCGTCGCACTCGAGACGACGGCGGACGGCGCCGACGTGGCCTGGCTGGACCCGCCGGCGTTCGTCGCCGTCACCGTGACGCGGAGCCTTCCCCCGACGTTCGCGGATGTGGCCGTGTAGGTCGCGGCGGTTGCGCCGCTGATCGCCGTGCACGAGCCGCCGTTCGCGTCACAGGCGCTCCAGGCGTAGGCGAACGAGGTCGGACTGCCGGTCCAATTCCCCTTGCTGGCCTTCAGTGCCTGCCCCTCCTGCGCCGCGCCCGAGATCGTCGGCGCCGCCATGTTCACGGGCCCGTTGCCGGCGGCCCGGCCGCTGCCGGGCCGTCCGAACACGGCGCCGATCGCCAGAGCTGCCACCGCGATCGCGGCCGCGGTTCCCACATTCGCTCGTGTCATCTCTCGTCTCCTTCGCTATCCGATGGATCCCACTTCGAAGTGGTACCTCTCCGGAGAAGAAGGAACGCCTACGAGAACTGCTTCTTTGCAGATCCTTTTCAGATTGGGCAGTGGCGGCACCTCCACGAAACGGGGTGCCGCCACTGTTCGCCTCCGCTAATGGTGTGCGAAGCGGAACGCCACCACGCGGCTGGCGGACACGCCTTGGGTAACGGGCTCGCCCTGCTTCCACGTGCGGACGAACACCGCCAGAAGACGCTGGTGCCGGCTGGCCGGGAACCCGCTGCGCCGGGATTCGGTGAGCCTGACGGCCCCGGTGGGCCCGGTCGCGCCCTGTCCCGGTGCGAACTGGTTGTAGGGGACGGCCGTCGCGAAGACGCTTGCGCCCTGCACCGGCCGGCCGCCGCACGCCGTGATCGTGACGCGAAGCTGGATCGACTGCGTCGACCGACGCACAGGCCGTGCGATCGACACGCTGGAGATGATGAGGCGCGAAGGCGGGGTGAGCGCGGAGACCAGGATCGTGCCGCTGCCTCCCGGGCATCCGCTCGGCGGAACGACTGCGGTGGCGGCGGAAGTCGCGGTGGTCGATCCGCTGCTGTTGCGCGCCGTCACGTTCACGCGAAGCGTGTGTCCGACGTCGGTGATCGTGGGGGTGTAGATCTTGCCCGTCGCCCCGCCGATCGCGAGGCAGGCGGCTCCGGCCGTGTTGCAGCGGGTCCAGGCGAAGTGGAACGTCGTCGGGCTCCCCGTCCACGTGCCGCGCGTGGCGACGAGCGTCACGCCCACCTCCGCCGGGCCAGTGATCGTCGGCAGGGTCTTCGGCTTCGGCTTGACGTTGCTCACGGCCCGTCCGGCTCCCGGCTGTCCGAGGACTGCGCCGAGCACCACGCCGGCGGCGACCGCCAGCAGGAGTCCGAGCCTTGTTCCAGTCAGGTGGCCTCGTAGCATGGTCGGCTCCTTCAGGTCGTCGATTTGCGCGGAGTCCTACCTGGTCGGCGGGCATCGGTAACGGCGCGACGCGCGAACTTGCACGCTCTTTGCAGAGCGCTTTCAGAAAGGCAACGAGCTCGCCGCGTGCCGCGCGAGGTCGATCAGCGGCTGGACGGCGAAGAGCGAGCCGAAGGAGACGACGAGCGCCGCTCCGACCGCGACGTGGAGCAGGGTCTCGGCGGCCGGCGCGCCGCCGGTCACGGCCACACCGCCACCCGGCTGCACCTGCAGCTCCTCCGACGGCCGCATGTACATCGCCCGCACGATGCCGAGGTAGTAATAGAGGCTGACGAGCGTCGCGAGCACGCCGACGATCACGAGCCAGATCCACCCGTGCCGGTACGCGGCGGCGAAGACGTAGAACTTGCCCACGAAGCCGCCGCCGAGCGGGAGGCCGGCGAAGCCGAACATGAAGAACCACATCGCGACGCCGAGGAAGGGCCGCTCCCAGCCGAATCCCGCGAGGTTCTCGAGCGTCACGGGCACGCCGAGCTCGCGCTCCCGTGCTGCGACTACCGCGAACGAGCCGAACGCCATCGCCGAGTACGGGACGAGGTAGTACATGAGGGCGCGGCCGCCGAGCGCGCTGCCGGCGCTGAGCCCGATCAGCATGAAGCCTGCGTGCGAGATCGAGGAGTACGCGAGGATCCGCTTCACGTTCCGCTGCACGAGCGCGGCGAAGTTGCCGATCGCGAGCGAGGCGGTCGCGACGATCGCAAAGGCCCAGCCCCAGAGATGCTGGTTCGCCGGGAACGCGGTCGTCATCAGCCGGAAGGTGAGGAGGAGCGCCGCGACCTTCGTCGCGGACGACATCCAGGCGGTCACCGTCGTCGGCGCGCCCTCGTACACGTCCGGCGTCCACATATGGAACGGAGCGGCCGACATCTTGAAGCCGAGGCCCGCGATGATGAGCGCGATCCCGACGACGACGAACGTGTCGCCCGTCAGGCTGTGCGCCGCGACCTCGCGGGCGATGCCGTGGAACGAGATCGTCCCGGTCGCGCCGTAGACGAGCGCCGAGCCGAAGAGCAGCGCGCCGGCGCCGAACGAGCCGACGACGAGGTACTTCAGCCCCGCTTCGAGCGAGCCCTCGAGGTCGTAGTCGATCGCGCACATCACGTAGAGCGCGATCGAGAACCACTCGAGCGAGAGGAAGAGCGTCATCAGGTTCGCCGCTCCGACGAAGAACGCCATGCCGGCCGCCGAGGCGAGCAGGAGCGCGAAGAACTCCGCGATGTGGTCGTCGCGCCTCGCGGGATCGGCGCTTCGTCCCCAGCCGGGGACGTGCTCCGCGGCGACGAGCGTCGTCGCGAGCCCGACGGCGCAGAGGATGATCTGGCCGAGGGCCGTCCAGCGGTCGCGATACAGGGCGCCGGCGGCGATCGCGTGGCCGTGGGCGCTGTCGACGTAGAGCCAGATCGAGAGGACGATCCCGGCCGTGAAGCCGGCGGCGGCGACGCCGGCGGCCGCGAGGCGGCGGAGAGCCCGCGGCACCAGCACGGCGCAGAGGAGCGCGAGGAAAGCTGTGCCGATGAGCGCGAAGACCGGTGAAACCCCGAACCAGTCGATGTGGGGGGTGTGCAGCGTCACTTGAACTGGCTCCGCACGGCGGCGGCCGGGCTCTGGCCGAAGAACGAGTGGTGGCTGATCCCCGCCGGCCACGCCGAGAGGAAGAGCAGGCCGGCCACGAGCGGGACGACGAGCGCGAGCTCGCCGGGCCGCAGGTCCAGCGCCTCGTCCGCGACCGTCGAGCCGCGCGCCTCGTGCAGGACGGCGGAGATCAGCCGCAGCATGTACATCGCGGCCAGCACGATCGCGCCGGCGCCGATCGCCGACCACCACCAGGCGCGCTGGAAGACGCCCGCGAGGATCAGGAACTCGCCGGCGAACGAGGCGGAGCCCGGCACGGCGAGAGAGATGATCCCGACGGTCATCAGCAGCGTGGCGAGCGCGGGCCGGCCGCGCGCCATGCCGCCGAGCAGCCGGAACTCGCCGGTCGTCGTCCGCCGCTCCACGGCGCCCGCGATCAGGAAGAGCGAGGTCGAGATCAGCCCGTGCGCGACCATCTGCAGCACGGCGCCGTCGAAGCCGAGATCGGTGCCTGCGAAGAGGCCGAGCGCGATCAGGCCCGATTGCGCGAGGGACGAGTAGGCGACGACGCCGCGGAAGTCCGCCGAGCGGAAGGCGAGCACCGATCCGTAGACGAGTGCGGCCGCCGCGAGCGCGAGCACCGTCGTCCGGTAGAACGACGTCGGGTCGGGGAACTTCGCGATCGCGATCCGCAGCATCCCGTACAGGCCCGCCTTGGCGATCACGCCCGAGAGCACGGCGCTCACCTCCGCGGGTGCCTCGCGGTACGCGTCGGGTAGCCAGCCGTGGAACGGGAAGAGCGGCGCCTTGATGACGAAGGCGAGCATGAAGCCGAGGAAGAGCCAGCGGCTCGCGCTCGCCGGACCGTCCACGAGGTCGAACGTCCCCGCGTTGAGACCGTAGACCACGATCGCGGCCAGCATCAGCAGCGAGCCGGTCATCGTGTAGATGACGAACTTGATCGTCGCCTCCATCCGCCGCGCGCCTCCCCAGACGCCGATCAGGATGTAGAGCGGGATCAGCATCGCCTCGAAGAAGGCGTAGAAGACGAGCAGGTCCTGTGCGACGAACACGCCCACGGTGGCGCCGGTGAGGAGGAGCATCAGGCCGAAGTACGCGCGCGACCGGTCGCGGCCGACCCAGAAGCCGTAGCCGGTGCAGGCGGCCATGGCCACGACGGTGAGGCCCACGAGCCAGAGCGAGAAGCCGTACACCCCGACGTGGTACGAGACTCCGAGGTCGCCGAACCAGTTCGCGCGCTCCTCCATCTGCAGGCCGGAGCGCGCGAAGTCGAAGCGCGCCGCCTGCTCGATCCAGAAGCCGACCTCCGCGAGTGAGAAGAGCAGCGCGAGACTTCCGGTTGCGTAGCGCGAGAGCGGCAGCAGCCAGATCAGGAGAGCGCCGGCGATCGGCAGCCAGATCAGGATCGAGGTGAGAGCGGTGGCACTCATTTGGCGATCAGGAAGGCGAGGACGACGCCGGCGGCGCCGACGGCGAGGAAGAGGACGTAGGTGCGGAGCAGCCCGGTCTGGATCCGGCGCACGAGGCCGCCGGTCTCGAGGGTCGCCTCACCGAGGTCGGGGCCGGTCTGGAGCACGACGGGCTCCTCGAACTCGCGCCGCAGGAGACCGGCGGTCCAGACGGCCGGGGCGTAGAAGATCCGGTCGTAGAGCGCGTCGAACCAGAACTTGTTCTCGAGCGTCCGCCGCCAGAAGGGCATGGCCGGAATCGCCATCGACCGCTCGGAGTAGATCGCCCACGCGACGACGATGCCCGCGACGCCCGCGAGCACGGTCGCGGCCGAGGTGTAGTACTCCTGCGTGTTCGTCGGAATCGCTGCCTGAAGGGTCGGCGCCGCGGGCGCGAGCCAGTCGGTGAACGGAGTCCAGCGCGGCGACCACTGGAGCCAGCCGCCGACCGTCGCGAGCACGGCGAGGATCCCGACCGGCAGGAGCATCGTCCAGGCGCCCTCGCGGCCGTGGTGGTCGTGGTAGTGCTCGCGCACGAACGGGCTCGGCTCGCCCGGGAAGACGAGGAACCAGAGCCGGAACGTGTAGAGGCCGGTGAGGAGGGCTCCCGCGATCCCGCAGACCCAGAAGATCCAGCCGTACCAGGTGCCGAGTGCGGCGGCCGACGCGACGATCGAGTCCTTCGAGAAGAAGCCGCTGAACGGCGGGATGCCCACCAGCGCGAGCGCGCCCGCGAGGAAGCACCACTTCGTGAACGGCATCAGCCGTCCGAGCCCGCGCATCCGCCGGATGTCCTGCTCGCCCGCGAGCGCGTGGATCGCTAGCCCGGCCGTCATGAACAGGAGCGCCTTGAAGAAGGCGTGCGTCATCAGATGGAACATCCCGTTCGCGTACGCGCCCACGCCGGCGCCGAGGAACATGTAGCCGATCTGCGACATCGTCGAGTAGGCGATGACGCGCTTGATGTCGGTCTGGACGAGCGCGATCAGGCCCGCGACGAGGAGCGTCAGCGCGCCCGTGCCGGCGGCGATCAGCTCGACCGTGCGCGCCTGCTCGAAGATCGGATGCGTGCGCGCGATCAGGTAGACGCCCGCGGTGACCATCGTCGCGGCGTGGATGAGGGCGCTCACCGGCGTCGGCCCCTCCATCGCATCCGGCAGCCAGGTCTGGAGGGGGATCTGTGCCGACTTCGCCGCTGCGCCGCCCAGCAGGCCGAGCGCGACGAGGTTCGCCGCCGTCGAGGAGAGGTGGACGTTGAACGCACTCACGAACGAAAGAGAGCTCGTGTGTGCGATGAGGATGAAGAACGCGAGTGCCATCGTCGCGTCTCCGAACGCGTTCATGACGAACGCCTTCTTCGCGGCCTGCACCGCGCTCGGCCGCTCGTGCCAGAAGCCGATCAGCAGGTAGGACGAGAGGCCGACCAGCCCCCAGCCGACGAGCAGCAGCAGCAGGTTCCCGCCCTCGACGAGCAAGAGCATCGAGAAGACGAAGAACGCCATGTACGCGAAGTAGCGGCGCTCCTCGTCGTCGCCGTCCATGTAGCCGATCGAGTAGAGAACGATCAGTCCGCCGACGCCGCTGACGATCAGCATCATCACGCTGCTCAGCGGGTCCACGAGCAGCTGCAGGCCGACGTGGAAGTTCCCGGACTGGAGCCACGTCCACGCCGTCGTGATCTCGCCTCGACACGGACCTGAACTGGCATCGCAGAGCTGGAGTCCGGGCCGGAAGTGCTGGTCGTGGACGCCGAAGAACGCCCAGATCGCACCGGCGAACGCGACGAAGCAGCTCGTGGTCGCGATCCAACCGGCAGCTACGCGCGGGATCCGCGTTCCGCACAGCGTGATGAGGATCGTGCCGCCGAGCGGCGCGAGCAGACAGAGCCAGGAGCCGCCGGTCATCCGCGCAGCTCCGAGAGCCGGTCGACGTCGAGCGAGAGGTCGCGCCGGTTGAGCGCGACGACGAGCCCGAGCCCGACGCAGACCTCCGATGCGGCCACGGCCATCACGGCGAGCGCGAAGATCTGTCCGGCGCCGTTGTGCCAGTGGCGCGAGAGCGCGATCAGCGCAAGGTTGCCCGCGTTCAGCATCAGCTCCAGCGAGAGGAGCACGACGAGCGTGTTGCGCCGGATGAGGACGCCGAGCGCGCCGATCCCGAACAGGAAGGCCGCGACCGCGAGGTACCAGGCGACGTCGGGACCGGCCATCAGTGCACGACCTCCGGCTCGGGCTCGCGCTCGGCCTCGCGCGTGGGCGCCGGGGTGATGATCCCCGGATCCGTCCGCCGCGTATGGGCGCCGAGGATCACGCCGCCCACGGCGGCGACGAGCAGCACGACCGACGTGATCTCGAAGGCGAACAGGTGGTCGGTGAGGAAGACGCGGCCGATCCAGGCCGGCGTGCCGAACGTGGCGCCGACGTTGCTCTCGGGGGAGAGCGTCCCGCTCGCCTGCATCCCGACGGCGACGACGATCTCCACGAGCAGCGCCCCGGCGGCGCAGACGGCGGCGACGGTCTGCCAGCCCGGGCCTCCGGACCACGGCGTCTCGCGGCGCGGCCCGACGTACGCGATCACGAACAGGAACATCACGACGACCGCTCCCGCGTAGACGAGCACCTGGGCGGCCGCCACGAACTCTGCCGAGAGCAGGAGGTACATGACCGCCAGCGAGGCGAGGTTCCCGATCAGCGCGAGCGCCGAGTAGAACGCGTTCGAGAACGAGATCACCGCCACGCCCGAGGCGAGGCACGAGAACGCGGCGACGACCCAGACGATCCAGACGAGCACGTTTCCGGCGGAGGCGAGGACGAGCCCGTTCACGAGTGCGCCTTGTAGAACGGGATCGGAGTGTCGAAGAGGTCGGGGTCGGCGACCGGGACCTGCTTCACGGGCGGCGCGAGGAGCATGTCCTTCGTGTAGATCTGGTCGTCGCGGTTGTGCTCCGAGATCTCGAACTCGTTGCCCAGCGTGATCGCGTCGAACGGGCACGCGAGCTCGCAGTAGCCGCAGAAGATGCAGCGGCTGAGGTTGATCTCGTAGATCCGCGCGTAGCGCTCGCCGGCCGAGACGCGGTTGTCCGGCGTGTTCTCGGCGGCGACGACGCGGATGCAGTCGGCGGGACACGCGGCCGCGCAGAGCGAGCAGCCGACGCACTTCTCCAGCCCGTTCTCGTGGCGCCAGAGCCGGTGGCGGCCGCGGAAGCGCGGATAGACCGGCCGCTTGTACTCCGGATACTGCTGCGTGATCGGCTTCTTGAAGATCTGCTTGAAGGTGACCCCGAAGCCCTTCAGCGACTCGATCGGCTGGGGGCTCACATCAGCCTCCGAACCCCACCACGAGCGCGGCCGTGACGACCGCATTCACCGTCGCCACCGGCAGCAGCACCTTCCAGCCGAAGCGCATCAGCTGGTCGTAACGCAGGCGCGGCAGCGTCGTCCGCAGCCAGATGAAGACGAAGAGGACGACCATCGTCTTGAGCAGGAACCAGATCGGCCCGATGTCCCACGGCCCGTGCCAGCCCGAGAAGAACAGGGTCACCATCAGGCCCGAGAGCGTGATCAGGTTGATGTACTCGGCCATCTGGAACAGGCCCCAGCGCATCCCCGAGTACTCGGTGTGGTAGCCCGCGACGAGCTCCTGCTCGGCCTCGGGCAGGTCGAACGGGGCCCGGCTCGTCTCGGCGATCCCGCCGAAGAAGAAGACGACCAGCCCGATCAGCTGCGGCGCCGCGTACGGCAGGAACGAGCCCTGGCGCGCGACGATCTCGGGCAGGTTGAGCGAGCGGCCGAGGATGACGACGCCCAGCACGCTCAGCGCGAGGGAGACCTCGTACGAGACGAGCTGCGCGCACGTGCGCATCGAGCCGAGGATCGAGTACTTCGACTCCGACGCCCAGCCGCCGACGATGAACCCGTAGATGCCGACCGAGCCGAGCGCGAAGATCGCGATCAGGCCGATCGAGACGTTCGCGATCTCGCCGTTGATCCGCCAGCCGTTCACCGTCCAGCCAGGGCCCCACGGGATGAAGGCGAAGGCGGCGATCGCCGTGAAGGCCGAGACGACCGGCGCCATGATGTACGGCAGGTCGATCGCCGCCGACGGCGCAAACGCTTCCTTGCGGACGAGCTTCACGAGGTCGGCGATCGGCTGCAGGAGGCCGTACGGCCCGGCGCGGTTCGGGCCGTAACGGAGTTGCATCCGCCCCATCAGCTTCCGCTCGATCAGCGTCAGGTAGGCGAAGAGGCCGAGGACGATGTTGACGATGATCAGCGCCTTGATGATCGAGATCCACCACGGCTCGCTCACGCGTTGACCGCCTCCTGGGCCTTCTCGACCTCCACGATCCCGCCGAGTCCGTTCGCGTGCTCGAGCGCCACGCGTGCGATCCCCACGCGGAGCCGCCGGTTGACGCGGGCCGGCAGCGTGATCGCGCTGCCGTTCGCGCCGACGGTTACGAGGTCGCCGGTGGAGATCCTCCTGCGCCGCGCGTCGTCCGCGGAAAGCTCGAGCTCGGGCTGCGGCCGCTGGAACTGCAGCTCCGTCACCCGCTCGACGGCCGCGCCGGAGAAGAGCGGCTTGTAGGCGACGAGGCGGATCTGGCCGCGGCGCGCCCTCTGCTCCGGCTCGGGCAACGCGGCCCGAGTGACGTGCTCCTGCGCCTCGGGGTAGCCGCGCAGCGGGGCGCGCTCGCCGACCTCGCCGAAGGCGAGCCCGCCGTAGACGCGCTCGGAGACCTCGCCGAAGACGGCTGCTGCGTACGGCGCCACGTCGACGTCGAAGCGCGCGGCGAGCTGCGAGATCCACTCGAGCTCGTCCGGGCAGGGCGGCTCGACCGTGCGGCGCAGCCGCTGCAGGCGCCCCTCGAGGTTGACGAACGTGCCGTCGCGCTCGAGGTAGCCCGTGCCCGGGAGGATCAGATCCGCCCAGCCGGCCGCCAGCCCGCCGTACATCGAGAGGACGATCGTGGCCTCCGCCTGCTCGGCCAGCGCGCGGACGTTGTCGTCGCCGGCCGCCTCGTCGCCCGAGACGACGAGCAGCCCGATCGACTCGATCGCGTCGATCTCCTCGTCGCAGCAGGCAGCCCAGGCGTCGGCGACCCCGCGGCCGTTCGGCGTCTCGGGAAGGTAGAAGGCGCCGCAGCCCTCACGGCCGGCGAGCCCGAGCTTCTCGGCGAGCTTGGCGACGGTCGCGCCGCCCCGCCCGCCGGGGCCCGACCAGATGAGGACGACCCGCTCCGCCTCCGCGACGGCGGGGTCGCCGGCGTCGTCGAGAATGCGGGCGCCGTTGCGCCGGGCCGACTTGATCCAGAGGTCGACGACCGGAGCGCGCTCGACGACCGGCACGTCGCCGAGCACGACGACGACGTCGGCGTCGCGAATCGAGGACAGCGGCAGGCGATAGGCGTCGAGCGCGCCGGAGATCTCCTCCGGCAGCGTCGCCTGGTGCGAGGCGAGGCCGACCCGCAGCAGCTTCCCGAGCGCGTACGCCTGCTCGACCGTCTCCGAGCCGGAAAGGACCGTGACGACGCGCCCGCGCGCCGCCCGCAGGAGCCGCTCGGCCTCGTCGAGCGCCTGCTCCCACGAGACCTGCTCGAGCCCGCGCCGCCGCACGCGCTGGAGGGGTTGCGTCAGACGGTCCCCGGCGCGCAGGTGTGTGTACGCGAAGCGGCCCTTGTCGCAGATCCAGCCCTCGTCGATCTCGGGGTGGTTGCGGGAAAGGATCCGCTTGACCTTCCCCTCCCGCACCGTCGCGTTGACGTTGCAGCCGACCGGGCACAGCCCGCAGACGGTCGGCACGTCGACGATCTCCCACGGCCGGCCCTCGAAGCGGTACTGGGTCGGCAGGAGCGCGCCGACTGGGCAGAGCTCGGTCACGTTGCCGGTGAAGGCGCCCGTGTAGGGCAGGTCCTCGAAGGTCGTGATGACCGACATCGCGCCGCGGTTGGCAGCGACGAGCTGGCCGTCCTCCGAGACGCTCTCGCTGAAGCGCGTGCACCGGTAGCAGAGGATGCAGCGCTCGCGGTCCAGCGAGATCGTGGGCGAGATCGGAATCGGCTTCTCGAACGTGAGCTTGTCGAAGCTCATCCGCGTGTTGCCCGGGCCGTAGCGGAAGGTGAGGTCCTGCAGCGGGCACTCGCCGCCCTTGTCGCAGACCGGGCAGTCGAGCGGATGGTTGACGAGGATGAACTCGAGCGTCGCGTTCTGGCCGGACGCAGCCTTCGCCGAGGTGCGCGCCGTCTTCACCACCATGCCGTCCTGCGCGGTGAGCGTGCAGCCCGTCTGGAGCTTCGGCATCCCCTCCACCTCGACGAGGCACATGCGGCAGGCGCCGACCGGCGCGCCGAGGCGCGGCTCGTAGCAGAACACGGGGATCTCGACGCCCGCCGCGAGCGCGGTCTCGACGATCCCCGTCCCCTTCGGCACGTGCACGTCGCGCTCGTCGATCGTGACGCGCACCAATTCGGTGCTCATACGAGTGCCTCCGCCGCCACCGCCGAATGCGCGTGCTGGTCGGACGGCGCGAGGATCCCCTCGAGCGAGGAACCGCCGGCGAACGGGCAGCCCCCCTGCTCCACGTGGGCGACGAACTCGTCGCGCCACTTGTGGAGGTAGCTCGCGACCGGATAGACGGCGAACTCGCCGAGCGCGCACAAGACCTTCCCGAGGATGTTGTCGCCGACCGAGTCGAGCAGCTCGAGGTCGGCGTGTGTCCCGGTGCCGTTCTCGATCGACTCGAGGATCTGCACCATCCAGCGCGTTCCCACCCGGCACGGCGTGCACTTGCCGCACGACTCGTGCATGTAGAACTTGGTGGAGCGCAGGGCGAACTGCACCATGCAGCAGCGGTCGTCGACGACGATGAGGGAGGCCGCGCCGAAGAAGGTCCCGATCGCGCCGAGCGAGTCGTAGTCGAGCGGGACGTCGATCTGGTCGGGGCTGAGCGCGGGCACCGACGAGCCGCCCGGGATGACGGCCTTCAGCTCCCGGCCGTCCGCGATTCCGCCGGTGTGCTCGTAGATGAGCTCGCGCATCGGCGTCCCCAGGTCGAGCTCGTAGTTGCCGGGCCGTACGACGTTGCCCGATACGGAGAAGATCGCCGTTCCGGGCGAGCTCGGTACGCCGGTCTTGGCGAACTCCTCCGCGCCCATCTCGATGATCACGGGGACCGTTGCGATGGTGCAGACGTTGTTGATCTGCGTCGGAGCCGCGTAGAGGCCCTGGATCGGCGGGAACGGCGGGCGCGGCCGCGGCTGGCCGCGCTTCCCCTCGAGCGACTCGAGCAGTGCCGTCTCCTCGCCGCAGATGTAGGCGCCGGCGCCGCGATGAACCGTGATCGTGACGTCGCCGAAGATCCCGGCCTCGCGCGCCTCCTCGACGGCGGCCGCCAGGATCTCGTACTCCGCGAGGTACTCCCCGCGGATGTAGATGAATACGTCGGTCGACTCGATCGCGTGCGCCGCGATGAGGCAGCCCTCGATCAGCCGGTGCGGCACCCGCGCCATCACCTCGCGGTCCTTGAACGCGCCGGGCTCGGACTCGTCGGCGTTGACGACGAGGTACTTCGGCTTCGGGCTCTTGCGATCGATGAGCGACGCCTTGCGGCCCATCGGGAAGCCGGCCCCCCCGCGGCCGCGGAGGTTCGCCTTCTGCAGCTCGTCGATCAGCGCGTCAGAGGTCATCGCGCGTGCCTTCTCGACGCCGCGGTAGCCGCCGATCGCCCGGTACTCGGCGAGCTGTGTCAGGTCGCGCTCGTCGGCGCCGGCAAGAAGGACCTTGTGCTGCTCAGCCACCCAGCCCTCCGAGGATCTCCGGCACGGTCTCGGGCCGTACGTGCTGGCGGTAGCGGTCGTCGACAGCGACGACGGTCGCGTAGCCGCAGCCACCGAGGCACTCGACCGCCCTGAGCGTGATCTCGCCGCCGGGCGTCGTTTCGCCGGCTCGGATGCCGAGCTCCGACTCGAAGGCCTCGACCACCTGCTGCGCACCGCAGAGCGCGCAGGGGAGGTTCGTGCAGACGTCGATCGTGTGCCGGCCGACCGGCTCGAGATGGAGCATGTCGTAGAAGGTCGCGATCGAATAGCAGAAGGCCGGAGTCACCTCGAGGGCGTCGGCCACCTCCTCGAGCGCCGCGCGTGACAGCCAGCCGTCGCGTTCCTGCGCGAGCCGCAGCGCGGGCAGCACGGCCGAGCGCGAACCCTCGGGATAGCGCGACCGTACCTCCTGGATCTCGTCGTAGAGCGAGCTCACCGGTCCGTGTCTCCCATCACCGCGTCGAGCGAGCCGACGACCGCGATCAGGTCGGCGACGAGGGCATGGTGGAGGCAGGTCGCCGTCGCCTCGAGCGCGACGAACGACGGGGCGCGGAAGTGGATCCGCCACGGCTTCGGCCCGCCGTCCGAGACGAGGTAGCAGCCCGACTCGCCGCGCGGCGACTCGACCGCGACGTAGATCTCGCCCTCGGGCACGCGGAACCCCTCGGTGACGATCTTGAAGTGGTGGATGAGCGACTCCATCGAGGTGTGGAGCTCCTCGCGCGGCGGCAGCACGACCTTGCGGTCGTCCGCGATCCACGGCATCCCCTCCATGCGCTCGAGCTTGTCGAGGCACTGGCGGACGATCCGGGTCGACTCCTCCATCTCGTCCATCCGCACGCGGTAGCGGTCGTAGACATCGCCGTTCGGATAGACCGGCACGCGGAAGTCGACCTGCTCGTAGTGGAGGTACGGCTGGTCCCGCCGGAGGTCCCAGTCGACGCCGGAGGCGCGCAGGTTCGGGCCGCTCTGCCCCAGCGCGATCGCGTCCTGAGCCGAGAGGACGCCGATCCCCTGCGTCCGCTCGAGCCAGATCTCGTTGCGGTCGAGGATGCCCTTGTAGTCGTCGAGCGCGTGCGGCATCCACTCCACGAACTTGCGGCACTCCGGGAAGAAGCCCTGCGGGATGTCCTCGGCGAGCCCGCCGACCTGGAAATAGCGGGTGTGCATCCGCTGCCCCGTGACGAGCTCGAACAGGTCGAGGATCTGCTCGCGCTCGCGGAAGCAGTACCAGAACATCGAGATCGCCCCGAGCTCGAGCGCCGAGGTGCCGAGGAAGACGAGATGCGAGTGGATCCGGTTCAGCTCGCACAGGAGCATCCGCATCCACTTGGCCTTGGTGGGCGTCTCCAGCTCGAGCAGCTGCTCGACCGCGAGCACGAACACGAGCTCGTTGTTCTGGTAGCCGACGTAGTCGATCCGCTCGGGGAAGGTCACGTCCTTCCAGTACGTCTTCGACTCCATCGACTTCTCGAAGCCCGTGTGGAGGTAGCCGATCACCGCCTCGACGCCCACGACCTCCTCGCCGTGCAGGTCGACGATCAGGCGCAGGACGCCGTGCGTCGACGGATGGTTCGGGCCGAAGTTGACCTGGAGCACGTCGGGGCTGTCGCGCAGGTCGGGCGGGACGTCGAGGATCGTCGGGACCCGCGAGGGGATGCGCGAGCCTTCGTAGGTCCGCGTTTCTTTGACGACGGTGCTCATTGCTCGTCGCTGAAGCGGACGGGCTCGCCGCCGATCGGATAGTCCTTGCGCAGCGGGTGGCCCTCCCAGTCCTCGGGCATGAGTAGCCGCTCGAGGTTCGGGTGGCCGTCGAAGACGATTCCCATCAGGTCGAACTGCTCCCGCTCGTGCCAGTCGCACGTCGGCCAGACCGAGATCACGCTCGGCACGTGCTCGCCCTCGTCGACCCAGCACTTCAGCCGCGCGCGCGGCGCGCCACGCTGCAGCGCGAGCAGGTGGTAGCTGACGGAGAAGCGCTTCGGCTTGAGCTCGGGGAGCGCCTGCAGCCCCTGCGTCATCGGATGCATGAGGTCACGGCCGCTCGCGGTGCCGATGTAGCCGGAGACGCCCTTGCCGCCCCAGCCGAGGTAGTCGGTGGCGACCACGTCGACGCACACGTCGAAGCCGAGCTCGTCGCGGGCGTGCTCGCAGGCCTGGCGGATCTGCCCGGTCTCCACCGTCACGGTCGGCATCTCGGGCCCCTCGCGGTGCGAGACGTAGCCCGGCATGCGCGCCCAGTCCGTCATGTGGCGACTCCGACCCGGTCGTACGCGGGAGGCACGCCGGCCTGATGCGCCTCGTGCAGGCGGATGATCCCCTCCATCAGCGCCTCCGGCCGCGGCGGGCAGAACGGCACGTAGATGTCGACGGGGACGATCCGGTCGACGCCCTGGAGGATCGTGTAGTTGTTGAACATCCCGCCCGAGCTCGCGCAGACGCCCATCGCGATCACCCACTTCGGCTCGAGCATCTGGTCGTAGATCTGGCGCAGCGGCGCGGCCATCTTGTGCGCAACCCGCCCCGAAACGATGAGCAGGTCGGCCTGACGCGGCGAGGAGCGGAACGCCTCCATCCCGAAGCGCGCGATGTCGTAGCGCGCGGAGACGATCGACATCATCTCGATCGCGCAGCAGGCGAGCCCGAACGTGTCCGGCCACATCGACTTCGTCTGCGCCCAGCGCACGGCTTTCTCGAGCGTGGTGATCCCGAGCGCGCGCTCGAGCTCGTCGGCTCCCATCTCCTCCTCGAAGCGCGACGGCCCCTTCGTCGGCCACAGGAGCCGCTCCGACTGGAGCCCGTAGTCGCGCAGACGGGTGGGCTGGTCGTCAGCCATCGCCGGTCACCAGTTGAGCGCGCCCTTGCGCCAGATGTAGACGTAGGCGACGAGGAGGATGAGGATGAAGAACGCGAGCTCCACGAACCCGAACCAGCCGAGCGCATGCAGCTGGACGGCGAGCGGATAGAGAAACACGATCTCGATGTCGAAGACGATGAAGAGCATCGCCGTCAGGTAGAAGCTGACGCTGAAGCGCTGGCGCGGCAGCGGCCCTGTCGAGACGCCCGACTCGAACGGCACGGTCCGGGCGCGCGTGCGCCGCGCAGGCCTCTGCGAGAACTTGAACGACATCACCATCATCGAGCCGGGGATGACGAGCGCGAGGATCCCGTAGATCAGGAATGGCAGCCAGCTGTGCAGCATCTACGCGCGCCTCTCCTTACCCATTCGCGCCGTCGGAACCACCCACCGAATCGGTGACGTTACCAATGTCACCGCCCCTGCACTTGGGGGTACCGAATCCCTGTAGCCGTGCCTGCAGCGGCTGTTACAAAGTCGGATCTTGCGCAGACGTGCGCGACCAGGTGAGCGCGAGGGACGTTGCTACGATGCGACACGAATGGAGATTCAGGAGCGCACCGGCAGCATCGTCTCGCTGACGCCCGCGGCGGCGGCGAAGATCCGCGACCTCATGGCCACGGAGGAGGACGTCTCGGTGCTCCGCGTCGCGATCGAGGGCGGCGGCTGCTCCGGCTTCCAATATGGGCTCGGCTTCGACCGCGGCGCCCAGGAGGGGGATCACGAGTTCGAGTGCGAGGGCGTCACGGTCGTCGTGGATCCCTTCAGCGCGCCGTACCTGATGGGCGCGCAGGTCGACTACCTCGAGACGATCCAGGAATCGGGGTTCAAGATCGAGAACCCGAACGCCGTCGCCTCGTGCGGCTGCGGCCACTCCTTCCAGGTGGCCGAGGGCGAGGCGCCGGAGGACGCAACCGGCTGCGGCTCTGCTTGCTCGCACTGACGCGCAAGCGCGTCAGTGGTGGTTGCGCCCTCTGACGCTGCTGGTGTCACCCCACTAGCTCGAGGAACTTCGGGTCCTCGCGGAGCGACGTGAAATCGTCGTCCTGCTGCGCGTTCTCCTTGAACTGAGGCCAACCCTCGACGGCGGCGTGGAGCGTCTCGAGCGCCTCCTCGCCCCGCCCGAGCATGCTCTGCATGCAGGCGATGTTGTAGAGGACGAGCGCGTTTCCGGGGAACTTCTCGAGCGCCGCGCGGCACGCCGCGAGCGCGGCCTCGTAGTCCTGCTTGTTGTAGTGCTCGAAGAAGTCGAAGAGCTCCCCGCCCGGCGGGACCCGGTACGCCTCGCCGCGCCGGCCGCCGACGGCGAGCACGATCGTCTCGTCGCTCGTCGCGACCGCCTGCCGCTTGGCCTCGGGCCGGACGAAGACCACCGTTCCGTGCGGAGCGTCGATCTCCTCGCCGTCGACCGTGAACGCGGCGCTCCCCTGTACGACGACGTACAGCTCCTCCTGCCGGTCGGAGCCGGGACCGAGCTCGTCGTGCTCGCCGATCACGCCCTCGCCGGTCTTGGCCTGGTAGACCGCGCCGGCGCCGAAAGCGCCTATGTCCAGCGTGCGGCGGAGGCCGATGAACACCCGGTCGCCGTCACCCTCGAGTGCCTCCTGCGGAAGCGAAAGAACGCGGTACGAGGTCTCCGTGGTTGCCATGTGGGCCTCCTCGCGGTTTGGGTCTGGAACGCGGCGCGGAGTTGCGCCGCGTGCTCCTCGTGCACGAGCCGGGCGAAGTGGGTATCTGGCGGATACATGTACGTGGCGCTCCTCTCCTCTCGATTCCAAGTATCTTGATGTCGAGAGATTAGCAGGACGCTATCTTGACGTCAAGAGAAATTTGATGAACACTTCGCATGTGTCCAGATCCGGGAAGAGCCGCGAAAGGGATCACGTCGACGGCTTCCTCGAGGAGATCGGCCCTTATCTGCCCGACGATCTCGACCTCACGGTCGAGGGGATCGTCGATCGCATCGGCGGCATCAACCACCGCATCAGGCGCATGCACGGCGAGACGCTCGATCAGCTCGGGTTGACGCTCAGCGACTGGCATGTGCTCACGGCGCTGCGGTGGTCCGGTGAGCCGTACCGCCGCAAGGCGGGATGGCTCGCCCGCCACGCTGACCTGACGAGCGGCGCGATGACGAGCCGGCTCGACGCGCTGGAGAAGGAGGGTCTCGTTCGCCGCCTGCGCGACCCGGAGGACCGGCGCAGCGTGCTCGTGGAGCTGACGGACAAGGGCCGCGAGAAGCACGAGGAGGCGATGGCCATCCAGGCGCCGAAGGAGGCGCTGCTCGCGCAGGCGCTGACCGACCGCGAGAAGGAGCAGCTCAACTCGCTCCTGCGCCGCGTGATGGTCACGCTCGAAGACCGCTATCCCGGCAAGCACGACTAGAGTCGCCGCAGCTATGCGCGTCGCCGTCGTCGGATCCGGCCCGGCGGGCTTCTATGCCGCCGGCGCCTTGCTGTCCGCCGATCCGCCCGCCGAGGTCGACATGATCGAGCGGCTGCCCACGCCCTGGGGTCTCGTCCGGCTCGGGGTCGCGCCGGACCACCCCAAGCTCAAGACGGTCTCGCGCGCCTTCGAGCGCATCGCCGAGCAGCCGGGCTTCCGCTTCCTCGGCAACGTCGAGGTCGGCCGCGACCTCCACCACGAGGACCTCGTGCGCCTGTACGACGCCGTCGTCTACGCGGTCGGCGCGCAAACGGACCGTCGTCTCGGGATCCCGGGCGAGGACCTGCCGGGCTCGTGGGCGGCGACCGAGCTCGTGGCCTGGTACAACGGCCATCCCGACTACCAGCAGCTCGCATTCGACCTCTCGGTCGAGCGGGCCGTCGTGATCGGGAACGGGAACGTGGCCCTAGACGTGGCGCGGATGCTCGCCCTCACGCACGAGGAGCTGGCGCCCACGGACGCGACGGACGCCTCGATCGCGGCCATCGAGAGCTCGCCGATCCGCGAGATCGTCGTCGTCGGCCGGCGCGGTCCGGCGCAGGCCGCGTTCACGACTCCCGAGCTGCAGGAGATGGGTGAGCTCGCCGGCGCCGACGTCGTCGTCGATCCCGCCGATCTCGAAGGCGCGGAGCCGCAGAACACGAATGCCGAGCGCAACCTCGCGGTGCTGCGGGACTTCGCGGGGCGCGAGCCTGAGGGCAAGCCGCGGCGGGTCGTCTTCCGCTTCTTCCGCTCGCCCGTCGCGATCCTCGGCGAGGAGCGCGTGGAGGGCATCGAGCTCGTCTGCAACGAGCTCGACGCGAACGAGCGTGCCGTGCCGACCGAGGAGCGCGAGACGCTGCCCTGCGGGCTCGTCTTCCGCAGTGTCGGCTACCACGGCGTCGAGCTGCCCGGCGTCGCGTTCGACGCCGCGAGCGGAACGATCCCGAACGAGGCCGGCCGCGTCGAGCCGGGCGTCTACTGCGCCGGCTGGATCAAGCGCGGCCCGACGGGCGTGATCGGCACCAACAAGAAGGACGCGAGCGAGACGGTCGAGCTCCTGCTCGAGGACGCCGCCGCCGGCCGGCTCGAGCCGAAGCCGGACGCGAGCGCCGCCGCCGTCGACTCTCTGCTCGCCGAGCGCGGAGTCCGTTTCGTCGAGTACCTCGGCTGGACCGCGATCGACGAGGTCGAGCGCGCCGCGGGCGAGAAGTCCGGCCGCCCGCGCGTCAAGCTCTGCTCGTGGGACGACCTGCTCGCCGCCGCCGAACGCATCGCCAGCGGCGCCAATCCTTCGTAGGACGTTCCAGTCCCCTAAAGGGGGGAGGGCGTCGCGCGTCGAGCCGCCGATGGACCTGATGTGGACCACGTCGCCGTCGAATGTCTCCAGTGCGGAAAGACCCGCGTGGCGCAGCGCGACCGCTTCAACCACTTCGAGACGCCCGAGTGTCCGGAGTGCGGCTACCTCGGCTGGGCTCCCGTGCTCGAGGTGAAGAAGGCCGAACCCCAGGCGCAGCGCGAGCAGGCGCGCGCCCAGCGCCGGCTCCCGTCCGTCGCCTAGCTCGCCGCCGCGCCGCCGCCCTTCCCTACACTCGTCCTCGTGGCGAAGGCGGAGGAACGACAGGAGCTCTGGGGAGGCGAGACGACGAAGGCCGTTGCGAACTTCCCGGTCTCGGGCGAGCCGATCCCGGCGCCTGTCGCACGTTGGCTGGGCCGGATCAAGGGCGCCGCTGCCCGCGTGAACGCCGAGCTAGGGCTGCTCGACGCCGACAAGGCCGAGCGGATCTCGGCGGCCGCGGCGCGCATCGCAGACGGCGAGCTAGACGACCAGTTCCCGATCGATGTCTTCCAGACGGGCTCGGGTACGTCGTCGAACATGAACGCCAACGAGGTGATCGCGACGCTCGCCGGCGACGACGTCCACGCGAACGACGACGTCAACATGGGCCAGTCGTCCAACGACGTCTTCCCCTCGGCCGTCCACCTCGCGACGCTCGACGAGATCGTCCACGACCTGCTGCCCGCGCTCGAGCGCCTCGCCTCCTCGCTCGAGACGAAGGCGCGGGAGTTCGACGACGTCGTCAAGTCCGGCCGCACGCACTGGATGGACGCCGTCCCGGTCACGCTCGGCCAGGAGTTTGCGGGCTACGCGGCCCAGGTGCGCCAGGGCATCGCGCGCGTCGGCGACGCGCTGCCGCGTCTCGGACAGATCCCGCTCGGCGGCACCGCGACGGGCACCGGGCTCAACACGCATCCGGAGTTCGCAGCGCGCGTCCGAGAGGTGCTCGCGCGCGACACGGGGCTGGAGATCTCGCCGCCCGCCGACCCCTTCGAGGCGCAGGCCGCGCGCGACGGGATCGTCGAGGCGTCGGGCGCGCTTAAGACGGTCGCCGTCTCGCTCACTAAGGTCGCGAACGACGTCCGCTTCCTCGGCTCGGGCCCGCGCGCGGGCCTCGCCGAGATCGCGCTGCCGGAGCTCCAGAAGGGGAGCTCGATCATGCCCGGCAAGGTCAACCCGGTGATGCCCGAGGTCGTGACGCAGGTCGCCGCGCAGGTGATCGGCAACGACGCGGCGATCGCGATCGGCGGGATGCAGGGCCACTTCGAGCTCAACGTCTTCGTGCCGCTCCTCGCGCGCAACATCCTCGATTCCGTGAAGCTGCTGGCGAGCGCGTGCAGGCTGTTCGCGGAGAAGTGCGTGGACGGGATCGAGGCGAACCGCGAGAACTGCGAGCGCTACGCCGAGCTGACGCTCTCGGCCGCGACCGCGCTCAACCCGTACATCGGCTACGACCGCGCGACCGAGATCGTCAAGGAGGCGGCAGCGTCGGGCCGCTCCCTGCGCGACGTCGCGCGGGAGAATGGCGTCGAGGAGTCCGTGCTCGACGAGGCGCTCGACTACCGCCGCATGGCCAAGCCGCACGCTTGAACCGCACGTAGTGCGGCAAGGTACGGCCCGATGAGACACCTCATGCGTCTTCCATCGCTCGTCGTCATCGCGATCCTGGCCCTGGCGCCGGGGATCTCGAGCGCCTCGGCCCCGAGGAGCGGGGCCCACGGCTCGGTTCGGCGTGGGCCGACGCAACCGACGTGTCAGATCGGGACTCCCTGTACCGCCCCCGCAGCCGGCGTGCGTCTCACCTTCTCCCGCGGCAAGGTCGTGCGGCACGTGCGAACGAACAAGCGCGGGCGCTACTCGATCCGCCTTTCGCCGGGCCGGTATGCCGTCCGCGTCTCCGGCGCCCCATTCGGTTACTCGCCGCGAAAGGTCACCGTCCGGTCGGGGCAGATGTCGAAGCTGGACATCCGCATCGCCTCGGGAATCAGCTAGCCGGAACGTGTCGAGGGGGCCGCGCATGCGGCCCCCTCGGAACAACGCCGTTCTGCCTATCTACCTACGGAGTGACCTGGCTGATGTGGGTCGCCCAGTTGCTGAGCGGTCCACGGGTGCCGCCGCAGGTCGGGTCGGCGAAGAACGTCTCATAGGTGCACGTCTGTTCGACGTCCTCGGACGCGATCCAGACGGAGTTGCCCATCGGGGCGGCAGCTCCATAGTCGCCCCAGCGCGGGCGTCCCGCGCCGAACGCGACGATTTGCGTGAAGCCGTCCCAGGCGCCGTCCCCCGGGTGGGCGACGTGGACTGCCCCTGCACCGACCTTGGCGTCGATGCTCGTGTACGCGGCGCTCGGATAGTCGTGGTCACCGGTGAGGGTGAACGCCATCACGCCGCGCCCGTTCTGCAGAACGCCGATCGCGGGATAGGTGAAGTCCGTGTCCGAGGCACCCAGCTGGCCCTGGACGACGATGTTCCCGGAGTTCGGGTTGACCACGTAATAGGCGATGCCGGCGCGGTTGCTGTCGTCGACGCTGACCTCGGTGTCGAGGGCGCCCCACAGCTTCCCGTTCGCGTACATCACCTGTTGCATCCGCGAGTCGTTCGCGTTGAGCGAGTGATTTTGGAACGTCGCGGCGTTGTGCGTGGCGATTCCCGCGACCGTCGTGTTGCACGTCGGATGAACCGTCGTATCCGCGATGCAATCGCCGAGCGGGTGGTTGCCGGCGGGCTGCCTCGCGAGCCCCGGTACCGCGTACTCCTCCACCGGGATCTCCCGGATGAGGCCGTTGACGTCCGGCGTCGCGCTGTTCAGCGATGCCGTGTTGGTCAGGGCCCACTGGAGGATGCTGTCGCTCGTCCCGTCGTCCGAGAACACGGCCCGCGAGCTCAGGAAGAACTCCGTGCCGTTGTTGTCCGAGTCGTAGTTCGCCCCGGCGGACTGGGCGGGCCACACGGTGAAGCCTGCCCCGTCGGGACCGGCCCCCAGCGTGTCGAAGTGCAGGAAGCTGTTGATGGTGCCGTCTACGAGCCCCTGCTTGGACAGCGCGTAGATCTGCGAGCCGAAGAAGCCCGGAGCGCCCGGCTGGAGCGAGAACTCGTTCGTCGTGAGGTAGATCCCGTTCGCGTCCGAGCCGATGTGCGGATAGTCGCCCAGGCATGCCCCGTGAACCCGCTGCTTGTTGATGATCTGGATGCAGCCGTGGTCCGGAGTGCCGTCGGTGCCGTCGTCCTGGACCGGCAGCTTGTAGATCGTCCAGCTTCCGGTCGGATCGCCGGAGTCGCTCACCGCGAGATCGAGATGATCCGTCTGGGCGATCGTGGCCGTGGTTCCCACCCTGTCGAGGGTGAGCACTACCATGAAGAACCGGTTCACGCCGGCGTCGTAGATGCACGACGGGTCGGTGATCTCCGGTCCGTCGCCGCCCGTTCCGACGCGGTCGATAGCGGCGGGGTATCCGTAGAACGTGTTGAGGTCGACGGCGTTCCCACCGTTCAGCAGCGCGTTGCCGCTCGTGTCGTAGACCTGCATCACGTCGTTCACGGCCTCGACCACGAAGCCGTTACCCGCGCAGAGCCCCTGGTCGGGAGGCTCGACGGAGAACTGGTTGCCCCCGTTGGCGAAGCGCTGGTCGTGGAAGTTCAGGCCCTGCCAGTTGGTGCCGAGCTGGCCGTTCGCCTTCGACGTGGCAGTCGCGTCGATGACGTGTCCGTTCCCTCTGACGGCGCCGGGCAGCGTGCGGTTCGTGCCCGGGGCGTCGTCGTCTCCACCGCCGCCGTTGCTCGTGTCGGCATCACCGAGGATCGACGGATCGATCTCGTTCGGCAGACCGGTCTGGATGCTCGACGCGGGTGCAGACCCGGTCGGCGTTCCTGTCCCTGCCTTCATGAGCTGCTGCTGGACCGGCTTCAGAAAGGCCGACGGCTTCGTCGCCGCTCTGGGACCTGTCGCGGTGGCTGCGACTACCGCAAGGACGACAAGTGTCGCGAAGACACCAATGGTCGCTTTGCGCAAGATACCTCCCCCTTCTTTGGTCACTCCCGGTTCCGGACGGCACCGGAATCGAGCCCCTGGATGAACGGCGGGACCCTATAACAGACCAGGCGTGCTATCGCAAAAGCGACACCTCGGTGTCGGCTGAGAGAGGTTGCGGGGGCCGCGTGCGGCCCCCGCGACAGGAATGCCTTATCGAGGATCCTCTACGGCCGGCAGCGGAAGTTCTGTGGTGCCGATGGTCCGCTGAGAACGCTTTCGTCCGGGTAGCTGAAGGCCCCGTCGATTGCATCCGACGGCGGCTGTTGGAACTCGAAGTACTGGTTCAGTGCCTCGTTCTGCGGGTGGTAGGTGAAGCCATGCATCGTGATCGGGAAGATCTGGTCGGGAAGTTGCTCGATCACGTCGCCGGTCTCCCGGTTGTCCTGGCAGAGACCATTCGGTGCCAGCCACCAGGGGGTGAAGTTGTTACCGAATGCATCGACGAACGGGTCGTTGAACGTCTCCGACATCTCATGGCTGAGGGCCGTGATGTCTGCCACCCCGTTCCGGAAGATGCCGGGGGTGGTCCAGCTGTTGAAGTTCATGACATACGCACGCGGCTCAGCGTTGGCAGTGGCGCCGGGCTCGAAGTCGAACGTGTGGAAGCCGACGACACAGCAGTTGCTGGGCGTCCCCTCGAAGAGGACGGTGTCCTGGAACTGGAAGGTCGAGATGTCCTGCGGCGTGATGTCGCCGTTGAGCTCGGCCTGTCCGAGGACCGTGGAGTTGTCCACGGGGAAGGTCGGGGGGAACATCCCAGCGATGAACGCGTTCTCGTTGATGCGGACGAGGTGAATCGACCCGTCGGTGTTGAAGTCGACCACCCACGATCCGAACGGCACGTCGAGCTCCAGGGGAGCCTTGATCGACGGCGACAGCTCCGTGTGCCAATTGCGCTGCTCCTGACCGAAGTACTCGGCCCGCTGGATCGCGTCGGTGAACTGCGTCGGGATCGGGCTACTCGTGTAGGTCGACCTCTGGAACACCGGCGAATGCAGCACGGCCTGCACGTGGTCCACCGGGTTTTCGATCAACGGCTGGCCGTTGGGCCCGAAGGCCTGGTCGCCGTTCGCGTCCCGAAGCGAGACGATCACCGGGATGATCGGCGCGTTGAAGTTCGTCGTGCCCCTGGTGCTCGGCCGATCCCCGACCGTGTTCAGCGGCCACACCGTCTGAGGCAGCCCGGTCGGGCCGAACCCGGAAGCCGTGAACTGGTCGTCCCAGTTCGAGATCGAATCGAGGCCCGGGATCCCCTGCGAGAAGAGGCTCATCGGACCGTTCAGGCGCTTCATACCGTTCAGCAAACGCCCCTTCGCACCGCCGATATGCGGCGGAGCAAGCGACTGGAACTTCGCCTGCATGCTCTTCGAGGACGAAGACTTTGCCTGCGAAGCTCCCGCGAGCACGCCCGCGAGCACCAACGCAACTGCGACCACCGCAGCGCGAGGCGCCAAACCCCACTGCTTCATCAAGTGCCCCCTTCTTCGGTGTTACGAGCTGTACGGTCGCCGGCTGGGCGCCTGACGGCCGTCTGTCACGCTGCTTATCTACTCCTTTCCGGCGCTGCTCGCAACTGATGGGCGGATAGATGTCCAGCTGCGGACGCCTGGGGCCTGCAGGAGATTTGCGCTGCCCTATGAGGATCTGAGAGGGTCCCGTTGCCGCGCCGGCACGTGCGGCACAAACGAAGGGGGAGGAATCAGACATGAGGTATCGCAAGCTCGGCTTGCTGCTCGGCCTCGCGCTGCTCGCCGTCGCGATCGCGACGACAGCATCGGCGAAGTCGACCGGCCCCGGGGTCACCGAGGTCAAGCCGGTTTCGGGGCCTGAGGGGGCGGTTGTCGACCGCCAGATCCCGGGCAATCAGAGCCCGGCGCATATCGCGACCACCGTCGCGCCGCGACCTGCTCCGCTCGCGGTGGCGCAGCCAGGTTCGGAGCTCGGCACGAACTTCGCGGGACTCACCTTCCACAATCAGCGGAGGGATGCCGACGGCGGCAACCAGCTGAGCCTGGAGCCGCCGGACCAGGGTCTCTGCGTCGGCAACGGCGAGCTGATCGAGCCGGTCAACGACCTGTTCGCGACGTACGACCCGGCTACTGGTGCTCGGACGAGCGGCTTCGAGTCGTTCGACGAGTTCTTCTTCGGCAAGCACGAGATCGACCGCACCGACCCGAACAACCTGGTGATCGGTCCGTTCGTCTCGGACCCGCGGTGCTTCTACGACGCGTCGACGAACCGCTTCTTCATGACGATGCTGTCGTTCGGGCGCGACCCGGTGTCGGGTGCGTTCGAGGCGCCCGGGCAGGTCCAGATCGCGACGAGCAAGGGTCCGAACCCGACGACGGACCCGTCGACGTGGAACTTCTTCACCCTCGACGTCACGAACGACGGTCGCGACGGCGAGGTGAACCATCCTGATTGCCCGTGCTTCGGTGACCAGCCCCTGGTCGGCATCGACGCGAACGGCGTCTACATCTCGACGAACGAGTTCCCGATCGATCCCAACGTGCACGCCTTCCACGGCGCGCAGGTCTACGCGATCCAGAAGTCGGCGCTGATCGCCGGGACGACCCCGAACGTGCAGCGGTTCGAAGGCTTGCAGGGCCCGATCCCGCTCGATCAGACGGACTACGTGAACGGCATCCCGGGCTCGCTGCAGCCGGCGCTGTCGCCGACCGGCGAGTTCGAGACCGCCGACAACGGGACCGAGTATCTCCTCGGCGGCCTGGAGTTCGGCAAGAAGCCGTTCCAGTTCGACAACCGGATCGCGGTCTGGGCGTTGACGAACACCGCGTCGCTCAACACGACGCCAGACCTCCATCTCACCGACAAGATCGTCACGAGCGAGGTCTACGGCCTTCCGCCGGCGATCGTGCAGCCGAAGGGCCCCACGCCCCTGACCGATTCGTTCAAGGAGCACGAGAGCCTGATCGACGGCGGGGACGACAGGATGCAGGCCGCGATCTTCGAGGACGGCCATCTGTGGGGCGCGCTGGACACGGCCGTCAAGACCCCCACCCGCGGCGTTCAGGTCGGAACTGCGTACTTCATGCTCACTCCCTCGGTCGACGAATCCGGCGCTGTCAGCGGCGCGGTCGACAAGCAGGGCTACCTCTCCGTGAACGGCAACAGCGTCACGCGTCCGTCGATCGCCGTGACCGCGTCGGGCAAGGTCGTCGTCGGGGTCTCCCTCATCGGCCCCGACTTCTTCCCGAGCGCGGCGTACACGACGTTCGACGACTCGGCGGACTCCGCGCCGACGACGTTGCACGTGGCCGCCGCGGCCACCGTCCCCGACGACGGGTTCTCGGGCCTCCGTGCGGAAGGAGCGGACGGGGTCGCGCGCTGGGGTGACTACGGCTTCGCGGCCGTGGACGGCAACAGCATCTGGGTTGCCAACGAGTGGATCCCCGGGCTCGTCCAGGGCGCTGACATCGCGAACTGGGGCACGTACATCAGCAAGGTCACGCCCTAGCGCAGAAAAGGAAGAACCTCACGAGGGCCCGGTTCGCCGGGCCCTCGGTTTCAGTAGGCGACTGCGCCGCGGCCCGTGGAAGCCGCGTGCTTCTGCTCGTCGGCGCGGTAGCTCGAGCGCACGAGCGGGCCGGAGAAGACCGAGCCGAAGCCCAGTTCCTCGCCCTGCTCCCGGAACCAGCGGAACTCGTCGGGATGGACCCAGCGGTCGATCGGCGCGTGCTTGGCGCTCGGCTGGAGGTACTGGCCGATCGTGACGACGTCGACGCCGTTCGCCCGGAGGTCGCGCATCGTCTCGACGACCTCGTCGTTCGTCTCGCCGAGGCCGACGATGATCCCGGACTTCGTGAGCACGGGATAGTCGGCGACCTCCTTCGCGCGGCGCAGCAGCGACAGCGCGCCTTCGTAGCTCGCCTTCGCCCCGCGCATCCGCGCGTGCAGCCGGCGGACGGTCTCGATGTTGTGGTTGAAGACCTCGGGACGCGCCGCGAGCACGGTCTGCAGCGCCTCCTCCTCGACGCCGAGGAAGTCGGGCGTCAGCACCTCGACCGACGCCTCCGGCAGCTTCGCCTTCAGCGCCCGGATCGTCGCGGCGTAATGGCCCGCGCCGCGGTCGGGGACGTCGTCACGGTCGACCGAGGTGACGACGACGTGCTTGAGCTGCATCTGCGCCGCGGCCTGGGCGAGCCGTAGCGGCTCGAGCGGGTCAGGCGGCGTCTCCGGCTTGCCGGAGTGGACGTAGCAGTAGCGGCACGCGCGCGTGCAGGTGTCGCCGAGGATCTGGAACGTCGCGGTGCCGCGCCCCCAGCACTCCGAGATGTTCGGGCAGCGCGCCTCCTCGCAGATCGTGTGCAGCGAGAGTCCGCGCACGAGCCTCTGGACGTCGAAGTACGAGCCGTCCTTCGACGGTGCGCGCACCTTCATCCATTCGGGCCGGCGGGGCCGCTCGGCGACGGGAAGCGATGAGTTCATGCCTGCGTTCCAGTCTAGGTGCGTAGGGAGACCGACTGCTGCTAGCCTGAAACGGACTGATGAGTCCGCTTACTTAGAAGGAGACTGATGCCTCGCCATTCCATGAATCCCTGGGTCGTCCTCGTGATCATCTGCCTTGCGCAGTTCATGGTCGTCCTCGACGCGACGATCGTGAACGTCGCCCTGCCGCACATCCAATCTTCGCTCGGCTTCACGGAGGCGAGCCTGCAGTGGGTGATCAACGCGTACACGCTCGTCTTCGCCGGCTTCCTCCTGCTCGGCGGCCGCGCGGGCGACCTCCTGGGGCGGAAGAGGCTCTTCCTCGTCGGCCTCGTCGTCTTCACCGTGGCCTCCTTGCTCGACGGGATCTCGAGCACGTCGGGAGAGCTGATCGGCTTCCGGGCGCTGCAGGGCCTCGGCGCTGCGCTCATCTCGCCGGCCGCGCTCTCGATCATCTCCACGACCTTCGCCGAGGGGAAGGAGCGCGCGCGGGCGCTCGGGGTCTGGGCCGCGATCGCCATCGGCGGCTCGGCCGTCGGCCTCGTGCTCGGCGGCGCGCTCACGCAGTCGCTCTCGTGGCGCTGGATCTTCTTCGTCAACGTGCCGGTCGGCATCCTCACCTTCCTCGCGGCCATGCGGCTCGTGCCTGAGTCGAAGGACGAGCACGCCCACCAGGGCTACGACCTCGCCGGCGCGATCACGGTTACCGGCGGACTGATGGCGCTCGTCTACGGACTCGTCCGCTCGGCCTCGCACGGTTGGGGCTCGGGGCAGACGATCGGTTCCTTCGTCGTCGCCGCCGTGCTCCTCATGGCGTTCGTCCTGATCGAGCAGCGCGCGGCCGAGCCGCTCGTCCGGCTCTCGATCTTCCGGGTCCGCTCGCTTCTGACGGCGAACCTGGCCATGTTCCTCGCCTTCTCGGGGATGTTCGCGATGTTCTTCTTCAACTCGCTCTACATCCAGAAGGTGCTCGGCTTCGGGCCGCTCAAGGCCGGCGTCTCGTTCCTGCCGTTCACGGCCGGCGTGATGCTCGCGGCCGGGCTCGCGTCGAGCCTCGCGCCGCGCATCGGCGTCCGCCCTGTCGCCGCCGTCGGGATGGTGCTGACAGTCCTCGGCATGATCCTGTTCGCCCGGATGCCGGTCGACGGCTCCTATGCGACCGACGTCCTGCCGGGCATGATCGTCGGCTCGCTCGGGATGGGCGCCATCTTCATGCCGCTGACGCTCGTCGCCACCACCGGACTCGAGGACGAGGACCAGGGGCTCGCTTCGGGTCTCTTCAACACGTCTCAGCAGGTCGGTGGCGCGCTCGGGCTCGCGATCCTCACGACGATCGCGGCCGGGCACACGCACGGCGGCTCGCCGGCGGCGCAGGTGCACGGCTTCCACTACGCGTTCGCCGGCGCGGGCGTGCTCGTGGCCCTGAGCCTCGTCGTCCTGCTCGCGCTCCTGCGCAAGCGGCACGTTGCGAGGATCGAGGCTGCCGCCGAGGCGGATCCGGTTCCGGCTGTCTGATGACCGAGCTGCGCGCCGACGCGCGACGAAATCTCGAGCGGGTGCTCGACGCGGCGACGGAGGCGTTCGCCGCGTCGGGCCCCGATGCCAGCATCGACGACATCGCGCGGCTCGCCGGCGTGGGCCACGGCACCGTCTTCCGCCGCTTCCCGACCAAGGACGACCTGATGTTCGCGGTGATCGAGCGCCACGTCGACGAGATGTGCACGCTTGCGAGGGAGGCGCTGGCCGCGGCCGACCCGGGCCAGGCGTTCTTCGACTTCGTCTGGCGGCTGGCGGAGCTCAACATGAGCACGCCCGGACTGCATCGCTGCGTCGTGCATTGCGGCGACAAGCCCGGCGCGGCCGAGCTCGAGAAGCTCGCCGATCGCGTCGTCTCGCGTGCACAGCGCGCCGGCGCCGTGCGGCGAGACGTGAAGGCGGAGGACGTACGGCTCCTCGTCCGCTCCGCGTTGACGAACACTCCGCCCGGCCAGTGGCGGCGTTACCTCGCCGTCGTGCTCGACGGCCTGCGCGCCTAGAGTTCCGCCGATGAGCTGGTTCGTCCGCAACGTCCGCGAGATGAAGTGGTGGGATCGCGGCCCGCGCGGGTTCGTCACCGACTTCCACGGCGACGACGACGCCCAGGTCGGCGTCAACCTTTTCGTGCTCGGACCCGGCGAGCCGATGTCGATGTACCACTGGGAGGCAGACCAGGAGGGCTTTCTCGTCCTCTCGGGTGAGGCGCTGCTGATCGTCGAGGAGGAGGAGCATCCGCTGCGGCAGTGGGACTACTTCCACTGCCCGGCGCCCGTCCCGCACACGATCGTCGGAGCGGGCTCGGGGCCGTCCGCGATCCTCGCGATCGGTGCGCGCGAGAAGCAGGACGGGGCGGACTGGGGCGGCTACCCGTACTCCGAGGCGGCGATGAAGCACGACGCGAGCGCCGAGGAGGACACGACCGAGCCGCAGGTCGCGTATGCCCGCTTCCCGGCGCGGCGGGACGGCGAGTTCCGCGAGGACTGGCTGCCGACCTAGCTTCCGCTGAGCGGGCCGTAGAGCTCGACGAGGTTGCCTTCGGGGTCGCGAACGTGGACCGTCCGCATCCCCCACGGCTCGTGGTCGGCCGGGGGGGCCGCCAGCTCGACCCCGAGGCCCTGGAGGCGCCGGGCCTCTCCGTCGACGTCGTCGACCGAGATGCACAGCATCGCGTGGTCGTCCGGCGCGCGCGGCGAATCGGCCGGCCGTCCGACCGCTTCGAGCATCAGCGCCCGGTCGAACAGGCCGAGGTACTTTTCGCCGCCGAGCTCGAACTCGGCGTACGGCCCGGACGCGTCCGGCGGGTACGTCGTGGGCAGTCCGACGACCTCTCGATAGAACCGGAACGTTCCTGCGAAGTCTGCGACGAGGAGCCGGAAGTGGGAGGCGATCATCCGTTTCCTTTCACCCGGCCAGCGAGGCGTGGACGGGCTGGGCCCAGAGACCGGCGCCGTCCTCCGCCGGCAGCTCCTCGAGCTCGAGCCCGAAGACGTCCTCGAGCGCCGCGACCGCGTGCGGCCGCACCTCGTCGACCGTCACCGGGCGATCCAGCTCGCGCGCGATCGTCGTGAACATCGCGTCCTCGAGCCCGCACGCAGTGATCCAGTCGGTGAACGGAGTGGGGTCGAGGTCGACGTTGAGCGCGTAACCGTGCGTCGTCACCCAGCGCGAGACGTGGACGCCGATCGAGGCGATCTTGCGCGGCGGCCGCCCGAGCCAGACCCCGGTCAAGCCTTCGAGCCGCGTTCCTTCGACGCCGAGCGCGGAGAGCGTGCCGATCAGCGCCTCCTCGAGATTTCGGACGTACTGCTTCACGTCGCGTCCGTGGCGTTTCAGATCGAGGATCGGGTAGCAGACGAGCTGCCCCGGCCCGTGGTAGGTCGACTTGCCGCCGCGGTCGGTCTCGACGATCTCGACCTCTGCGCCCTCCGGGACGTGGAGCTCCGAGCTCTCGTCCGTGCGCCGGCCGAGCGTCACAACCGGCGGGTGCTCGAGGAGCACGATCGTGTCCGGGATCGCGCCCTGGGAGACCGCCGCGGCGAGAGCGCGCTGGAGCTCCCAGGCCTCGAGGTACGGAACCTCGCCGAGCTGGAGGAGGTAGCCGCCGGTCGCCACGGGCTCAGGCTAGCTTGGCGGGCATGGGCGGAGTCGTGCTCGTCGAGGGGATCACCGACCGGATCGCGCTCGAAGCGGTCGCGGCGAAGCTCGGACGCGATCTCGCCGGGGACGGCGTGGAGATCGTCCCGATCGGCGGCGCGCAGGCGATCCGGCGGGCGTTCGCGCCGTACGAGGGCGAACGGGTCGCCGGCCTCTGCGACGCCGGCGAGGAGCGCTGGTTCCGGCGCGTGCTCGGCGACGCGACCTATGTCTGCGTCCGCGATCTCGAGGACGAGCTGCTTCGGGCTGCGGGAACGTCGCGCGTCGAGGAGGTTCTCGCGGCACAGGGCGACCTCGACACGTTCCGCAACTTCCAGAACCAGCCCTACTGGCGCGGGCGTCCCGTCGAGGCGCAGCTTCGCCGCTGGCTGCAGGCGTCGGACAACCGCGGCAAGCGCTACCCGCCGCTGCTGATCGCGGCGCTCGAGCGGGACGAGATCCCGCGGCCGCTCGCCGGCGTGCTCGAGGCCGTCACCTAGCGCCGCGCCGCGTCCATACCCCGTTCTAGGTTCTACG
>DATFCX010000024.1:0-13603 GCA_035252585.1 Gaiellaceae bacterium
AGGACCTCGGCGGGCGGCACCGCCGGCTCTCCGCCGACGAGCGTGGCGATCGGCTGACCGACCGACGCCGTGCCTCCTTCCGGCACGAGGATCGCGTCGAACGTCCCCTCGGCCTCGGCCTCGTAGACGACCGTGGCCTTGTCGGTCTCGACCTCGAGCAGGGCATCGCCGCGCCGGAAGCTCTCCCCGGGAGCCTTCAACCAGCGGAGGATGACCGCGTCGGCCATCGAGTCGGAGAGCTTCGGCATGGTCAGCTCGCCGGCCACCGCGGGACTCAGTCCTTGAACTCTCTGGCCGTGAGCGCGGACGGGAATGGCGCGGCAAGGCTGCGCTCGCGCATCCGCTCGAGCTCGTCCGCCACGTCCTGTTCGAGCGAGTCGAGCGCCGCGCTGTCGGCGCCGTCGTCTTCGAGGCGGGAGCGAAGCAGGACGATCGGGTCGCGTGCCTTCCACTCGTCGAGCTCGCCCTCCGGCCGGTAGGCGCCGGGATCGCTGCGCGAGTGCCCCACGTAGCGGTACGTGAGCGCCTCGAGGAACGCCGGCCCGCTGCCTGCGCGTGCGTGCTCGACCGCCCGGGCGGCGGCTTCGCGCACCGTCCAGACGCTCATGCCGTCGACAGTCTCCGTCGGCACGTCCATCGACTCCGGCCGCGAGCGGATCTCGCCCGCGGTCACGGACTCGAAAGGCGTGTACTCGCCGTAGCGGTTGTTCTCGCAGACGAGGACGAGCGGCAGCTTCAGGACCTGCGCGAAGTTCAGGCACTCGAAGACGTAGCCCTGGTTCATGGCGCCGTCGCCGAAGTACGCGACCGCGACCCCGCCGGTGGTCCGCTGCAGGGCCAGCGCTGCGCCCGTCGCGGCCGCGATGCTGCCGCCGACGATCCCGAACGAGCCGATCAGCCGGTCGGCGGGAGAGGTCACGTTCATCGAGCCCGCACGGCCGCCGTTGACGCCTGTGGCGCGTCCCAGCATCTCGTCGAGGAGTGCCTGCGGATCGACGCCCAGCGCAAGCGCGTGCCCGTGACCGCGGTAGGTCGCCGCCACGCGGTCCCGCTCCTCGAGCAGGCTCGCGACGCCGGTCGCCACCGCCTCCTGCCCGGAATAGAGATGCGTCGTCCCGTACACCTCTCCCTTCAGGAAGAGCGACTGCACGAGATCCTCGAAGCCGCGGATCAGCCGCATCTGCCGGTAGATCCCCGTGTACAGCTCGAGGTCGTCGAGCACCCGCGTGGAGGTCTCGCTCATCTCGCGCCGATCTCCGCCGAGCCGATCCGCTCGGCAAGGTAGTCCCAGTCGCGCTCGAAGCGGTAGGAATGGCGTGCCGGCGGGCCCGGGGCCGAGGTCTCGAGCCAGCGCACCGGCTTCCCCTGCACCTCGTAGAAGGCATGCACGCAGCCGACAGCCGTCCAGAAGAAGTCGCCGGGTCGGAGCGTGAAGCGGTCACCGTCCGCGACCACGTCGACCTCGCCTTCCAGCATGTAGTACGACTCCTCGAAGGGATGGTCGTGCGGATGCGCGCAGGCCCCGGGCTGGTAGTCGACCATGAACATGGTGTGCAGCTGGGCGTCGAGGCGCTGGTCGACGAGCATCTTGACCGCGATGCCGCTGTAGGCGAGCACGGCGGTGGCCATGCTGGCGGAGACGGTCGGCGCGCCGACCGCTGCCCCGCGCTTGAGCACGTCGAGATCCATCTCGCCGTCACCGAGCAGGAACAGGTTCCGGTTCCGCGGATCCCGAACGTCGAGCGGCTCCGACCGACCGTCCGGGGTCGGACCGAGGAAGAAGGTGTCGCTTCGGTCCGGCCGCGGTCGCGGCGCGGCCACCTCGAGCCAGCGTGCCTCGTCGTCCGCCCGGAAGGCGTGCGGGGCTCCGACGGGGACGACTCCGCAGGCCCCCGGCTGGAGCTGAACGGCATGGCCGTCCAGATGGAGCACGGGCTCGCCCTCGAGGACGTAGAAGCCGGTCTCGAACGAGTGGACGTGGGTGTCGACGTGGCCCGAGGACAACGAGACGAGCGTCATCGCCATGTGCGTGGAGCCGAGCGAACCGTCGACCAGGCGACAGGTCTCGAGGCCGTCGGCATGGCCGGGGAGCGCCCCCGCGAGCTCGACGTCCTCGCGCCGCAGAAGGCGATACGAGGGCATTCCTTCGGCGAGCTTGCGGGTGCCGGAGTCGTTGCTCACGCGCCGGCGCCGGTCGCGACCACGGCCGAGGCGGCGACCGCGTCGGCCGTCCCGTCGCGTCCGGCCTCGCCGTCTCGGAGGAGGTCGGCACCGCGCACGTAGATCTTGCCGGCCACGAGCAGCTCCTCGGCCGGGAAGCGGGTGATCACCTCGCAGCCGTTCGCCGTGACGACCACCTCCTCCTCGATCCGAGCGGCCGACCGGCCGTCCGACGCTGCGCAGTAGGTCTCGAGAGCGAACACCATCCCTGCCTCGATCTCGACCGGATGATCGAGCGAGTGGACGCGCGAGATCATCGGCGGCTCGTAGAGGCCGACCCCGATGCCGTGTCCGAACTGCAGGCCGAAGCACGTCTCCTCGTCCGGGAAGCCGAGCTCTGCTGCGCTCGGCCAGGCCTCCGCGATCCGGTCGGTGGTCATGCCCGGCCGGACGAGCTCGATCGCCGCGTCGAGCCACTCGCGGCAGCGCTTGTAGGCGTCGAGCTGGGCGTGGCTCACGCCACCGACGTTGAACGTGCGGTAGTAGCACGTCCGGTAGCCCATGAAGGAGTGGATGATGTCGAAGAACGCCTGGTCCCCGGGTCGCAGCAGCCGGTCGGAGAAGACGTGCGGATGCGGGTTGCAGCGATCGCCCGAGACGGCGTTGACGGCCTCGACCTGCTCCGAGCCCATCTCGAAGAGGAGCTGGTGGGCACGCGCCACGATCTCGTGCTCGTAGATGCCGGGCCGGAGCATCCGGTAGATCTCCTCGTACACCGCGTCGACCAGACCGGCCGACTGGTCGAGCAACGCGATCTCCTCCGGGGTCTTGATCTTGCGCGCCTCGAGCACGACCTGAGATCCGTCGGTGACCTCCACACCGGCGCGCCGGAGCGCCTCGAGCGTGAGCAGGTCGGCCATGTCGACGCCGAGCGGTTCGCCGGCGAGCCCGTGCTCGCGCAGCTCCTGCGCGATCCGCTCGCCGAGCCGGTCCGGCACCCCGGTCTCCACGGGCATCGCGCCGCGCATCGGTGCGACGCCGGCGCGAAAGTTCTCGGCCGGGAGCCAGGGAGCGAACAGCTGGTGATGTCGCGCGGCGGAGCCGAAGTCCCAGAGGATCGGATCGGCGCCCCGTGGCAGGAGTGCGAAGCGGGCGTTCTTGTCCCGCGCCCACTCACCGATGTGGGTGCTCGTGACGTAGCGGATGTTGTTCGGATCGAAGAGGAGCAGGGCGCCGAGATCCGACGCTTCGAGCGCCGCCTTCGCCCTGGCCAGTCGATCCCGGCGCAGGCGCGCGAAGTCGATGCGCTGCTCCCAGTCCACCGCCCGCGTCGCATCGGGCGAGCCGTTCGTTCTTCCCAGACGCGTCAAGGGAGCACCGCCTCGGTCGAGGGATCGCGCAGGCTGAGGAAGAGCGCCATGAAGTCGTCGTCGCCGTAGCCTGCGTCGACCGCCGCGCGGATGAGCCTCTTGATCTCCCCGGCCAGCGGCAACGACACGCCGGCGCTCGCGGCTTCCTCGAGCACGAGGTCGACGTCCTTCTCCATCAGGCGCGTCGTGAAGGTGGCCGAGTAGTCGTCGCGCAGGAGCGGCTCGGTCTTGTACCTGACGAACGGAGCCCCGGCGGCCGAGTCGCCCAGCGTCTCGAGAAGTGCGGAGCGCGAGACGCCCGACGCCTCGGAGAGCACGAGCGCCTCCGCCATCAGCTCCGCCAGGCCGCCGACGACGAGGTTGATCGCCAGCTTGACGACCCGCGCCTGCTCCTCCTCCCCGACCCGGTGTATCGCGCGTCCGATCGTGAGCAGCACGGGTTCCGCCCGCTCGAGTGCTTCGGGCGGCCCGGAGACGATGAAGGTCAGGTCTCCCGAGCGCACGACCGACGGGTTGCCGCTGACCGGAGCCCTGAGGTAGAGAGCCCCTGCATCTTCCGCCAGAACGCCGACACGCGAGGAGACCGCGGGCGAGACGGTGCTCAGATCCACCAGGACGGTCCCCGGCCGTGCCGCCGACGTGACGTCGGCAGCAACCGACTCGAGTGCGGCGTCGTCGGCCAGGGAGGTCAGAACCAGGTCGACGGAAGCGGCGAGCTCGCCCGCGGTCCCGGCCACGTTCGCGCCGCGCTCCCTCAGCGGCTCGGCCTTCTCGGGGGTTCGATTGTGGACGACGAGATCGCAGCCGGAGGCAAGAAGGCGCTCCGCGATCGCGGTGCCCATGTTGCCGAGCCCGATCAAGCCCACGGCCAGGCGGGAGTCGCGCCCTTCGCTACTCACTGTTCAGTATCAATAAACGACGGCGCATGGAAGAGTCAAGCTCCCGCGCCGTATGTACAGCTACACGGGACGACTTCGCCCGAGTTCAACCGGTTTACTGGCCGGGAACGAGCGCCGGAGGCGCTTCGCTGCCCGGCGGCTCGGTAGCCCGCCGGTAGGCGGGCGCGACGAGCGGGAAGACCACGGCCATGCCGACCGCTCCCGCGATCCACGGCAGGCTCGGCGAGATCGCGAGCGCGGACGCGGAGAGCGTCGGCCCGAGCGCAAGGCCGATCGAGAACACCATGCCGACGAGGGCCATGTAGCGGCCGACGAGCTCCGGCGGAGCGAGCATGCTGACGACCGGCTGGATGGCGATCGCGTGCAGGCACTCGCCGGTCGCGAAGGCGATCCCGCCGGCGGCCAGGATCACGACGGCCGCGTGCGGCGAGACGCCGGCGCCCGCGAAGAGCGACACGACGCAGGCGATTCCCCAGGCGGCGCACATCGCTGCGAGCAGGACGATGCGCCGCCGCGCCCGCGAGAGCCGCACGATCGGAAGCATGAACAGGATGATGAAGATCGTGTTCGCGGCGAAGATCGCGCCGATCGCCTGCGAGCCGACGTGCGCGTGGTGCCGGGCGAAGATCGGCATCGTGTAGCCGAACAGCGTGTAGCCGATCACCGAGAACACGAGGTTCGCGCCGAGCAGCGTCAGGAAGATCCGGTGCCCCAGCACCAGCCGGTACCCGCGCGGCCCCGCGGTGTGGCTCTGCGGTGCAGCCACGCGCGCGTCCGGGACGAGAAAGAGGAAGAGCAGATAGGCGAAGAACGTGGCCCCGTTGAGCAGGTACAGCAGCTGGAACGAGCGCAGGGAGCCCGAGGCGACGATCACTCCGGCGACGATCCCGCCCGTGCCCAGGCCGAGGTTGATAGCGACGCGCGAGACCGTGAACGCCGCGACCCGCTCCTCCCGCGTCGACAGCGCGGTGAGCAGCGTGCCCCCGGCTGGAGCCGACAGCCCGCTACCGCTGCCCGCGACGGCGGAGGCGAGAAACCCCTGCCACGGATGCGTGACCCCTGCCAGCGACGCGTAGCCGAGGCCGGAGAGGCACGAACCCAGGACGAGCAGCCGCTTCCCGCCGAGACGGTCGACGAGCGAGCCCGCCGGCCCGGCGCAGAGAACGCTCGCGGCCATGATCGTCGAGATGACCAGGCCCGACACCGGCAGCGAGAAGCCGCGGTGATCGTGCAGGTAGATGAGCTCGAACGGCAGGACGAGGCCGAAGCCGAAGGTGTTGACGACGTTGCCGAGCTGGATGATCCAGACCGAGCGCGGCAACGACGGCACGCAGTCGCGCAGGAAGGTCCTCACGGCCTGCACGCCCCGACCGAGAGCACGGACTCGACGCCCAAGTCCGCTTCAACGGCGATCCTCCAGATTCATTCCCGGCTACGTTGTGGCTCCGTTGGTCGCGGCTCCGCGTGAAGCCGGGACAGTCCGGGGTTAGAGGATCCCCGCCGTCTCTTGGCGCATCAGATCGCCTCCGACGTGGCCTGCAGCGGTGGGGATTTCGGCGGCAACAGAGGGTCGGGTATCCGGTTTCCGAGTCGAAGGAAGCAAGCTCCGGTCAGCGCCAGCGCGAAGGCGCCGCCCCACCAGATGGTGTCTGGCGACGTTCCGAGCAGCACGCCGCCGACCGCGGGGCCGAGAGCCACGCCCACCATGAAGCTGAGCTGGTAGAGCGACATGTAGCGGCCGAGCAGATGCGGCGGTGCGATCTCCGCGACGAGCGGGCCAAGCACGATGAACTGGCCGCACTCGGCGACCGCGATCACGATCGCGGCCCCGGCCAGGACGGCGGTAGCGGCGAGCGTCGAGTGCGTGAGCGTTGCGAATAGAACTGCAAGCAGGCCGAGCGCGAATATGACGCTGGTGGCGAACAAAGCGTGAGTGCGGCGCATCCGCGCAACCACCCTTGTCGCCGGTACCTGCGCCACGACGATGAAGAAAGTGTTGACGAATTTGACGACACCGATCTCCCCGGCTCCGACACGTGTATGCGCCACGGCAAAAGGCGGGAGGATGTTGAGGAAGAACGCGCCGCCGATCATCACGAGCGCGAGGTTGCCCGCGATCAGGGCGAGCAAGAGCCGATCTCGAGCAACGGCTCGGAGACCCCGCGCGCCCCCGCCCGCCGACGGAGCATCCGCGAGGCCGGGATCCGGGATCCAGACGATCACAACCACCGCGAAGGCGACGAACGTGACTGCGTCCGCGAGGTATAGGCCCTGGAACGCGTAGAGGTGATGATGGGTGCCCGCGACGATGAAGCCCGCAACCGTCGCGCCAAGGCCGATGCCGAAGTTGCCTGTGACTCGTCGGAGCGCGGTCGATGCGGCGCGCTGCTCCGCAGGGACCAGGGTCAGGGTCAAGACTTGGCCGGCGGTTCCCACCAGTCCGAAGCCGGCACCGCCGACGGCCGAGCAGACGAAGCCTTGCCAGGGACGGTCGACGAACGCAATTCCCGCGTAGCCCAGTGCGTTCACAACCGTGCCCGCGATCAGGAGCCGCTTCGCGCTGAAGCGATCGAGGAGCGCACCCGAAGGGAGCGTCACCACTGCGGCCGTCCCCATGACCGTCGCCACCACCAGCCCCGCAGTTGCCGTCGAAAAGCCGCGGACCGCGTGGAGGTAGATGATCTCGAAGGGAAGAATCAGCCCGGTGCCGAAGAAGTTGAGCGCGTTCCCGCCCTGAAGAAGGACGACGGGCCGCGGTAGGTCTGTGCGCCAAACGGCGAACACTCGTGCAATTTGCTTCTGCATCAGCTCATCTCCGGTTCGCGGTTGTCGGACGTCAAAGACACCGCGCTGCCACGAAACGGACCGCCGGTCCATCTCCGGCGCACCTGGTGTCATTGCTGCGATGACCGTCGATCTCGAGCGGGCTAAAGGAGGCGACGAGCGCGCATTCGCGTCGCTGGTCGAGCCGTTCCGGCGCGAGCTTCAGCTGCATTGCTACCGGCTGCTCGGCTCCGTGCAGGACGCCGAGGATCTCGTCCAGGAAACACTGCTCGCCGCGTGGCGCGGGCTCGACGGCTTCGAGGAGCGGGCGTCGCTTCGCTCCTGGCTCTACCGGATCGCAACCAACCGGAGTCTCAACGCAATTCGCGAACGCGGGCGCCGCCCCGCCACGGAGAACACCATGAGACCGTCAAGAACCCGCCGCGCCGTCGAGCCCAGCTGGCTCGAGCCCTACGCGGACAGCGCGCTTCCGGACCCCACTCCCGGACCTGAAGCACGCTACGAGCAGCGCGAAGCGATCCAGCTCTCCTTCATCGTCGCGCTGCAGCAGCTGCCCGCGAAGCAGCGCGCAGCGCTCGTGCTGCGCGACGTGCTCGGCTTCCACACCGACGAAGCCGCCTCGATCCTCGAGACGACGCCGCAGTCGGTCAAGGCCGCGCTCCAACGCGCACGCGCAACCCTCGACTCGTACACCGTCGAACGCCAGCAGGCGCCGCTTCCCGACTCGCCGACCGAACGTGGCCTTCTCGCCACCTTCAGCGACGCCTTCGAAGCGGGCGACACGGCGCGCCTCCTGACTCTGCTGAGCGCCGACGCTCGTGTGACCATGCCGCCGCAGCCGGGCGAGCTCATCGGACACGAAGCAATCGGCGTGTACCTCGACCACGGCGCCGAGGTCCGCGGCGCTCCGCTACAGGTACGCCCGACCCGCGCCAACGGCCAGCCGGCCTTCGGCTGCTACTTGCGCTCGCAGCCCTGGGGCATGATGGTCCTCACCCTGAGCGGCAGCAAAGTCGACGAGATCACCTTCTTCGCCGACCCCGCCCTGCCCGGCCGCTTCGGTCTCCCCCAACACATCTAGCCCTCGAGAGGATGGCTTCGCAGGCGGAGAAGTGGGAGCGAGCCACCGTTAATTCAGGGTCATTCCGGAACACTGGTCCAGGCGCTACTCCCTGGCGGTAGGGCAGCAATCGCTTCGCCATGGTCTCCGCGTGTTGCAGGCCACTTTCGCCTGTCCCGGAAGACGGCCCCTTGACAATCGACGCGTCGGAGTGAGACGGTTGTTATCCCACAACTCTTCCCGGACGGAGGAACGATGAAGTGGTGGTCAGTTCGCCTAGGGGGTACTGCAATCGGCTTCACCCTGCTGGCGCTTCTATTGGCCTCGTCAGCATCCGCTTCATTCCAGGAGTCGTGCTTTACCGACACTTCCGGTTCGGTTACGGCCTGCTTTTGGCAGGACTATCTCTATGACGGCACTGGATACGATGTCACCAATTACCACTTCGAACTCACGCGTCATGACTCGACCGTACAGATTACAAAGGCCGTGGTCCACGCTGGGGTTCTCGGATTCCGCGAAGGGTCGGGGCAAACTTACTTTAACTCCGCCGTTAAGACCTGGACGAGCCCCTCGACCGGAGTGAATCATTTCCTGACACCAGCGTGGTCCGGACTGTATATCAAGATTCCTGAAGGAAGTCAGACATATCAGTGCGGTAATCTTTTCGTCGATTTGAAACGAGGCGGAACGACGTGGAGTTTTCATACACCGCATAACGTCTGTATCGGCGATCTGCTCGCATTTCCGCCACCTTCAGATTTCTAGCCGCGTCTAGGCTGACTCGACGGCAGGTGCGCTCTGACGCGGGTGCGCCTGCCGTGACGGTCCTAAGCACAGCAATCGAGCTGTCGCTTCAGAACATTGGCTCCACGCCGTCGAACCCCTGCCCGAGTGGTCTTCCACGCCGTCGAGCCGTACCCTCGCAGCTTCAGGCGAGATATCCGCTTCCACAAGCGTTAGCCGATCTGGCGAGATCGCGGTTCGGCAAATCCAGCCTTCGGTGTCCTCCCGCAACGAAAGGCTCTCGGCCTGAACCTCCCAGATATCGACGCTGGCATGCTGACCGGAGCTCGCGTACCAAAGCATTCGAGAAGATGGCCCGCGAGGAACACCCCGTCGGCCTTCGCAACCGGGTTGCAGCAATCCCGAGCGTCGACATGCGAAAAGTCGAGACGGTGAGCATGGATCGACTCACGGTTCGCCGAAGAGTCTACGAGGTGCGTTCGCCAAGTTCGCCAGACTAACCCTCGGGGGTCATCCGGACGCAAAGCTGTACGCCTGGTGGCGGCCGCGCCGGAACCTGACCCCTACCTCGGCGGAGAAGACCACCGGCCCGAGTTCACGCTTCGGTCTACGGTCCCTCCCATGCCAGAACCACCAGAGGATGCCGAGTGCCCCTAGGCCCCAGAAGACGGCAAACAGCTGGCCACCGCTGACTCCGACAACCATTACGACCTCGATCATCTACCTTCGCTCAGGGGTCGTCGCGGAACTCCGGCCCAGGCGACGGCGCCACCTCGACCGTCACTCGTCGTATCCGTCGAGCGATGCCGGGGGCGGGACTCGAACCCGCACGGCCCGAGGGCCACCCGATTTTAAGTCGGGCGCGTCTGACCAGTTCCGCCACCCCGGCGCGATCAGCGTAACGCCCACCGCGGCGACCGATACCCTGCCGACCGATGCCGCACGACACCGGGATCACGCATGACGTGGTCATCGCTCTCTCCGTCCTCGGCGTCGTCGGCCAGGTCCTCGTCGGCCTGGCGCTCGTCGTGGGGATGCTCGCGCTCGCCGGCGTCAGGGCGCCGCTCCGTGCCGTCCGCAACCTCCTCTGGGGCTACGAGCTGTGGGGAGCCTTCGTCGTCGCTTCCATCGCGACCGGCGGCAGCCTCTTCTTCTCGCAGGTGGCGGGCGCGATCCCGTGTGAGTTCTGCTGGTTCCAGCGGGTCCTCATGTACCCGCTGTCGATCCTCACGCTCTTCCTGGCCACGCGCGGGGACAACCGCGGGGCGCGCTATCTGATCCCGCTCCCGGTTGTCGGAGCCGGCACCTCGATCTACCACATGCTGATCGAGCGCGGGGTGATCCAGGAGCCGAGGGCATGCACCCTTTCCGGTGGAGGCTGCGCCACGAACTGGATCGCCAGAGAAGATTTCGGCTATCTCACCATCCCCACCCTCGCGCTCACGGCCTTCCTGCTTCTCATCGGATTCTTGGTCCTCGCATCCACCGGAACGGACGAAGCGGAAGAAGAAGCGGCTACCCTTCCGGCCCATGCCTAGCGGGAAGAGGGCCAGACAGCAGAGGCGCACCGCGGCCGCCGCCGCGCCTCCGCCCGTACGCTCGAAGGGCGTCGGCGGAGCCCGCACGCGGCAGGCGTCGCCCCGCGCGCTCGCGATCGCGGGCGCCATCGTCGCGCTCGTGGTGGTCGCGATCGTGCTCGGGGTGGCGCTCGGCAAGGGCAGTGGCGGCGCAACCAGCGGAGCCGGCGACTCGCAGACGATCCACGCCGTCAAGGGCACGCCGGCGGTGGGGAGCTCCAAGAGCCCGGTCGCGCTTCAAGGCGCGCCCGAGGTGGCGAAGCTGCTCAAGGGAATCCCGCAGAACCACTTCGTGCTCGGCAGTCCGAACGCGCCTGTCGAGCTGACGGAGTTCATCGATCTCCAGTGCCCGGTCTGCAAGGCATTCGAGACGGAGCAGTTCCCGACCCTCGTCCAGAAGTACGTCAGCACCGGCAAGCTCCGGGTCAAGATGGAGCCGTGGTCGATTCTCGACCGCCCGGGCACCGGCGTCGTCGACTCGGACCGCGGGCAGAAGGTGACGATCGCCGCCGCCGCGCAGAACAAGGCGTTCGAGTTCACCCAGGTGCTCTACATCAACCAGGGCGACGAGGACAGCAACTGGCTGAACGACTCGATGGTCTCGCAGATTGCTGCCAGCGTCGACGGGCTCAAGCCGGCACAGCTCGTCAGTGACGCCAACTCCGCCGCCACGAAGAGCATCGTGCACGACGTCGACCGGATCGCAGCCGCGCACCCGAACGAGTTCTACGGCACCCCGACGCTCCTGCTCTCGAAGGGGCACGGCAAGCCGCAGTACTTCGGCACGGGCCAGCCCGATCTGGGCAAGCTCGAGGCCGCGATCGACGCCCTGCTCAAGTAGCGTCGGCGGAAATCCGCAAACAGGGCGTTTTTCCGGCTTGACCTCCCCGGCCGGTCGCGCGTAGGCTCTGCGAGCCGGTTCCGATGGACTCACGGGTTCGTCGGGGCCGGCGTTTTACGTGGTTCCGTCCGACAGCGTCTGTAGGGTTCCGCGCCCCGATGATCGTCGGACTCCTGATCGCGCTCGTCCTCCTCGCACTCGGTGCGGCCGCTTTCTGGCTGCCTCGCGCCATGGGCTCGCAGCTCGCGGCGCTGCGGGAGGAAACCGCGCGCCAGCTCGGCGAACGGACCGTCGAGATGGACCGGCGACTCGCGGACGTCACCGAGACGCTCGACCGCCGTCTGGCCTCGAGCGGGAAGACGGCGAACGAGATCCACGAGCGCCTGGGGGCGGTGACCACCGTGATGGCGGAGGTGAACGAACGCGCCAAGGACCTCGGTCGACTCGAGCGTGCCTTGCGGCCGCCCAAGGCGCGCGGCACCTTCGGCGAGCTGCTACTCGAGAATCTGCTCCGAGATTGCCTGCCGCCGGACGCGTACGACTTGCAGTACACGTTCCCGAGCGGTCAGCGCGTCGACGCCGTGGTCAGGGCAGGCGGCCGCCTTCTGCCCATCGACTCGAAGTTCACGTTCGACAACTTCGAGCGCATGGCGAACGCGGACGACGACGCCGAGCGGCAGCGTCATGCCAGGGAGTTCGCTCGCGACGTCAAGGCGAAGATCGACGAGATCGCCTCGAAGTACATCCGACCCGATTACGACACGTTCGATCTCGCGTTCATGTACTGCCCGGCCGAGGCGATCTATTACGAGATCGTTTCCGGCAAGACCGGGCACCTCCTCACGTACGCGAACGAACGTCGGGTCTTCCCTGTCTCGGCGACCACGTTTCACGCGTATCTCCAGATGATCGTGCTCGGCCTCCGCGGGATGCAGATCGAGCACCGTGCGCAGGAAGTCATGGCCTACTGCGCGGCGCTGCAGAAGGAGTTCGGAACGTTCAGGGACGACTTCGACGTGGTCGGCACGCACCTGGGGAACGCCCAGAAGAGGTATGCGGAAGCAGAGAAGCGGCTGGCGAAGTTCGAGACGCGGCTCGATCAGGCAGCGGACGAGCGCAGCGAGCCGCCGGAAGAGCCGGTCGCACTTCCGCGAGCGCTCGACGCCGCCTAGAACCTGAGCAGAGCCGCGACGCCGCCGACCGGCTCGAGGTCGCGGTGCTCCTCGCCGATCACCTCGACCGTGCCACCGTGGGTCAGGGTCTGGTGGACGGCGAGATCGAGGCCGGTGTCGGCTTCCTGCAGCGTCGTGCCGTCGAGCGGGCAGCTCCCGTTCGTCGCCTGCGCGCGGCCGCACGCCGGACAGACGTACGCGGGCCGGTCGGCTCCGTCCTGCACGAGCAGGAGCTCGACTCGACCGTCAGAGGCGGCTTGGAGCGTCTCCTCCCATCCGGCGGCTGCGCGTCCGTTCCGGGCGGCCTCCTCCCGCCAGCGCCCGAGCAGCTCCTCCTCCCTGCCGGCACGCCACTCCTCGAGCAGCGGACGAGCCGCCTCGAGCAGCCGCGACGCGTCGACGTGCGCCTCGGCCGCGACCCAGCCGACGAGGGCGCCGCGCGCCTCGGCCGAGAGCAGGTTCTCGAACCCGGACCGGGTCTCCTCCGGCCCTGCCAGCACGACGCGTACTCCACGCAGGCTGCGGACGCAGCGGTCGAGCGCGTCGGCCACGTCGCGCAGGTGACGGTCGACGATCGTCTCGATATGGCGTTCGTAACGTCCCTGCGACCAGCCGCCCTGGTCGTGCCGGCCGGGCACCTCCGCCGTCTGGTCTGCCAGCGGGACGAGCTGACCGGCGCGGAGACGGTAGACGTCGCCCCGTTCGCGCCCGACGTAGGCGACGACCGCGCCGTCTCCACGCCCGACGACCCGCACGAGCGGCGCGAGGTAGAGCTGCGCGGCGATCCGCGCGTCGTTCTCGACCGTCCACGGCAGCAGGAGCGGCGTGAAGAGGTTGTCGACTCCAGCCGCGAAGATCGCCACACCGCGCACGCCGTCGCGGTTGAACTCGGTCTCGAACCAGGTTCCGACCCGCTCGAGATCGCGCTCGAGCGCCTGCCGCTCGTCGCGGGCGAGCGTCGCGCGACGCTCGTCGAGCTGGCGCTCGGCGCGG
>DATFCX010000025.1:0-18763 GCA_035252585.1 Gaiellaceae bacterium
GGCGAAAGCGGTCGTAACCGGGCGGCGGCGGCTCCGGCGTCGCGCGAACGCCTGCCGGCCCGCCACGTCCGCGAGGCTCCGCCTTGATCGCAAACCAAACCACGTAACAGAGATATGCGATGGGGATCTTGAGGATCACCATGAGGAAGAACAGCTCCCAGAGCGTGTCCGGCGCCTTCACCCTCCTGAGTTTACCCGGCAGGGCCGTCCAAAACTCAAGCGCGTTACCGATCCGAAAGCCGCGGCAATAGCAACGCCATGAGCCACGACCAACTTCGCGCCCTGATGGAACACGCCGAGGAGACCGGCTGCGTAAACCTCTCGGCGTTCACGCAGCTCCTGACCGAGCTCGACCTCGACGACGAGGAGGTTTCGTCCCTCTACGAGCAGTTCGAGGAGCACGGGATCGAGCTCACCGACGACTGCAGCCTGCCGGACGTCACCGAGACGCGTTTCTCGAACGAGTCCGTCGCCGCGATGACGACCGATTCGCTGCAGCTGTTCCTCAACGAGGCCGGCCGCTACCCGCTGCTGACCGCCGCCGAGGAGGTGGAGCTCGCCAAGCTGATCGAGCGGGGCGACGGACGGGCGAAGGACCGGATGATCAACTCGAACCTCCGACTCGTGGTCTCGATCGCGAAGAAGTACCAGGGACACGGGCTGTCGCTGCTCGACCTGATCCAGGAGGGAATCATCGGGCTGATCCGCGCCGTGGAGAAGTTCGACTGGCGCCGCGGCTACAAGTTCTCGACGTACGCCACCTGGTGGATCCGCCAGGCAGTGCAACGAGGCGTCGCCAACAAGTCCCGCACGATCCGGATCCCCGTGCACATCGTCGAGCGCGAGCAGAAGATCGCGCGCGCCGAGCGGGAGCTGACTCTCCAGCTCGAGCGGCCGCCGACGGACGAAGAGGTGGCCAAGAAGGCGAAGCTGTCCCTCAAGCACGTGCGCGAGGTGCGCCGAGCGGCCCGGGCGGTAGCGAGCCTCGACAAGCCCCTCGGCGACGACGGAGACACCGCCTTCGGCGACATCGTCGCCACCGACAAGAGCGACGTCGAGGAGGAGGTCGTCGTCGGCCTGAGCGAGCACCTGCTGCGCGCCGCGGTCGCGAACCTGCCGGAGCGCGAGCAGCAGGTGATCAAGCTCCGCTACGGCCTGAACGGCGACCGCGATCCGATGTCGCTCGAGACGATCGGCCGCGAGATGGGCCTGACGCGCGAACGAGTGCGCCAGATCGAGACCCAGGCGCTCGAACGCCTCGCACGCGAGCGCGAGATCGCCGCGCTGGCGCCGGCCTGAGACGCTCCTCCGCCGCGGAAAGGAACTGCGCGCTGCTCTGGCCCTCGCTGCTCTGGACATGCCCCGGTGCCAGGCACCAGGACATGTCCAGTGCGGCCGGAACGCCGTCGTTTAGCCCTTCCCGAAGCCCCGACGCGTCCGCCTGGGCCATGTCTCGGTGCCTGGCACCGGGACAGGGCTCGCCTGGTCAGGCCGACGCGGCCCAGGCGTTCAGCGCCTCGACCACGTAGCGCAGCCTCCGGCCCGCCTCGGTCAGCCGATACTCGACGTGCGGCGGCCGCGTGTCGAAGACCCGCCGCTCGAGCACTCCCGCTTCCTCGAGCTCCCCGAGCCGCGCGGCGAGCGTCCGCGGCGGAATCCCCTCGAGCGTCTGCTTGAACTCGTTGAAGCGGACGGCGCCGGCCTCGGCCGCGGCCCACAGGATCGCGAGCGCCCAGCGCCGACCGAGGAGATCCGCCGCGCGGGCGACCTCCTCGGGCAGCGGCCGGCAGGAACGGCAGCGCATCCGATCCCCTAGACGGCGTGGAGGCTCGGCTTCGGCTTCGCCTCGAGCGCCTGCTCGAGCACCTCGCCGAGCGTCATCACCGGGTGGAAGCGCATGGCCTCGCGCACGTCCTCCGGCACGTCGTCGAGGTCGGCGCGGTTTCGCTCCGGGATGATCACGTCGGTGAGCCCGGCGGCGTGGGCCGCGAGCACCTTCTGCTTCAGGCCGCCGATCGGCAACACGCGACCCTGCAGCGTCACCTCGCCGGTCATCCCGACCGTGTGCTTCACCGGGCGTCCCGACAGGAGCGACGCGAGCGCCGTCGTCATCGTGATTCCCGCGCTCGGGCCGTCCTTCGGGATCGCGCCCGCCGGGACGTGCACATGGAACGACCGGTTCTTGAACACGTCCGGATCGATTTCGAGCTCGTCCGCATGCGAGCGGACATACGAGAGCGCGATGCGCGCCGACTCCTTCATCACGTCGCCCAGCTGGCCGGTGAGGACGAGCTCGCCGTTCGGGCCGTCCATCGACGTCGCCTCGACGAACAGGACGTCGCCGCCCGTGCCGGTCACGGCGAGGCCGGTCGCGACGCCGGGGACCGCCGTCCGCTCCGCCGCCTCCTGGAAGAACTTCTGGCGGCCGAGCGCGTCGCGCACGACGTCGACGTCGATCTCGACCGGCGCCTCGACCTGGCCCGAGGCGATGCGGGTCGCGGTCTTGCGCAGCAGGGTGCCGAGCTCGCGCTCGAGCTGCCGGACGCCCGCTTCGCGCGTGTACTCGGAGACTACAAGCTGGATCGTGTCGTCCGACACGGAGACCTCGTCCTCGCGGAGCCCGTTTCGCTCGACCTGCCGCGGCCAGAGATAGCCGCGCGCGATCGCCGTCTTCTCGTCGGCCGTGTAGCCGTCGAAGCGGATGACCTCCATCCGGTCGAGGAGCGGGCCGGGAATCGTGTCGGCGACGTTCGCGGTCGCGATGAAGAAAACCTCGGAGAGGTCGAGCTCGACGTCGAGGTAGTGGTCGCGGAAGGAGTGGTTCTGCGCCGGGTCGAGCACCTCGAGCAGCGCCGCGGACGGATCGCCTCGCCAGTCGGCCCCGACCTTGTCCACCTCGTCGAGGAGGATGACCGGGTTCATCGTCCCGGCATCGCGCAGCGCGCGGACGAGCCGCCCCGGCAGCGAGCCGATGTAGGTCCGCCGGTGGCCGCGGATCTCCGCCTCGTCGCGGACGCCGCCCAGCGACATCCGCACGAACTCGCGGTTGAGCGCCCGCGCGACCGACTCGCCGATCGAGGTCTTGCCCGTGCCGGGCGGGCCGATGAGGGTCAGGATCGCCCCGGACCGCTTGTCGTTCGGGATCCCGCGGTCCTGGCGGAGCTTGCGCACGGCGAGGTACTCGACGATGCGGTCCTTGACGTCCTCGAGGCCGGCGTGATCGGCGTCGAGCACCTCCCTGGCGCCCCGCGGATCGAGCGTCTCGTCGCTCCGCTTCGACCACGGCACGGCGATGAGCCAGTCGAGATACGTGCGGATCATCGAGGCCTCGCCGCTCGCGTCGCCCATCGTCTCGAGACGGCGCAGCTCGCGTTCGGCGTGCGCACGCACGTCCTCGGGCATCCCGGCCTCCGCGATCTTCGCCTGGTACTCCTCGACGATCGAGCCTTCGTCCTCGCCGAGCTCCTTGCGGATCGAGTTCATCTGCTGCCGCAGGAACCACTCGCGCTGCTGCTTCTGCGCGCCCTCCTCGACGTCGTCGCGGATGCGGCGCCGCACCTGCAGCTCGGCGAGCCGCTCGCGCTGGAGCTCGAGGGCGCGCTTGAGCCGCTCGACGACGTCGACCGTCTCGAGCAGCTCGACCCGCTGCGCGAAGGTGATGTCGGGCGCGTAGGCGCACGTGTCGGCGAGCGCGCCCGCCTCGGTGATCGCCCGCAGGAACTCGCGGACGCGGTCGTCGGCACCGCGCAGATCGAGGATCTCCTCGACGACGGCGCGATACTCGCGCTCGAGGTCGCGCGTCTGCACGGGCGGCGGGTTCTCGTCCGGCTGCTCCTCGACCTCGGCGCGCAGACGGCCGAGCGAGTCGCTGTGGGCGGCGCCGATGACGCCGCGATGCAGGCCCTCGAGGCTGACCGCCCGGACGCCGCCGGGGATACGGACGTGGTCGGTGACCTCGGCGACGGTGCCGACGGCGGCGTACTCGCTTTCGTGCCGCGGGACGAGCACGACGCGGTCCTCGTCGCCGACGTCGACCGTGAGGGTGACGTTCATGCCCGGGAAGACGACGGTGTCCTCGAGCGGGACGAGCAACAGATCGGTCAAGGCAGACTCACACTCCAGGCTGTAGTAGGTATCGAAATTGTAGCTACTCAGCCTCGAGCTCCGCAGCCTCGAGAGCCGACTCGAGGTGCGGGTGCTCCTCGACCCGCACGACACGGCCGTCGCGGACATGGACGACGGCGGCCCAGCGGCCGAGGAGGTACGAGCGCCGGCTCTGCAGCGGCCGCTCGTCGGACGGGTCGAGCTCGATCCGCGAGAAGCGCATGCTCACCACGACGCGGTCGGCGAGCCCGATCGCGCGGTCGACCACGACGTGGTAGTTCTCGGCGGCGCGCTCGGCGACGACCTCGAGGACGCGGTCGCGGCTGATGACGACCGCGTCCGACTCCCCGGACGCCACCCACTCGACGTCAGGGTCGAGCATCGACTCGATCGCCTCGAGGTCGCCGTCGATGAACGCGTGGTAGCCGCGCAGGAGGATCTCGGCGCTCTCGTGACTCTCGTGGCTCATGGCTTCGAGTGTAGGCGGCTACACTGGATCGTCCCAGGGGCCCATAGCTCAGCTGGGAGAGCGTCGCGCTGGCAGCGCGAAGGTCGCCGGTTCGAGCCCGGCTGGGTCCACTCGCGGTGGGTGTTGTGACGGAAGAGTGGCGGACGCCCGCGCGGCAGCTCCTGACGTTGCGCCGGCTGGAGGTGGCGGCACCTGCCCTCCTCGTCGTGGTCGTGCTGGGGATCGCTGGTGCGCTCTCCGGATCCGCGGTGGCGTACGTCCTCGCCGGCGCCGCGATCGTCGCCGCCGCGCTGCTCTGGCGCTTCGTGGACCGGCGGTACGGATCGTGGGGATACGCGGAACGGGCCGACGACCTGCTCGTCCGGCGCGGCGTGATGTTCGCCCGCCTGTCGGTCGTGCCGTACGGGCGGATGCAGTTCATCGACGTGACGGCCGGCCCCCTCGAGCGCGCCTTCGGCCTCGCGACCGTGCGACTGCACACGGCGGCCGCGGCCACCGACGCACGCATCCCCGGGCTGGAACGAGAGGAGGCGGCCCGCCTGCGCGATCGCCTGGCGGAGCTCGGCGAGACGCAGGCGGCCGGCCTGTGAGCGCCGGACCGCCGGAGGGCTGGCAGCGGCTGCACCCCCTCTCGCCGGTGGTGCGCGGCGGGAGAGCGACGATCGCGATCGCCTTCCTGCTCTTGCCGATCGCCTTCGGGCGCGACACGTTCAGCAACGCGACGCCTCAGCTGGTCATCATCACGGTCCTCGCCCTCGGCGGCTTCGTCTCCTGGCTCGTCACGCGGTGGCGGATCGAGGACGACGACCTGCGCATCGAGACCGGTCTCCTCCGCCGGCAGTCGCTGCGGTTCCCGCTGGCGCAGGTGCAGGCGATCGACGTCGTCCGGCCCGGGCTCGCCCGGATGTTCCGCGTCGCCGAGCTTCGGCTGCGCCTGGCGGGGGCGAGCGGTGGGACAGCGCGGCTGGCCTACGTCGCAGAGCACGAGGTCGAGCCGCTACGCGACGAGCTGCTCGCGCTGGCCCGCGGAGCGCGTGTCGGGGAGGTGCCGCCCGACGAGGCGGAGGCCGGGCCCGCACCGGAGGAGGAGATCCTCACGGTGGTGTCGACCGGTCCGCTCGTCGCGGCGATCATCCTGGAGAGCGGCTGGCTGATCGCGATCCTCGCGGGCCTGGTCGTAGGCTTCGTCGTCTCGCCCGGCACCGTGTCCGGCGTCCTCGGAGGCAGCGGGTTCGTCTGGCTGCTCAGCATGGCCACCGTCCTCTGGCGCCGCTTCAACCAGCAATACCGGCTGACCGTCGCCGAAGGCGCCGACGGCCTGCACCTGCGCGGCGGTCTGGTGGCGTTGACGGCGGAGGTGATCCGCCCCGGCCGCGTGCAGGCGGTGCGGCTGGTCGAGCCCGTCCTGTGGCGGCCGCTCGGCTGGTGCCGGCTCGAGGTCGACGTCGCCGGCCGGCAGAAGAAGAAGGGCGAGGGCGAGGCTCAGCGCGGTCAGCTGAGGACGCTGCTCCCGGTGGGAAAGCGCGCGGTCGCGCTCGGACTCGTCGACCGGCTCGTGCCCGACCGGCCGCGGGGGCTGTCACCGCCGCCGCGGCGCGTGTTCTGGAAGAGCCCGTTTCGGTACCCCGCGCTCAGCTGGCGCCGGACCGAGACCTACGTCGCGACGACGAGCGGCCGCCTGCGCCGGGTCAGTTGCTGGGTCCCGCTCGAGAAGGTGCAGAGCCTTCGTCACGTGCAGGGGCCGGTGCAGCGCAGACTGCGGCTTGCGAGCGTCCACGTGGACACCGCCGGGCGAGCCGTCCACGCAACACTGCGCGACCGCGACGCGGCCGAGGCCGCAGGCGCGCTTGCCGAGCTGACGGATCTCGCCCGCGCGGCGCGGAGGAAGCCCGCGCTCACGTAAGCGACATTGGCGGGTCCGGCCGGGATCCGTGACAATGCGGCATGTTCGAGATCGGTGGGAGCCTGCGCGAGGCCCGCCTGAAGCGAGGGCTCACGCCCGCCGACGTCCAGAAGGCGATCCGGATCCGCGACCGCTACCTCCAGGCGCTCGAGGAAGAGCGGTGGGAGCTCCTGCCGGGCGACGCGTACGTCAAGGGGTTCCTCCGCACGTACGCCGACTATCTCGGCCTCGACGGGAGCCTCTACGTCGAGGAGTACAACAGCCGCTTCGCGCACCCCGACGAGCAGCCTCAGCTCGTGCCGGAGCGGTTCGCACGGAGGAACAGCCGCGTGGGCGGCGTCGGGTTCCTCCGCCCGCTGGTCGCCGTCGCCGTGATCGTCGCGATCGTCGCGGGCTTCACGGCCTGGCAGCTCAGCGGCTCTTCGGGCGGGAAGCAGGGCGCGCAGGAGACGACGACCGGCCAGACGACCGGCCACACCACGACCGCCTCGCGGCATACGACACCGAGGAAGACGCACAAGAAGAAGCACGTCTCCACGTCGGCGCTTCCCGGCCGGGCCACGCTCGTCGCCGCTCGCGGGGACTGCTGGCTCGAGGTGCGCAAGGCCAACGCCTCCGGAGCCCTCCTCTACGAGAACACGCTTGCGGAGGGACAGACGCTCCCGGTCGCGCTCACGAGCGGGCCGGTCTGGATCGACATCGGAGCGCCGTGGAACCTCGACGTCCATCTCGGCGGCAAGCTCGTCCATGGGCTGCCAAGCCAGACCGGCAGCATCGTCCTGACGCGGAGCGGTCTGGCCTAGACGGCGGCGGCGTCGACGTCGACGGCCGGCACGTCGCTCCAGAGCTCCTCGAGCCGGTAGTACTCGCGCGCGTCCGGCGTGAACACGTGGAGGACGACGTCGAGGTAGTCCGCCACGATCCAGGCGCCCTCGCGCGTCCCGTCGACGCTCCGGGGAAGGAGCAGCTCGTCCTGCTTCATCCGCGCGTGCACCTCGTCCCAGATCGACGCGGTCTGACGCGGGTTGCGTCCCGTCGCGATCACGAAGTAGTCCGTGAACGTGCACTCGGGCCGCATGTCGAGGATGACCACGTCCTCGGCCAGCTTCTCGAGGGCGAGAGCGGCAATACGGCGGGCCTGTTCGAGTGAGGTCAGTGTGTCTTCGTGTCCTCGGGTCGCTGTCTTCCAGTGTATCTCCGGTTCACGAACGGTAAAGCCCGCGCTCGGCCACGAGCTGCGCGACGGCGGGCGGAACCAGCGCGTCGAGCGGCTCTCCGGCCGCGGCCCGGGCGCGGACGGCGGTCGAGGCGCCCGGGTGCGGCTCGATCTCGAAGAAGACGACGCGCTCCGGGCGCTCGAGCTGTCCGAGCACCTCGTCGAGCTCGGGCTGCGGAAAGCCGGGACGGGTGGCGACCGCGATCTGCGTTCGCTCGAGCACCTCCGCCGGCTCGCTCCAGGAGAGGAAGCTGCGGAACTGGTCCGCGCCGATCACGAACACCGGATCGTCGAAGCGTTCGGCGCGGAGCAGCTCGACGGTGCGCGGATGGGGGTCGAGCCGGACCTCGTCGGCGGGGAAGGCGGCGCCGGCGAGCGCAAGGCGGTCCTCGGCCGAGGCCTTCACCGTGCGATACGCGGGACGCTCGGCCACTAGAACGACGAGCCGCTCGACGGCGAAGTGCTCTCTCGCGGCGTCGGCTACCGCGACGTGGCCGAGATGCGGCGGGTCGAACGAGCCGCCGAACAGCACTACTCCCACTCGAGCAGCTCCTCCCCCACCTCGACCTCGTCGCCCGTCCTCGCCCCGGCCGCCCGGAGGATCGCCTCGAGCTCGGCCTCCGCCGGCGGCGTGCCCGTGACGCGGAAGCCGCGCTCGGTGCGGTAGACCCGAAACGCCCGCTTCGCGGGTCGCGGCCGGTAGACGAGGAAGTCGACGATCTCGTCGGCGGGCTCGGACGGCTCCTCTCTCCGGTCCTGCGGGACGAGGTCGAAAAGCGTTCGGGGAAATTCGTCGAGACCCTCGCCGGTGGCCGCGGAGACGCGAAGGACGCGGAGGATCCGCTCGTCCTCTACACCGAAGCCCGGTTGTTCCGGACGGAGGTCGATCTTGTTGAGGACGACGACCTGCGGTCGTTCGTCGAGCCCGGCACCATAGGCGGCCAGCTCCGCGTCGATCGTGCGCCAGCGCTCGTCGGCTTCGTCCTCGGCCGAGTCGATCACGTGCACGAGAACGCGGGCGCGCTCGAGGTGCGCGAGGAACTCGTGCCCGAGTCCGACGCCCTCGCTCGCACCCTCGATCAGACCCGGCACGTCGGCCACGACCAGCTGTCGTCCGTCCGCAGCCTCGACCGTCCCCAGCACCGGCGACAGCGTCGTGAACGGGTACTCCGCGACCTTCGGCCGCGCGTTCGAGATCCGGGTCAGCAGAGACGACTTGCCGGCATTCGGGAGACCGACGAGCGCGGCGTCGGCGAGGAGCTTGAGGCGGAGCTCGATCTCCCGCTCCTCGCCGGGGAGGCCGACCTCGGCGAAGCGCGGGGTCTGGCGCCTCGGCCCGGCGAAGTGCTTGTTGCCGCGACCTCCGGCCCCACCTGCCGCGACGACGACGCGCGCGTCCGGGTGGGCGAGATCGGCCACGAGCTCCTCGCCCTCGAAGATCTGCGTGCCGACGGGGACTCCGAGCACCGCGTCCGCTCCTCGCGAGCCGTTCGAGAGGCGGCCGCCGCCGACGCCGCCGCGACCCGCGCGAAGCTTCTGGTTCGCCCGGAAGCCGGAAAGGTCGCGACGCCGCGAGTCGGCGACGACCACGACGTCACCGCCGTCACCGCCGTCACCGCCGTCGGGCCCGCCACGGGGGACGTACTTCTCCCGCCGGAAATGGATCGATCCGTCGCCGCCCTTGCCGGCGATGACCGTCAGTCGCGCGCGATCGTGGAACATGCGGGAACGGTACTCGGCTTGTAACAGTCTGTTACTTGCGGGGACGTGGCCCGTTCGGCCGGCCTCGACATGGAGCAGAACGGCTCCGGACCGCAGCTAGTAACAGTCTGTTACTAGCGAGCCGCAGCGCCGCATGCCCGCCGAAGCCGTGTCCTCTTAGGCGCGGTCTCGCGGAAGAGCTATTCGGCGTCGACGACCGAAATGAAGCGGCGCTCGCCGCTCGTCCGGAATGCGACCCTGCCGTCGCGCATCGCGAAGATCGTGTCGTCCTTGCCGATCCCGGCACCCGGGCCGGGGCGGAAGCGCGTGCCGCGCTGGCGGACGAGGATCATCCCCGCCGAAACGTCCTGGCCGGCAAAGAGCTTCACGCCGAGCATCTTCGGGTTCGAGTCGCGGCCGTTCCGCGACGAGCCGAGTCCCTTCTTGTGTGCCATTACTGCTTCTCCTCCAGTGCCGATTCCAGGGCCGAGAGCGCGCCCTTGCGCGACTTGCCGGAGCGCTCGTGCTCGAGCGCCGCCTCGACCTGCTCGCGACTCCAGCCACCCGCAGCCTCCGACAGCTGCGCGATGGTCATCGAGGCGTACCCCTCCGGAAGCGCCGCTTCGGCCTTCGCCTCGGGCGCAGCTTCCGACTTCTTCGACGCGGTCGCCTCCTTCTTCGGCGCCCGCTTCGCAACCGCTCCGATCGACTCGATCTCGATCCGAGTCAGGTGGCTGCGATGGCCGGCGTGCCTCTTGTAGCCGGTGCGTCGCCGGTACTTGCCGATCCGGATCTTCTCGCCCAGCTCGTGCCCCACGACGCGCGCGGTCACGGTCGTGGACGGCGCGAGATCCGGTGTGCCGTCGCCGCCGACGAGCAGCACGCGCGGCTCGACCGTCGCGCCCTCGTCCGCGCGCAGGCGGTCGACGAGCAGCCGCTCGCCCTCGTGGACGCGGTACTGCTTGCCGCCGAGACTGATGATCGCGTAGGAGCTCATGGCGTGGAAACGCGGGCCTTGCGCCCGCGACGGCGGAAGTGTAGCTAACCCCCGGTTTCGAGCTCGTCGGCCCATTCGGACATCGGCACGTACTCGAACTCGCCGTCGCCCGACGGGGATTCCTCCACGTCCGCCGACTTCTCGGCTTCCTCGGCTCCCTCGGAACCGTTCTGGGACGCCGACGCCGCCGCCGGCTTCTTCTTCCGGTTGCGGCCGCCGCGGGAGCCGCGGCGCGTCTTCTTCTTCGGCTTCGGGGCCTCCTCGCCCTCGGCCGTCGTCGGCTCGTCTGCCGCCTCAGGCTCGGATGCAGGCGCCTCCTCGGCCGGCTCGGCCTTGCCGTCGCGGCCGAGATCCTCGCCGGGAACGTGGATCGTCACGGCCCGCGGCGGTTCCGGATCCTCGGATGCACCGTCGGAGTCGACGGCTGCGGCGGCTGTTTCCGCACCCGCCGGCTTCTTGCGCCTGCGACCGCCACGCGAGCCGCGGCGCGTCTTCTTCTTCGGCTTCGCAGCTTCCTCGGCTTCCGCCTCCGGAGTCCCCTCGGCCTCGGCTTCCGGCTCGGCCACGGTCACCGGCACCTCCGTCTCGGCCTCCGCCGGCTTCTCCTCCTTCGCGACCGCGCCCTTCCGGGCGGGCGGCTTCCGCGTCGGCTTCTCGGCCTCGCCCTCGGCCGTCAGCGGCTCCGGCGCCTCCTTAGTCTTCCGCATCGCGACGCCGTAGGCGCGGCCGTCGAGCACGCGCTCGACGCGCACCTTGATCCGCTTGCCGACCTGCGCTGCCGCGTCGGCGACGACGACGTCGAGCCCGTCGAGCTTGCCCACGGCGGCGGCGCCGTCGTAGCGGTCGACCTCGACGAGCTGCAACATGACCTCGGCGTCTTCGCTCACGGGCGCCGGCGGCGCCAGGTCGGCGAGCTTGCCCTCGCCCAGCACGACGAAGTGGTCGAGGTGCGTGTCCGTCTTGCCCTCGAGGAAGAACCGCTTCTTCGTCACCGCCTCCAGCTCGACCAGCCGCCGGGCGCCGGGGCCGACGAGCGCGCTCGCGATCGGATCGGCGAGCTCGACGCGGAATGCCTGTGCGCGCGAGCCTGCGGCCAGCGAGCGCAGCCGCCGTTCGACGTCGATCGCCGCGGAAGCCTCGGAGTAGACGATGCCGTCGCCGCCGCAGGTGGGACACTTGCGCGTCATCACCTCGCGCGGGCCGTCCGTCACGTTCTGGCGCGTCATCTCCACGAGGCCGAGCGGCGAGATCTCGACGACGTACGTCTTCGTCCGGTCGCGCTCGAGCTCCGTCCGCAGCGCCTCCTCGACGGTCGCCCGGTTCTTCGGGTTGGCCATGTCGATGAAGTCGATGACGATGATCCCGCCGATGTCGCGCAGCCGCAGCTGGCGCACGACCTCCTTGACGGCCTCGAGATTGTTCTTCGTGATCGTGTCCTCGAGCCGGCCGCCGGCGTTCTTGCCGCGGCCGCCGACGTAGCGGCCGGTGTTCACGTCGATGACGGTGAACGCCTCCGCGTAGTCGAAGACGAGGTAGCCGCCGGACGGAAGATCGACGCGGCGGACGAGCGTCGACTTGATCTCCTGCTCGACGCCGAACGCCTCCATGAGCGGCGTCTTCTCCTTGTACCGGACGACCCGCTCGACCATGTGCGGCGACGTCTTCTTCAGGTAGCCGACGATTCGCCGGTAGGTGCGCTCGTCGTCGACGTAGGCCTTCTCGAAGTCGTCGGTGAAGAGGTCGCGGATGACGCGCAGCGGCAGTTCCGCCTCCTGGTAGATCAGCTCCGGCGCCTTCGCGTTCTTCGCCTTCGCCTGGATCGACTTCCAGAGCCGCTGCAGGAAGACGAGGTCACGCTCGATGTCCTCCTCGGACGCGCCTTCGGCGGCGGTGCGAACGATCACGCCGCCCTCCGTGACGTCCAGCCGCTTGAGGATGTCCTTCAACCGGATGCGCTCGTCGTCGTCGAGCCGGCGCGACACGCCGAGCCCCTCTCCCTGCGGGACGAAGACGACGAACCGGCCCGGCAGCGAGATCTGCGTCGTCAACCGCGCGCCCTTCGTCTTCATCGGGTCCTTGACGGCCTGGACGAGGATGTTCTGGCCGCGAGAGACGAGGTCCTGGATCTTGCGTCCGTGACCCTTCTCGAGCTCGGGGCGGACGATCTCGTCGACGTAGAGGAAGCCGTTCTTCTCGAGGCCGATCTCGACGAAGGCGGCCTCCATCCCGGGGAGGACGTTGTCGACCCGGCCGAGGTAGACGTTGCCGGCGATCGAGCGGCGCTCGGGCCGCTCGAGGTAGACCTCGGCGACGCGGCCGTCCTCGAGCACGGCGACGTCGCGCTCGCCGACGTCGACGGCGACGAGCAGCTCGCGCTTGGCGGCGGGAAGCGGCGCGCGGCGCTGCGGCTCCCGGCGACGGCGCGTCGACTGGTCGCGGCGCCGCTCCTGCCGCTGGGAGAGCTCGCGCCGCTGTGGCTGCTTCGCCTCGGCTTTCTGCTTTCGCTCGGGCGCAGTCGCGCCCGTGGGAGAGGCGGAGCCGGAGCCGGGCTTCTTGCGTCCACGCCCGCCGCGGCTGCCGCGACGGCGCTTCGGCTTGGTCGGATCGGTGGGTTCGGTGTCGGCCGCGTCGGCGGCCGTCTCGGTCAGATCTGGCTGAGGCTTGGCCTCGAGCTCGTCAGAGGAACGTTGGTCGGCGGAAGATTGCTTCTTCCGGAAACGGAACCAGGGCAAGTAAGAGCTCCTTCGTGGGAGCGCGCGGCTGCGACCCCGTGAGAGGTGCGCGCGCGCTCGTTGTCAATGAAAAGGCTTGGCATGGCCTACGGGCCCAGGGTAGCAATCGCCCTCCCCGGGGTCCGTCCGAGCCCGGACCTACGATCCGGCCATCCCCGACCGGGAGGTGAATGGTGGTGGCAATGCGCGAGGCGGAAGAGCTCCTGCTGATCGAGGAGGCGGATGCCTGGTTCGAGTACCTCGAGGCGACCCGGAGCCAGTCGGAGACCCGCTACCACGAGATCGAGCCCTGGGCGTGGTCCCGCCTCAAGCAGCGCCTGCGCGCCATCAAGGCGCGCCGCGAGAGGCTCCGCCCCGCCGCCGCTTAGAGGCGAGCTCGAAGCGCGTGGATGCGCATCAGCGGCGCCGCGAGTAGCGCGCGACGCGGCCGCGGGCGTGGATCGCGAGCAGCACCCCCATGGCCGCGAGGTTCGCGATCAGCGACGAGCCGCCGACGCTGACGAACGGCAAGGGAATGCCGGTGATCGGCGCGATTCCCATCGTCATGCCGACGTTGACGAAGATCTGGAAGAGCAGCGCGACCACGACGCCGCCCGCGACGACCGCCGAGAAGAGATCGCGCGCGACGGTGACCACGCGCAGGCCGCGCCAGAGCACGAGGAGGTAGAGCCCGAGCAGGAGCGCCGCTCCGACGAAGCCGCGTTGCTCCGCGAAGCCCGCGAAGACGAAGTCGGTCCCGCTCTCCGGCAGGAAGCCGAGCTTGACCTGACTCGAGCCGTTCGGGCCGCGGCCGCGGATCTGTCCCGAGCCGATCGCCGCCTTGGACTGCTCGAGGTTGTACCGTGCGTCGACCGAGCACGTCGTCGGATGCGTGAAGCAGGTCAAGCGCTGCTGCTGATAGCTCTTGAGCACGGTGACGCCGGCCGCCGGGCCTGCCCAGAGGATGCCGACCACGACGACCACGACGAGGGCTCCGAGCACCGCGAGGTGCCGCCAGGGCACACCGGAGACGAACAGCATCGCGCCGAGGGCCGCGAGGTAGACGAGCGCCGTGCCGAGGTCGGGCTGGGCGAAGACGAGCACGACCGGCACGAGCCCGAGCCCGACGACCCGGAGCGTCGTCCCCCAAGAGCTGTTTGCGCGCTGCCGCTCGACGAGCATCCCCGCGAGGGCGAGGACGAACAGGAGCTTCCCGAACTCCGACGGCTGGAAGGTGAAGAAGCCCAGGCTGATCCAGCGCGTCGACCCGTGCGCCGCATGCCCGACCAGCAGGACGAAGGCGATGACGACGGCCGTCCCGACGAAGATCGCGCGCCAGTAGCGCCGGTAGAGATCCGGATCCACGAGCGCCGCGGCGACGAGCACCACAGCTCCGACGCAGGCGTAGAGGATCTGGCGGTTGAGGTAGTAGCTCGGATCGCCCGTGGGGTTGAACTTCGTCACGCCGGCGATGCCCCAGAGCCCGACGACGACGAGCGCCGCCACGCCCACGAGCAGGAGCCAGTCGAGGGAACGGACGACGGCCAGCAGGCGCGGCGCGTCGCGTTCGGCGCGGAGCCCTGCCCGTTGTGATCCCGCGTACTCGAGCATCAGTCGGAGTGAATGGGCGCTGCCTGGGGGGCCGGAGGGACGTTGAAGAACTTCGCGAAGACTCGCTCCGCGGCCGGCGCGGCCGCAGAACCGCCCTCGCCGCCGTTCTCGATCACGGCGCAGACCACGAGCTTCGCGTCGTTCGCGGGACCATAGCCGCACCACCACGACTGGTCCTGCTCTCCACTGAAGCCCGGGAGGTGGACGAGCTTCTGCGCCGTGCCGGTCTTGCCCGCGATCGGAAACGGGAAGTCGCCGAAGACGGCGAACGAGGTGCCGTTGGGGTCGTGCGTCCCCATGAGGAGTCCCTGCTGCACGACCTTGAGGTTGGCCGGATCGAGACCGGGGACAGGCGTGGGAGCCGCCGGAGGGTTGGTCGGCACGATCGTGCCGTTCGGGTTCTCGACGTCCCGCAGGATGTGCGGGGTCACGAGCTTCCCGCCGTTCGCGATCGCCGCGTAGAAGCGGGCCATCTGGAGCGGCGTGACCGTCAGGTCGCCCTGACCGATCGAGAGGTTGAGCGAGTCGCCCGGCTTCCAGATGCGGTCGACCCGCCAGTTCGTCGGGTCGGATTGCCTCGTGAACCTGTGCTGCTTGTACGCGATCGTCGGCACGAGCCCCCGCGCCTGCGGCCCCAGGTCGACTCCGCTCCTCTTCCCGAAGCCGAACGCGCGCGCCCAGCGCTGGATCGGCTGGCCGCGGCCCTTCGGCAGCAGGAAGAACTTGTTCCCGACCGCGTAGAAGTACGTGTCGCACGAGCGGGCGATCGCGGTCGGGAGGTTCATCCCCTCGAAGACGAAGCGGTCCCAGTTGTGGAAGACGTGGTGGGACGTGTCCTCCGGAGCGGTGTACGTGCCGGTGCAGGGATAGAGCTTGTACGGGTTGATCAGGTGCTCCTGGAGGGCCGCGATGGCGGTGAGCGGCTTGAAGGTCGAGCCGGGCGGATACGTCCCGTCGACGGCGCGGTCGATGGCCGGGTGGTTGCGGGCGAGAGCGGTCCCGTTCGTGAGCCCCTGCGCGGCGAGCTTGTGATTCGTCACGCGTCCGCTGTAGACGGACGGGTCGTACGACGGCGCGGAAGCGAGCGCGAGGATCGAGCCGTTCTTCGGGCTCAGCGCCACGATCGCTCCCCCGTCGGCGGCCCACTGGCCGTTGTTGTGGGCCTGCTGGATGCCGTACTGGAGGGCGTTCTGGGCGGCGATCTGCAGCCGCGCGTCGATCGTCAAGCGCACCGTCTGTCCGGGCGTCGGCGGCGTCGTCAGGAGCCTGGCGCTGCGCGGCCGGCCGAGGGAATCGACACGGACGCGGGCCGTCCCGGGAATGCCGCGCAGATACGAGTTGAACGCCGACTCGATTCCGGTCAGACCGATCACCTGGCCGGCCGAGTGGGTGTTCTGGCCGTCGTACCCCAGGAGCTGCGCGGCGAGCTGTCCGTATGGATAGCGGCGGATGTAGCTCCGCGCCAGCGTCAGGCCCGGGAACTGGGCGGCGCGCTCCTGGAGGTACGTGAGCATAGGACCAGTCGCCTCGGTGCGGACGACGATCGGATCGAGCATGTCTCCCGCGTTTCGCCGCTGCAGGATCAGCTTCCTCAGGCGGCGGACCGGGACGCGCGCGACGTGCGAGAGCCTGCGGAGCTCTGCGACGCGCCGTGCGTAGGTCTTAGGCATCCCGGACGGCGAGAGCTCGACCGAGGTGATGGGCTGGTTCGAGACGAGGATGTTCCCGTTCCGGTCGACGATCGGCCCGCGCGGCGCCTGGACGCGAACCGTACGCACCTGGTTGGCCTGCGCCTGGGCGGCGTAGTGCGCCCCGGAGAGCACCTGCAGCGCCCATAGCCGCATCAGGAGAGCTGCGAAGCCGATCACGACGAGGCCTCCTAGCAGCGCGACGCGGCGCGCGAGCTTCGGCGTCATGCGGTAGGCCTCGACTGCGGGCGCCTCCGCGTCCGGCTCCTCCGGGCGCGCGCGCAGCGACCGGAGCCGCGCCGGCGGCCGCGTCGTGGTGCTAGCCAAGGAGCTGCACCTCCGCAGTCAGCTCCTCCCGCTCGACGGGCCGCAGCAGCCGCCGCACGAGCGCGTAGAGCGGGGCGGTGAGGATGAGGTTGAGCACGATCGCGGGCACGAGGCTGCGCACGACCGCTCCCGCGGGCGCGCTCTCTCCGAGCACGAAGTGCACGACGAGCAGCCCGACCTGGTAGAGGACGGTGACGACGGCGACGGAGAGGAACGGCGCATGCGCGCGATCGCGGCCGGTCGTCTCGCCGTAGCGGCCGATCCAGTAGCCCGCGAGCGTTAGCACGAGCGACGTGAGGCCGAGCGTGCCGAGCGTGGCCGTGTCGACGATCAGCCCGGCGAAGAAGCCGCCGACGGCGCCGGAGACGCTGCCGCGGAGCAGGGCGAACGCCACGAGTGAGACGAGGAGGACGTCGGGGACGGCGCCGAAGACGTGCGCCTCGGCAAAGACCGAGGCCTGCGCGATCGCCGCCACGAACAGCAGGGCGGCGGCCTTGACGCCGTCGAGCAGCGTCATCGGCGTGGATTCTTCGGGACGAGCACCGCGACCGCTTCGAGCGATTCGAGGTTCGCGAACGGCTGCACCTGCACCTGGAGGAACGTCGCAGTGTCGGTCGCGCCGACCGACGCCACCCGGCCGATCGGGATGCCGTACGGGTAGAGGTCCGGATAGCGCTTGCTGCGCGTTCCGGCGGTCACGAGCGTGTCGTTCTTGTGCACGACCTTCTGCTTCGAGACCTCGGCGAGCTGCAGCGTCCCCGCCCCCGGTCCGGCTTGGACTGGCCCACGCACCCCGGTACGCGGGTCGTACGCCCAGACGACGACGTCGGTGAGCAACGTCACCCTCGCCGTGCTCGGATGGACGTCCGACACGATCCCGACGAGCCCGCCGTCACTCACTACCGGTGAGTTGAGCCGGACACCGTTGGACGATCCGGCTTCGATCGTGAGCGTGTGCGAAAACGGCCCGCTCGGCGGTGCGATGACCCAGGTGCTGATCGCGCGGTAGCCCGGCGGGAAGCGCGGCCCCTGCACGAAGTGGAGGAGCTTCTCGACCTGCGCCAGCTTTGCCGTGGCCGCTGCGTTCGCGATCGCTTGGGCCCGCACCTGTCTGTACTGCTTCTTGAGGCGCTCGTTCTGAGACTTCGCGCTCGCCAGGCTCGAGAGGTAGTCGTAGCCGTCGCGGAACGGCTGCGCGACCCGGGTCGCGGCGATCTGGAAGGGGCGCAACGCGGTCGAGCCCGCGCCCTGCAGGCCGTGGAGCGCTCCCGAGCTGGGCGAGCGGAACGAGATCGTGATCAGCGTCAGCGCGACGAGGATCAGGACGACGACCACCGCCCGGCGGATGAGCGCGCTGCGAGCCTTCGAGGGATACGGGGTCGGCTTCGAGCGCTGGACGGACGACGCGAGCACCGCCGCGCGCGCGCTGCGACTTGGTGGAGCCACCAAGACAGGTTACCGCGGTATCCGGCTCGCGGCTGCACCGCGAGCGACCGAACCGCTAGTAACGCCTCCCGTTGCGGGAGCGTGCCTTGTTGCTGCGGTGGATGGCCTCGAACTCCTCGAGGCTCCGGCCCGAGCCGACGGCGACGCACGTAAGCGGGCTCTCGGCGAGATGAACCGGCATCTGGGTCTCATGCCGGAGCCGCTCGTCGAGCCCGGTGAGGAGCGAGCCGCCGCCTGCGAGGACGATCCCGCGATCCATGATGTCGGCGGCCAGCTCCGGCGGCGTCTTGTCGAGCGTCGACTTGATCGCCTCGATGATCTGCGTGACCGGCTCGTCCAGCGCGCGGCGGATCTCCTCCGAGGTGAGGATCACGGTCTTGGGCAGGCCGGTGAGCATGTCGCGGCCGCGCACCTCGGCCTGGAGCTCCTCGCGCAGGTCCCACGCCGAGCCGATCTCGAGCTTGATCTCCTCCGCCGTCTGCTGGCCGATCAGGAGCTTGTAGTCGCGCTTGATGTGGTTGATGATCGCCTCGTCCATCTCGTCGCCGCCGACGCGCAGCGACTGCGAGACGACGATGCCGCCGAGGGAG
>DATFCX010000026.1:0-7158 GCA_035252585.1 Gaiellaceae bacterium
GGAAGATCATAGGGGACCGTGGGTTCGACGTGACTTCGCCCGACCTGGTCGACGGAGGTGCAGCCGAGCAGCGCAAGTGCGAGCTCGAGCTCGTCGCGGAGGAGCGAGAGGACGTGCCGCGCGCCCTCCTCGCCGCGCGCCGGTCTTCGGGCTCGCGGCTGCGGGCGAGGAAGGCGTGCGGCACGTCCTCGAGCTCCTGCGGGACGAGCTCGCGCTCGCGCTGTGTCTCCTCGGCTGCGCGTCGCCCGACGAGCTCACGAGCGCGCACGTCCAACGGTCCGCGTCGTAGCTGGCAGACTCCCCGCCACGGTGTACGCCCTCAACTTCTACTCGCCGCTCGTCGCCGACCAGCTGCGATCCGGACGGAAGTCGGCCACGATCCGCCTCGGCGACAAGTCCGGCAAGTACAAGAAGGGCATGGTCGTGCGCGTGCTGTGCGGCGTCCGCTTCAGCCCGCGCGAGCACGTCTTCGACGCGGTGATCGACAAGGTCGAGGTGAAGAAGCTGGGCGAGCTGTCGCCGCGGGAGATCGAGCACGACAACCCGGAGATCCGCCGCACCGACGAGATGGGGAACTTCCTCGGCCAGCTCTACAACCGCGAGGTGGGCCGGGACGACCTCGTCACGGTGATCCGCTTCTCGCAGATCATGAGCGGGCCGGTCGTGCCCGGCTTCCGCGAGGGCGATCTCTTCTAGCCTCCGCGCGTTCGAGGAATTCCGCGGCGAGCTCGACAGCCTCCTCGTGGCCGAGCGGGGCGAGTGCCCGCCAGCCGTGGAAGCCGGTGACGAGGCGAATCGCCGCCTCGACCCGGAGGCTGGGCCGCAGCCCCCGGACGAGCACGCTGCGCGCCGCCTCGAGGTACACCTCGAACCCCGACTCGAGCACGCGGCGCAGCGAGGGGAGAACCTCGGCGTCGCGGAGGACGTTCGCCGTCATCGGCTCGGTCTCCCGGTACCAGGCGTACAGCTCCCGCAGACCCTGGCGCAGGTCGCTCCAGCCGGCAGGGTCGGGAGGCGGATGCCGGGTGCGCCAGTGCTCCGAGCACGCGGCGAAGAGCGCGGCGTCGTCGGGGAAGTGGTTGTAGACGGTCCGTCGCTGCACGCCGGCCCGTCGGGCTACCTCGGCGATCTGCGTCGCCGCCGGCCCGCGCGTCAGGTGGAGGTCGACGGTCGCCTCCACGATCCGGCGCCGTGTCTCCTCCACCCGGTCGGCCCGTTGCCTGAGCTCGTACCTGCGCGTCATTTCGCTTTACAGAGTGTACACCGATCTGATATGGATTCCGTTATACGGTATGTACAACGAAAGGAGAGCGGCGTGAGCGCTCACACCGACACAGTCCACCTCTTCGACCTGGGCGTCCACTTTCTCCTCGCGAGCCAGTCGACCGGCGGAAGCTTCGCGCTCGTCGAGCACACGCTCCCACCGCGCGCGCTCGGCGCTCCCCTGCACCGGCACGCGAACGAGGACGAGTACTCGTACGTCCTCGAGGGACGGCTCGGCGCGCAGCTCGGTGACGAGGTGGTCGAGGCCGGCCCGGGAGAGCTCGTGCGGAAACCGCGGGGGCAGGAGCACACGTTCTGGAACGCCGGAGACGAGCCGCTGCGCTTCCTCGAGATCATCTCGCCCGGCGGTTTCGAGCGCTACTTCCGCGAGCTGGCTCCGGTCCTCGCGGCCGGCGACGATGCAGGGGTGCAGGAGATCGCGGCGCGCTACGAGCTCGAGATCGACTTCTCGACCATCCCTGCGCTCGCCGAGCGGCACGGGCTCACGGTGGGAGCGCCCGCCTAGCCGGGATCGAGCCCGACCCGGACCGTCATCCGGTCCTGCAAATGGTCGGCCCCCGGCAGGGTCGCCACCGCCACCGCCGTGCCGGCGACGAGCGTGACGGCGACGGCGCCGAGCCGCACCCCGAGGCCCGAGTAGCGCGCGCGGAGCGCCTCCGCCGTGCGCGCGAGTCGCGCGAGCGCCGTGAGCTGCTCGTTGCCGCCCGGGTTAGACGTCATCCCGCGCGGCTCCAGGGGAGCGAGTCCCATGCGGCCGGACGGCGGGAGTCCCACTCCGGAAACGGCGCGTACGCCTCGTCCACGGAGTCCGTCTCCTCCTCGACGCCCGCGCCGTGCGCGAGCGCGGTCTCGCCACGGGGATAGAGGATCGAATGCTCGTCGCCGCGAGCGCCGACGGTGACCATCGCGCACGGGCCGCCGTGTGGGACGAGGAAGCTCTCCGCGCCGAACTTCTCGTTCACCCCCCACGCGTTGTCCGCGACGTTGCGGACGTACCACTCAGCCACGTCGGATCTTCGAGCCGAAGAGCTCGTTCGGACGCACGGGCTCGCCGCATCCCTCGCAGTCGACGACGGCGAGAGACGAGAACGGCGCGCCGCACGCCCGGCAGCGGCGGAGCAGCTCGCCGCCACACTGCGGGCAGGTGGCCGGCACCTCGGCCTCGAACTCCTCGAACCAGCGGTGCGCCGCGCCGCAACCAAGGCAGAATGCGACCCAGTCTCCGAGGACCTTCCGACGCTCCTCCCGCAACCAGTCCGCCGCTTTCGACACGTCCTGACCTTAGCCGTGGCCGCCGTCCTGGCCGTCGCGGCGTACGTCGTCGTCCGTGACCTGATTCGCGGCTACTGGACGACACGTGGCGCGCGGATCGAGCACTACGTCCTGCACAGCCGGTACGTCCACGCCGACCTGCACGAGATCCGCGTCGTGCCGCCGCATCCCGGCGGCTGGACGCTCGTCCTGCTGCACGGCCGCAGCGCGCCGCCGTCGAGCTTCCTCAGCCAGTCCTTCTTTGACGCGCTCCACTCGCTCGGCCGCCGCGCGCCCGTCGTCCTCCTGCCGGACGGCGGCGACCACAGCTACTGGCACGACCGCGCCGACGGCAAGTGGGGCTCGATGGTGCTGCGCGAGATCGTCCCGCGGCACGGACGCGTCGCGATCGGCGGGATCTCGATGGGCGGCTACGGCGCCTTGCTGCTCGGTGCCGCGGGACACTTCTGCGCCGTCGGCGGCCACTCGCCCGCGCTCTGGTTCAGCGGCGCCGACAGCGCGGCGGGCGCGTTCGACGACGCCGAGGACTACGCCCGGCACGACATCGTCAACCACCCGCCGGATTACTCCGCGCCCGTCTGGATCGACGTCGGCACCAAGGACCCGTTCCGCGCGGCTGCCGTCCACTACGCGCACGAGATCCACGCCCAGCTGCACGTCTGGCCGGGCGGGCACGACGACGGCTACTGGCACTCGCACATGCGCCGGTATTTCGATTTCTATGCAGCGCACTGCGCCGCGGGCTAGTCGCCGCGGCGCTCGAGGATCTCCTTGAGCTTCGCGTGATCCCTCGGAATGCTCTTCCGCGCCTGCCTGCGCGCGAGCGGCCGTAAGACGAAGCCGATCCCGTGCGGCTCGAAGTCGAGCGAGAAGTCGAGTCGCGTCCGCGAGCCACCGTCGAGCGACTCTAGACTTCCTCGGCCGACAGGACGCAGCGGACCGCCCGTTCCCCGGAATGCGAAGCTGTGAGGCGGGTCCTTCGCCGTGACCTCCCACTCGACGGTCATCTCGCGGCTGCCCATCCGGCGGCGCTCCCTGACGAGGGTGCCGACCCCGCCGTCACCGGTCACGTCGTCGACGACGAGACCGTCCTGCCACTCGCCGTGCCGGCGAAAGTCGTCGATGTAGGCGAAGACCTCGTCGGGCGGTCTCGCAATCTCGACGCTCTGCTCGATCGCTGCCATCACGCACCTCCTTGGTCTCGGCGCTGCGATCATCCCGCGCGATGAGCCGCGTGTCCATGCCGTTCCCCAAGATCGAGCTCCACGTCCACCTCGAGGGAACGGTGCGCCCGGACACGCTTCGCGCGATTGCGAAGCGGAACGACTACGCGCTCCCCGACGACCTGGAGTCGCTCTACCGGTTCCGAGACTTCGTGCACTTCATCGAGGTGTGGATCCTCACGACGAACGCGCTCCGAACCGCCGAGGACTTCCGTCAGGTGGTCACCGATTACGCTGCCGAGGCCGCGTCGCACGGAGCCGTCTATCTCGAGGCGATCTTCTCCCCGGCGGAGCGCGTGGCGCGAGGCGTCGACTGGGACGCGATCTTCAGCGGCTACTGCGACGGGGCGGAGGAGGCGCGCGAGCGACACGGCGTCGAGGTGCGGCTGACACCCGACATCTACCGCGGCGCGACGTCCGAGCAGGCCGAGCAGGTCGTCCGCTACTCGGCGAAGTACCGCGAGCGAGGGGTGGTCGCCGTCGGCCTCGGCGGGCTCGAGGCGGATTACCCGCCGGAGCCGTACGAGCCCGCGTTCACGCTCGCCGAGTCGCTCGGCCTGGGGTCGGTGCCCCATGCGGGCGAGGTCGCCGGCCCGGCCTCGGTGCGTGGCGCACTCGACGCACTCGGGGCGGACCGGCTACGTCACGGCATCCGCTCGGTCGAGGATTCCGGTCTCGTGGCCGAGCTCGCCGGCCGTGGCACGGTGCTCGACGTGTGCCCCCTCTCGAACCTCCGCACCAGCGCCGTCCGCTCGCTCGAGGAGCACCCGCTCCCGCAACTCGTCGCGGCCGGCGTGCACTGCTCTATCTCGACCGACGATCCGGCCATGTTCGACACCGATCTCACCCGCGACTACGAAGCGGCCGCCTCGCTGGGAGTCTCCCCCCGCGCCGCGTACGAGGCGGGGGTCGAGGGTGCGCTCTGCGACGAGGCGACTCGCGAGCGCCTGCGGCAGATCGGCGATGCCTTCAGCTGGGATCGTTAGATTTCTGCCGATGGCGATCGCTAGAGAGGCAGGGCCGGTCGGTTCCCTCCACGAGGTACGCGAGGCGGGTCTCGACCGCGAGGACCTCCTCACCGTCTACCGCAACATGCTCGTCACGCGGGGCGTCGAGGAGCGCGGCCACATCCTCTACCGCCAGGGCAAGATTCCGGGCTCCTTCTACACGGGCCGCGGCAACGAGGCCGCGTCGGTCGGCGTCGCGACGGCGATGGGCCCGGAGGACGTGGGGACGCCGCTCCACCGCGACATGGGCGTCCACATCACGCGCGGCGTCGAGCCGTGGCGGATCTTCGCGCAGTACATGGGACGCCAGGACGGCCCGACCCACGGCCGTGACGGAAACGTCCATATGGCCGATTCCCAGCTCGGGCTGATCGCGATGGTCAGCCACCTCCCGGCCATGCTCCCGGTCGCCACCGGGTGCGCACTCGCCTTCCGGATCCGGGAGGAGCCGCGCGTGGCCGTCGGCTGGTTCGGCGAGGGAGCCTCGGCGCGCGGCGACGCGCACGAGTCGATGACCTTCGCGGGCACACGCAAGCTTCCCGTCGTCTTCGTCTGCGACAACAACCAGTGGGCGTACTCGACGCCGACCCACCTCGAGTTCGCCACGGAGCACGTCGCCGACCGCGCCGAGTCCTACGGCTTCGAGGGAGTCGTCGTGGACGGAACCGACGTCCTCGCCGTCTACCGCGAGGCCAAGCGCGCCATCGACAAGGCGCGCGCGGGCGGCGGCCCGACGCTGCTCGAGTGCCTGACGCTGCGCATGGAAGGCCACGCGGTTCACGACGACGCCTTCTACGTCCCGAAGCCGCTCTTCGAGCGCTGGGCCGAGAACGACCCGATCGAGCGCTTCCGTACCTGGCTGCGCGACAACGCCGACCTCACGGACGAGGAGGAGGACGAGATCGCCGCCGGCGTCAAGCGCCAGCTCGCCGCCGCACTCGAGCGCGCCGAGGAGTCGCCGCAACCCGATCCGGCCAGGCTCACGGACGGCGTCTACGCCTCGTCCGAGGATCTCGACACCCCGCATCACAAGTAATGGCAGAGCTGACCTACCTCCAGGCGATCTCGGACGGGCTCCGCACGGAGATGCGGCGCGACAGGCGCGTCTTCCTGATCGGCGAGGACGTCGGCGTCTACGGCGGCGCGTTCAAGGTCTCGCTCGGCTTCCAGGAGGAGTTCGGGCCCTGGCGCGTGATCGACGCGCCGCTCGCCGAGACGGCCATCGTCGGCGGCTGCACGGGCGCCGCGATCATGGGCCTGCGCCCGGTCGCGGAGATGCAGTTCGCCGACTTCATCTCGTGCGCGTGGGACCACCTCGTCACCGTCGCCGCGAAGCAGCGCTGGCGCGCGGGCACCCCGGTGCCGATGGTCATCCGCCTCCCGTCGGGCGGCGGTTTCTCCGGCGGGCCGTTCCACTCCCAGAACCCGGAGTCGTCGTTCGCGCACATCCCGGGCCTGAAATGCGTGTGCCCCGCGACGCCCGAGGATGCGAAGGGGCTGTTGATCAGCGCGATCGAGGATCCGAATCCGGTCCTCTACTTCGAGCACAAGCATCTCTACCGGCGCATCAAGGGCGAGGTGCCGGAGGAGCGCTACGTGACGCCGCTGGGCAAGGCGCGCGTCCATCGCGAGGGCGACGACGTGTCGGTGATCACCTGGGGCGCGATGGTCTACACCGCCGACGAGGCGGCGCAGCAGCTCGAGTCCGACGGCGTCTCGGTCGAGATCGTCGACCTGCGCACCGTCATGCCGTGGGACAAGGCGTCGGTGCTCGAGTCGGTGCGGAAGACGTCGAAGGTGCTCGTCCTGCACGAGGACACGCGCAGCGGCGGCTTCGGGGGCGAGATCGCCGCGACGATCGCAGAGGAGGCGTTCGAGGACCTCGACGCGCCCGTCAAGCGGCTCGCCGCGCCCGACACGCCCGTCCCGTTCTCGCCGGGCCTCGAGAAGGCATTCATCCCGCAGGTCGACGACGTCGTCGCCGGGCTGCGCGAGCTCGCGGAGTACTAGGGGGAAGGAGCCCATGGCAACGGAGACCGCAGTCGACGTCGTGATGCCGCAGATGGGCGTGTCCGTCTCGGAGGGGACGATCACACGCTGGCTGAAGCAGGAAGGCGAGCAGATCGAGGCCGACGAGCCGCTGCTCGAGATCTCGACGGACAAGGTCGACACCGAGGTGCCGAGCCCGGCCTCCGGCACGCTGACGCAGATCCTCGTCCAGGAGGGCGAGACGGTCGACGTCGGCACGAAGCTGGGCCAGATCGGCGGCAGCGGAGGCGGAGCGGCTCCGGCGCAGGAGACCGCGCCCGAACCGGCCGCAGCCGAGACCGCGCCCCCGGAGCCGGCCACCGCGGAGGCGGCGGCGGAGGCGG